>CAMJQA010000003.1 GCA_946407895.1 uncultured Prevotellaceae bacterium
AGTTCAAAAGGTTCAAGAGTTCAAAAGGTTCAAGAGTTCAAAAGGTTCAAGAGTTGAAAAGGTTCTTGCGTCCCTGCGGTAGCAAGCGTCTCGCTTTGCTCGCCGAGCGCAAAAGGTTCAAAAGGTTGAGCTTCGTTCGGCTCTTGTCGCGACTCGGCCATCTTCAAGTAAACTTGAATGGCACTCGCTGCTCCAAGAGTTCATTTTTTGCATTCAGTGGCTTTCTGCTCTACAGGCAGGGAAGCCTTGTAGTTCTCGATATAGCGATTGAAACCGGCCACATCCTCTGGCGCAGGCCGTACCTCGGTACCCGTGTTGCCTGCGAAGACTACCTGGTCAAGATAGTCGGGCAGGCTCAGCCCAGCAGGATTATTCACGGCGTATGCAGCCAGAAGGGCAATGCCCCATGCTCCACCTTCGCCAGCCGTCTCCATAACACTGATAGGCGAGTTCAGGGCAGCAGCCAGCATGCGCTGACCAACCTTCGGCGTAGTGAAATAGCCTCCGTGACCCATGATGCGGTCCACTGCCACATGCTCTTTTTGGAAGAGGATGTCGTTGCCCAGCTTCAGCACGCCAATAGCACCATATAGATGGGCTCGCATGAAGTTGGCCAGCGTAAAGCGGTCGGTAGCCGAGCGCAGGAAAAGGGGACGTCCGTCCATCAGTCCGGCCACAGGCTCGCCCGAGAAGTAGTTGTAAGATACAATGCCGCCGCAGTCGGGATCGCCCTGCTCTGCGATGCGGAACAGTGTGCCGTACAGTTCGTCGGTGGTCTGCTCAACGCCCAGGAGCTTCTGGTACTCGCGGAAGATGCCGACCCAGGCATTGATGTCGGACGTACAATTATTACAATGTACCATAGCCACCAGTGAGCCGTCGGGCGTAGTAACCAGGTCGATGGGTTCGTAGGGCCTGGAGAGCGGTTTCTCCAGGACAATCATGGAGAAGGAACTGGTACCGGCCGACACGTTGCCCGTACGCTGGCGAACCGCATTGGTTGCCACCATACCCGTGCCTGCATCACCCTCTGGGGGACAGAGGGGTATGCCGGGCTTCAGATGGCCGCTGACATCGAGACACCGAGCCCCCTCGGGCGTTAGTTGGCCTGCATCCTCTCCAGCATTCAGCGAGCGGGGCAGGATATCGAGCAGCTTCCAACCGAAGCCCTTGGGAGCTATCAACTGGTCGAACTGCTGTACCATCCGGGCATCGTAGGTCTTTGTAGCAGGATCTACAGGAATCATGCCCGATGCATCGCCCACACCCAGTACGAACTGTCCTGTCAGCTGCCAGTGGACGTAGCCAGCCAGGGTGGTCAGATACTTGATGGCCGGCACATGCTCCTCGCCTTCCAGGATAGCCTCGTAGAGATGCGAGATACTCCAGCGCAGGGGAATGTTATAATTAAAGAGCCTCGAGAGTTCGGCTGCGGCTGGACCCGTATTGGTATTGCGCCAGGTGCGGAATGGTACCAGTATCTGCTGCCGTTCGTCGAAGGCCATATAGCCGTGCATCATGGCCGAAAAGCCTATGGCGGCCAGCGTTTCTATCTCGCAGCCGTACTGTTCCAGCACATTTCGGCGCAGGTCGGCATAACAGTCCCGCAGACCGTTCCAGACAGCCTCGATACTATAGGTCCACAGGCCATCCACAAGCTGGTTTTCCCAGGTATGGCTTCCCTGTGCTATGGGCTTGTTCTCCTGGTCGATGAGGACAGCCTTGATGCGGGTAGAGCCAAACTCTATGCCGAGTATGGCCTGCCCGGATTCTATCACTTGTTTCATATAATGAGGTTCAAAGGTTCAAAAGTTCGTTGGTCATTGGCCTTTGTAGGCTGAAAATTACCGAAGCGCTTTGTTCAGCATATAGTAAACTTCGTTGTTACGAAGCTGCTGCTTGAAGTCGCTGGTCTTAGTCTCCTTGTTAATACGAACGTACTCTATGCCCATAATCTCGGCGAAGTCCTCCCAGTATTCTTCGGTAATGTCGTACGAGAAGGCACTATGGTGCGTTCCGCCGGCCAGTATCCATGCACCGGCACCCACCTCGAACGAGGGCTGAGGTACCCACAGGGCGCTGGCTACGGGCAGATGGGGCATAGGCTTGGGCTCGATGCACTCAACCTCCTGAGAGATGAGGCGGAAGCGGTTGCCCAGGTCAACTACCGTAGCCTTTATGCCGCGACCTACCTTGGAGGTAAAGACGAGGCGAGCCGTCTGCTGCTTGCGGATGCCGATACCCAGGAAGTGAACCTCCAGTTTGGGCTTGTCGGAAGCAATGAGCGGACAGATCTCGAGCATGTGACTCTGCAGGCACGACGAGCGGTCGCCAGCGAAATTTAGCGTATAGTCCTCCAGGAAAGAGCAGCCTGTGGGCAGTCCCTGCGAGATGACCCACAGCGTGCGATAGAGGCAGGCCGTCTTCCAGTCGCCCTCAGCACCGAAACCATAGCCCTCCTGCATCAGACGCTGCGAGGCCAGGCCCGGAATCTGGTCGAAGCCCACGAAGTTGGGGTCGTTGATGTCTGCACCACCCAGGTCGTCGAAGTTGGTGGTAAAGGCCGTTGCACCCTCGTCCTTAAGTACGCGGCGGAGTGCTATCTCAGCCTTGGCAGAGTTCTTCACCTTCTCCCAATACACCTCCTCGCCCGATTCGTCAATCTTTATGGTATAGAGTTTCTTATACTCCTCAACAAGCTGATCGGCCTCCTTGTCGGTCACATTCTTATAATACTCCATGAGGGAACTTACAGGGTAGTAATCAACATGGTACCCCATCCTCTGCTCGAACTCCACGCGGTCGCCATCAGTCACGGCCACGTTATTCATGTTCATACCGAACATCAGGCAGCGCACTTGTCTGGCATCGGCCACACCGGCTGCCACACGGGCCCAGACGGCAATTTTCTGCTGAGCAGCCTCATCCTTCCAGTAGCCGCAAACGACCTTGCGAGGAATGCGCATACGGGTGCATATATGTCCGAACTCGATATCGCCGTGAGCGCTCTGGTTAAGGTTCATGAAGTCCATATCGATGGAATCCCAGGGAATCTCGGCATTGAACTGGGTATGGAAGTGCAGAAGGGGTTTCTGCAACTGCTGCAGGCCCTTTATCCACATCTTAGCCGGCGAGAAAGTATGCATCCAGGTGATGATGCCTGCGCAACGCTCGTCGTTATTGGCAGCCAGCATAACGGCCTCTACCTCCTTCGAGCTGTTGGCCGTGCCCTTATAGACTATCTTCACGGGTATATTGCCGCTCTTGTTCAGGCCCTTGACCATTTCCTTCGAGTGTGCATCCACTGCGACTACTGCATCGCCTCCGTAGAGTAACTGTGCGCCAGTTACCCACCAAATTTCTAAGTCTTTGTACATAGTAATTTAAGTTTAAATGGACAATGGACAATGGACAATGGACAATGATTTACATACCATCCGATTGTGAACTGTCAATTGCCGGTGTTAATAAATTTAATGTTAGTTATTTCTTATCTTTCGCTGATTTAATTATAGACTGAAGTAGCCTTATGAGTTCCTGGCAATCGTTAATTATGCTGGAGAACTCCTCATCATTGATATATTCTGTCTCATGAAGTAGCCTTAACCAGTAGCGGGTTTCATGTGCTTCCTTGTTAGCGATACATATTTTAGCGATAAAGTCCGCCTTGCTTTGAGCCTGGTCCGCTTCGGTGACATTTGCTCCAATGCTGGTACCTGAGCGCAATAATTGACTTGCCAAAATGCGTTCCTGCTTAGATATGTTAAGATATTTCTTCAGGTTAACTATCCTGACAGCAAATTCAAAACTTTTATCTAACACAACATTGTTCCGCATACCTTTTCAATTTCAATTGTCCATTGCCCATTGTCCATTTGTCCATTGTCCATTTTACATTTTCCATTGTCATCACTTTGTCTGCCCGTAATAAGCGTTGGGTCCGTGCTTCCTCTGATAATGCTTCTCGATGAGCAACGGATTCATCGTCAGGGCAGGATTGACCGAGAAGGCCACGAAGGCCATCTTGGCACACTGCTCCATGACTTTGGCATTATAGACAGCGTTATCGGGACTGGTGCCCCACGAGAAAGGACCGTGGTTACGGACCAGTACGGCAGGCGTATGGTCGGGATTGATCTTACGGATGTTCAGGATCTCGTCCACGATTACATTACCCGTCTCCAACTCGTACTGCCCCTTCACCTCCTGTTCGGTCATATCGCGCGTGCAGGGGATATCCTTATAGAAATAATCGGCATGCGTAGTGCCGATATTGGGGATGTCGCGTCCGGCCTGGGCAAAGGCCGTGGCGTAGGTGGAGTGTGTATGCACAATTCCCCCGATATTGGGGAAGGCCCTGTAGAGCACCAGGTGTGTGGGCGTATCGGAGGAGGGATTAAGGTCGCCTTCTACTACCCTACCCGTTTCCAGATCTACGACCACCATATCCTGGGCCTTCATCGTGTCATAGCTGACACCCGATGGCTTAATAACCACCAAACCCCGTTCGCGGTCAATGCCTGAGACGTTGCCCCAGGTGAAAATGACCAGTCCGTGTCTTACCAAATCCAGATTAGCCTGGAATACTTTCTGCTTCAGTTCTTCCAACATAAGATAAAAGGTTCAAAACGTTCAAAAGGTTCAACGCCAGAAGGGCTTTTCTACCAGAAATAGATATAGAAGGCTACGGTGATACCCAGGATAATGATAGTGTGGAAGACATCCCACCCATTCCAGGAGGCACGTGTGGCAGCCCGCTGCTCGGGCGTGCTGGTACCGAACACCAAGCCACGAATCTTCTGGGGATCGGGGGCCGGCGTGCAGAGACTGACGATGATAACCACCAGACAGCATACTGCCAGCATCGTACCGCAGAAGAAGAGCCAGTTATAGTCGTAGAACACACTCTTGAACCAAGAGTCGGCTGCATCGGGTGTGTTGCTGTAGTATATCTTGGCACCCAGGCGCGTCAAGCCGATGATGATGCCCGAGAGCAAGCCCCACTGTCCGCCCCGGGCAGATGCACGTTTCCAGCAGACACCCAGCAGGAAGGCAGCAGCAATACCGGGAGCCAGCACCGACTGCACGTCCTGCAGATAGGTATAGAGTACGTCGCCCACCGAGCGCATGATAGGAATCCACAGGATGCCCAGTACCACGATGACCACCGTGGCAATCTGACCGATGCGCACCAGGTTCTTCTCGCTGGTCTGCGGTTTCAGTCGCTTCCAGAAGTCGATTGTAAAGAGCATGGCCGAGGAGTTGAAAAGCGAAGCCAACGAGGACATCAGGGCAGCCAGGATGCCGCACACCACCAGACCCTTCACACCAGCAGGCAAGAGTTTAGCCACCAAGGTGGGGAAGGCTGCATCGGCATTCGGCAATCCGTTAGCCATCAGGGGCAGGAAGCCGCCGTCGGCCGCATACTTCTGGTGCAGGGCAAAGGCTATCATGCCGGGAATCAGGAACAGGAAGACGGGCAGCAGCTTCAGGTAGGCCCCGAAGATAGTACCGCGGCGCGACTCGCGCTCGTTCTTGCCCGACAGCACACGCTGCACGATGAACTGGTCGGTACACCAGTACCAGAAGCCTATCACGGCCGAGCCGATAAGGGCACCGAGCCAGGGGTACTGCGGGTCGCTGTTGGAACGCATCAGGTGTATCATCGTGCCCTGCGCACCCTCGTAGGCAGGCTTCACATCGCAGAGCTGCATCATCTGGTCCCAACTGCCCAGGGCCTTGAGGCCCAGCACAAGGATAATGAGCGAGCCGAGCAGAAGGATGGGGGTCTGAAGGACAGAGGTATAGAGCACACTCTTCATGCCGCCCAACACTGTATAGAGGGCTGTGATGACCACCAGACTGATGGCTGCTATCCAAAAGAAGTCGATGCCCCAGAGTTCCTTGATGCCGAATACCTGCTGGAAGACCAGACCGCCCGCATAGACGGTTACGGCCACCTTCGTCAGCACATAGCTGATGAGCGAGATGACGGACAGGATGATGCGGCTCTGAGAGTTATACCTGCGCTCCAGGAACTCGGGCATGGTATAGACCATGCTGCGCGAATAGAAGGGAACAAAGACCCAGCCAAGAATCAGAATCATCCAGCCCTGAATCTCCCAATGGGCCATAGCCATACCACTGGAAGCACCAGCTCCGGCCAGGCCAATCAAGTGTTCCGAACCAATGTTAGAGGCGAAGATGGAGGCACCGATGGCAATCCATGTTGCATCCTTTCCACCCAAGAAATAGTCGGCTGAGTTGTCGTTCTTCTGACGAACCACCCACACAACAATGCCAACGAGTGCTGCTGTGAACACCGCAATGACTAACCAATCCAAAAATTCCATAATTAAGTTAAATACCTTTTATAAGTTGTTTATATTAGTTTACGGTTTTTTATATCCCTTTTGGGCATTATTGGCTACAAAAATACAAAAAAAAAAACGATATGCCTATCATTATTAAAGGAAAATAGCCTTATTTGTCGAAAAAAAACCTGAAAGAGCTATGCCAAGTTGCTCAAGAAGAAGACCAAAGGGCAATAAACAAAGAATAATCAAAAAAAAATCTGCTTTCTTTCGTAAATGACGCAGTTTCATGTTAACTTTGCAGCATGATTCAGGAACTTCTGCGACAGAAGGCAATGCTGCTGAAGGAATATGAATATGAGAAAGAGTTGTTCCAGAGGCAGACGGAGAACATGGGCGTGCAGCGCAAAGTGCGGCAGGGCCTGTGCTGGTATCCCCTGCATGTAGGTCGGAGCTACTTCAACTCGCTGGACCAGCAGGTTATTGAGGTGGAGCGCACCGAGGACCTGGACATTGACCATCAGTTTGAGCCGTCTAAACCAGTCTGTTTCTTTGAGGAAGATGCCAGCGGGATGCTGCACTACATGAACTTCGTGGCTCAAGTGAGCTATGTAGAAGGAGACCGCATGGTCATAGCAATGCCCAGCAGCGATGCCGTCGTACGTGTTCAGTCGGCCAACCGCATAGGCGTTCAGCTCTATCTGGACGAATACACCTACCGGCTGATGTTCGAGGCCCTGGACCGCGTAACGACAGCCCGCAGCGGACGCCTGGCTGAGCTGCGCGACATTTGCCATACAGACATGCCCGCCCGCAAGTTCACCTTCCAGCCCATTCGCTTTCCATGGCTGAATCCATCTCAGGAGGCAGCCGTGAACGAGGTGCTTTGGGCCAAGGATGTGGCCGTAGTGCACGGACCACCGGGAACGGGAAAGACGACAACCCTGGTAGAAGCCATCTACGAGACACTGAGACGTGAGGTGCAGGTACTGGTTTGTGCCCAGAGCAACATGGCCGTCGATTGGATAGCCGAGAAACTCACCGACCGCGGCGTAAACGTGCTGCGCATCGGAAACCCCTCTCGGGTAACCGACAAAATGCTGGGCGACACCTACGAGCGCCGCTTCGAGGCACACCCCAGCTACACCCAACTGTGGAGTATAAGGCGGGCCATACGCGAACTGTATGAAGGCGGGTCTGGCAATCGCGAGGGGCGGCACCAGAAAATTGCACGCCTGAAGGAGCGGGCCACAGAACTGGAATATGAAATCAACGAGAGCCTGTTCAACGAGGCGCGCGTCATAGCCTGCACGCTGACGGGCAGCGCAAGCCACCTGCTCATGGGACGCCACTTCGGCACGCTGTTCATTGACGAGGCCGCACAGGCCCTGGAGGCTGCCTGCTGGATAGCGGCCCAAAAGGCAGACCGTATCATCCTGGCAGGCGACCACCGCCAGTTGCCGCCCACCATAAAATGCCCCGAAGCACTGGCTGGCGGGCTGGACCACACCCTGATGCAACAGATTGTGGAGCAGAAGCCCCGGGCCGTAAGCCTGCTGACGGTGCAGTACCGTATGTGCGATGAAATCATGCAGTTCCCTAACCGCGAGTTCTATGGCGGACAGCTAAAGAGCGACCCAAGCGTGAAGTACCGCAGCATACTGGATTGGGAGAGTGCAGTTGAATGGATAACTCCGGAAGCACCATCCGACCCAGAGGAATCAGCCGGAGAAAGCGTTTACGGTCTGAGCAAGCAGAATACAGAGGAGGCGCGGCAGACGCTTGTAACCCTGAAACAATACATACTGAAGATTGGGAAGGAACGGTTCCTGGAGGAACGCATTGACGTAGGACTGATAAGCCCTTACAAAGGCCAGGTGCAACTGCTGCGCCAGCTGTTCAAGCATGACGCCTTCTGGAAACCCCTGCGCAGCCTCGTCACCATTAATACGGTGGATGGCTTTCAGGGCCAGGAGCGGGACATCATCGTAATCAGCATGGTGCGCAGCAACGAGGAGGGCCAGGTGGGCTTCCTTCGAGACCTGCGCCGCATGAACGTGGCTATAACCCGTGCCCGCATGAAGCTCATCATCGTGGGCGATGCTGAAACCCTATGCCGACATCCCTTCTACAGAAGGCTTTTTCAATACATCAAGGAATATGAACTTCAAGGAACTATGTGAGAGGCGCTATAGTTGCCGCGCCTACGAATCCCGCCCCATCGAGGCGGAGAAACTGGAGTACATCCAGGAGTGTGTACGCCTGGCACCCAGTGCCGTGAACCGCCAGCCCTGGAAATTCATACTTGTTTCAGGGCAGCCCGAGCTGGGCATACTCCACGAATGCTATAACCGCGAATGGATTAGGAACGCACCGGCCATAGTGGTCTGCTGCCAGAACAGACAGGAGGCTTGGGTGCGGCCCTGCGACGGCAAGAACCATGCCGACATAGACATCGCCATTGCCGTAGAGCACCTGGTGCTGGCCGCAGCAGAGGTGGGGCTGGGTTCCTGCTGGGTATGCAACTTCGATGCTCCCCTGCTGGCCCGCAACTTTCCCCTACCCCAGGGCTACGAAGCAGCGGCCTTGGTACCACTGGGTTATCCGGCCGTGCCCGCTACCGAGAAGAAACGCAAACCGACCGAGGATGTATGGGAGACAAGATGAAGGCCGGAAGAAGACTTCTGCCCCTGCTCGCCTTGGGCATGTTCCTGCTGTCAGCACCGAGCATCAACGGTAAGGTCCGCCCGGCAACCTATCCCGCCAACGGACGCCTTGAACTGACGGAGGTTGCCGACCTCGGTGGCGACACGCTGCTGCTGCCTCCCGAGACAACCATACAGTTGCGCGGTGGATATTTCAGGAACGGAACTGTAGTGGGCCACAAGACGTCCAGCCTCATTCCCAAGTCGTAAACCCATATCCCAGCCTCACAAAATTCAAAGAAGATACATAAAATATCACACTTAAACCTATAACACAACCGAACTATGAACAGAAGAGATTTCATGAAAGCGGGCCTGGCCAGCGCAGTTGCGCTGAGCGTGCCCGAGGGTGTACAGGCCGCTGCAGCAGCTGCCAATGAACCGAAAAACGACCAGAAGAACTCCACGCTGAAGAAGCCCGCGCGCGAGGAGCCTTTCCACCTGGGAATGGCCGGCTTCACCTTCGTGAAGTTCGACATCGACACCACGCTGGAGTTCATGCAGAAACTGGACGTCCACTACCTCTGCATCAAGGACTTCCACCTGCCCCTGAAGAGTAATGCCGAGCAGATAGCCGCCTTCCACCAGAAGTTGGCCGCCCACGGCGTAACGGGCTACGGCGTAGGCCCCATCTACATGAGAAGCCAGGCTGATGTGGACCGCGCCTTTGACTATGCACAGCGCGTAGGCGTGAACCTGCTGGTGGGCGTACCCAACTACGACCTGCTGGACTACGTAGAGACCAAGGTGAAGCAGTATGACATACGGCTGGCCATCCACCTGCACGGTCCCGACATGCCCGACCTCTACCCCGACGCCACCACTATCTGGGAGAAGGTGAAGGATCGCGACCCGCGCATGGGCATGTGCCTGGACATCGGCCACAACCTGCGCTACGGTGCCGACTCGCTCAAGGACCTGAAACGCTACCACACCCGCGTCTTCGACATGCACATGAAGGACGTAACCGGAACCACAAAGGCCAACGGCTCGGTTGAGCTGGGACGCGGCGTCATTGACTTCCCAGAATATGTACGCATCATGCGCAAGGTGAAGTACACCGGCTCCGTAAGCCTGGAGTACGAGAAGAACATGACCAACCCCTTCGAGGAAATACGCGAATCGATTGGTTACTTCAGAGGCGTCTGCGCCGCAGTAAAATAAGGAAAGGACAAGTCAGAAAATGATGACAGCAACTTGCAGAGGCGGGGGCCGCATGGCCCTGCGCCTTCTATTCAGCCTGCTTGCCACAACAGGACTGGCTGCTGACTTGCATGCTCAAAACGAGGGCAGCCACCTGATGGCCGATACATGGGTAGCCACCGATGCCCTGGGGCGCACGATGCCCACCAGCCAGGAATGTGCCCTGCGCACAGACAAGCCGCGCACCGTGGGCCTCTTCTACATCACCTGGCACACCCAGGGGCTCCACAACGGCCGCCCCTACCGGCACGACGTAACCCGCGTGCTTAATGAAGACCCGCAGGCCCGCACACAATGGGACAACAAGGCATGGGACGGTGGCGGCACCTATCATTGGGGCGAGCCCGAATACGGCTACTTCCTGTCGCGCGACCGCTATGTGGTGCGCCACGACCTGAGTATGCTGGCCGATGCAGGCGTTGACGTGCTGATTCTGGACGTAACCAATGCCGTACACTATTGGGACGAATGGGAGGTACTCTTCCAGGAGATGGACGAGATGCGGCGCATGGGAAACGATGTTCCCCGCTTCTGCTTCTGGGCCTTCAACGGACCCGTAACGAATGTGGTGCAGCAGCTCTACGACCGTTATTACAAGACAGGCCGCTACCGCGACTCGTGGTTCATCTGGCAGGGAAAGCCCCTGCTGCTCTACAATGCCAATCCCGATGTAGATGCCAACCATACGGGCGGCGGCATGGACAAGAACGACTACTCGCCCGAGGTGAAGCAGTTCTTCACCCTACGGAATATGTGGTGGGGCTACTACGAATGGGGCGGCAAGCGCTTTGTGGGCACAGAGGACAACTGGTCGTTCGGTCTGGACCTGGGTGACAAGCGGGTGGCCGACCTCTCGCCCCAGGAACTCTGCGCCAAGCACAACGGCCGGCTCGAGGAGTTTGCCGTCACGCCCGCCCAGCACCCCGTCTCCATCATCGGAAAATCATGGACTCGCCAGGACAAAGAGCCCGAGCTGAACGAGTACGACATGCCCGACAAGGCCTACGTGCCCTGGCTGAAAGAGGTCAGGGAGAATCCCGTGCAGTACGGCATCTACTTCCAGGACCGATGGGAGGAATGCCTGCAGGCTGACCCCGACTTCGTCTATCTGAACGACTGGAACGAATGGACGGCAGGCCGCTACCGCAGCAGCATAGACCCCAGCGGCACCCTGCCCGGGCCCACCACCTTCCTGGGGCGCGAGAACCCCTTCTACTTCGTGGATCAGTACAATGCCGAGTTCTGCCGCACAATAGCGCCCATGAAGGGCGGCTTCACCGACAACTACTACATGCAGATGGTGCAGAACATACGCCGCTACAAGGGCGTCAGCGAGCTACCCCAGGCCAGCGGATACAGTAGCATCAGCATCGACGGCGACTTCAGCGACTGGGAGGCAGTTAGCCCCACCTATCGCGATACCCGCGGCGATGTGCTGCACCGCGACCACGACGGATACGGCAACCTGCACTATACCGACCAGTCGGGCCGCAACGATATTGTGCTCTGCAAGGTGGCTGTGGACAAAAAGAACATCTACTTCTACTGCCAGACGGACAAGCCCCTCACGGAGCCTCAGTATCAGGGTCAGGGCGCTCTGTTGGATACGGAATGGATGACCCTGCACATCGACGGCGACAAGAACCATCAGACGGGCTGGCAGGGCTTCGAGGTGGAAGTTGGCGGCATCCGCACCGACAACCGCAGCCAGTGCTACATCTGGAGGAACCCCTCAGACGGCAGCCTGCCAGCAGCCCGTGGTACCCTCGGCAGCAATCCGGCCGACCAGTTTGCAAGCATCAGCTGGAAGGACAACCAGCTGGAGCTCTCCATTCCGCGCGAGGCACTTGGGCTGTGGGGCAACGAGTTGTCGTTCGACTTCAAGTGGTCGGACAATGCCCAGGGCACCGACATCATCTCTATGTCCACCACGGGCGACACGGCTCCCAACCGCCGCTTCTGCTACCGCTTCCAATGGAGTAAGTAAATGGTAAATCGTCAAATAGTAAATCGTTTAATGAAACCAACCGCCATACTTCTGCTATATTGCCCCGACCAGCCGGGCATCATCAGCGAGGTTACAAAGTTTATCACAGACAACAAGGGGAACATCGTCTACCTGGATCAGTACGTTGACCACGAGGACGGCATGTTCTTCATGAGAATAGAGTGGGAACTGGAACGCTTCCTCATCCCGCGGGAGAAGATATGCGAGTACATGACTACCCTCTACGCGCAGCGCTATCGCATGACCTTCAACCTATACTTCTCCGACGAGCGCCCGCGCATGGCCATCTTCGTCAGCCGCATGAGCCATTGCCTCTACGACCTGCTGGCCCGCTACAAGGCCGGCGAGTGGCAGGTGGACATCCCCTGCATCGTCTCCAACCACGAAGACCTGCGCTATGTGGCCGAACAGTTCAATATCCCTTACTACGTCTGGTCCATCAGCAAAGACCATTCGAACAAGGCTGAGGTGGAGGCTGCCGAGATGGAGCTGCTCAGGCGCGAGCGCGTTACCTTCATCGTGCTGGCCCGCTACATGCAGATTATCAGCGACGATATGATAGCAGCCTATCCGCACCATATCATCAACATCCACCACTCCTTCCTGCCCGCCTTTGTGGGCGCCAAGCCCTACCATCAGGCATGGGAGCGGGGCGTGAAGATAATAGGTGCCACCAGCCACTACGTGACGGCCGAGCTGGATGCCGGGCCTATCATAGAGCAGGACGTGGCCCGCATCACCCACAAGGACACGCCCGAGAGCCTGGCCCTGAAGGGCAAGGACCTGGAGAAAATCGTACTCTCACGCGCCGTCAGCAAGCACATCGAGCGCAAGATACTGACCTTCAAGAACAAGACCGTTATCTTCAGCTGAACGGCCAGCTGCGGAGAAGGCACGACGCCCCCCGGCGGCGGCGGGCACTACTTCTTGCTGAAGATGCTCCATACGGGTTGTCCGCGCCATGCCTGGGGCCTGCGCAGGCGGAACACCTCGGCAATGGTGGCAGCCATGTCGTACTGCATGATAACATCGGATATCTCGCCCTGCTGCCTGATGCCCTTGCCATAGGCGATGAAGGGGATTTCCATCTCCAGGATGGAGGAGCCGCCATGCCCGTTTTCCTTGCCGCCGTGGTCGGCGGTCATGAGGATGACGGTATCGTCCCACATGCCTGCATCGCGGATGGCCTGGAGGACGCGTCCCACCTGCGTGTCCAGGTAGGCCAGCATGTCGTAGTACTTGGGCGTGTCGTGCCCGTTGACGTGCCCCTCATGGTCCAGAGCCACGTAGCATACAGCCAGCAGGTTGGGCTTCTTGTCGAGGATGTACCGCTCGGCAAGGCGCGTCAGGTGATCGGGGTCCTGTTCGTAATCCTCGGCGCGGTCCCAATAGTTGAGGGCCAGGGTGTCGATTACATGGAGCACGCCCGGCCACTCCACCAGGCACCCCATCTCGGCCTCGGGGTTCTGCTCGCGCATGATGGAGAATACGCTGGGAAACTTCTGCCGTTCATTCTCGATCATCGAGGGGATGTCGGGGCGCTGGGAGTTCCACTTCATGTAGCCGTGCATCTCGGTGGGAGCGCCATTGAACATAGAGGCCCAGTTGATGGCCGAGGCGGAGGGGAGCACGGCGCGGTCGCGCAGGGAATAGCTGCCATGCTCCATGAGCCAGCGTATATTGGGGATGTCATGAGCACGGGGAACGCTGTAGGCTCCCCACCCGTCCAAACCTATTACCACTACGTGGCGCGCACGCCAACGCTTTGCCTGGGCCCCGCCTGCCGCCAGCAGGAGGAGCAACATCAGAAGGAATATCTTTTTCATTTTCTATAATAACTTTATTTACCTATCAGGAATACGGCGGGCGTCTTGCTGAGGTCGGGCAAGCGGAGCCGCTGCCAGTCGCGTATGGTATGGGTCAGAATCCATTCGTCGGGAGTGGTGATGCCGGCGGCTATGCAGAGTCGCGTCTGAGGGCGCAGGGCGGAGAGCAGGGCCTGGAACAACTTGTGGTTGCGAAAGGGCGTTTCGATGAAAAGCTGCGTCTGCCCCTCGTTCCACGCCCTGGCCTCCAGGGCCTTGAGCCGCCTGGCGCGCTCGGCAGGCTCCACGGGCAGGTAGCCGCAGAAGGCAAAGCTCTGGCCGCACAGGCCGCTCGACATCACGGCCATTATCATGCTGCTGGGCCCCACCAGCGGAACCACGCGGAAGCCCCTCTCCTGAGCCAGGGCCACTACGGCCGCACCCGGGTCGGCCACGGCCGGACAGCCCGCCTCGCTGACCACGCCCACGGGCAGGCCCTGCTCCAGGGGCTTCAGGTAGCCGGCAAAGAGCCGCTCGTCGGCATGCTTGCCCATCTCCATGAACGTGCAGTCGTCGATGGGGAACTCGCGGTCCATCTGCCGCAGGAAACGGCGAGCCGACCGTATATTCTCCACGATGAAATGGCGTATTCCGCCCACCACCTCGGCATTCCACCGAGGCAGAACGCGCTCCAGCGGTGTGTCGCCAAGCGTGACCGGGATGAGATAAAGAGCCGATGGACAATTCATAATTCTACGCCGCAAAATTAGACAAAAAAATTCATCCGGCCAAACATTTTTGCAGGAATTTGAGCCAAGGCTTGGAGGATTCGGATATTAGTCGTATCTTTGCACTACTGAACTATCGAACTTTTAAACCTAATCAGATATGTACACAACAACGACAAACAAAATGAAAAGACTGGGTATAGCCCTATTATTGCTGAGCCTCATCATGACACTCAGGGCAGAGAATCAGGCGCAAACCCTCACCCACCCCTGGGCAGGAGCCAGGATAGGTTACATCGGCGACTCCATTACCGACCCCAACGTGCGCCAGGGCGACATGAAGCACTACTGGGGCTGGCTGGAGCAATGGCTGGGCACCACCACCTACAACTACTCCGTGAGCGGCTTCACCCTGCTGAACGGGCTGGGCAGCGTGGACAAGCTATACAAGGAGCACGGGCAGGAGGTTGATGCCATCCTTGTCTTCCTGGGCACCAACGACTATAACAGTTCCTTGCCCCTGGGCGAGTTCTTCAGCTACAGGGAAGAAGAGGTGGAGGTGGCCACCGGACAGCCTCGCCACCTGGAGAAGCGCCTGCGCCGGCAGCCCATCCTGAGCCAAGAGACCGTAAAGGGGCGGCTCAACCTGCTCATCCAGAAGCTGAAGCAGCTCTACCCCACCAAGCAGATTGTGCTCATGACGCCCCTCCACCGCGGCTACGCCACCTTCGGCGACAAGAACATACAGCCCGACGAGAGCTACCCCAACGCCCAGGGCTACTACATACACGACCTGGTGGAAGCCGTGCGCCAGGCGGGCCAGCTGTGGTCGGTGCCCGTCATCGACCTCTTCAGCCTGAGCGGACTCATGCCAAGCCTGCCCGAGCACAGCCAGTATTTCATGAACCCTGAGCACGACCGCCTCCACCCCAACGGCGCAGGGCACGAGCGCCTGGCACGCACCATCATGCAGCAGACACTACTGCTGCCCCTGTTCTGAAAAAGCGCGGGGGGAGGGAAAAGCGGAGTAAAGAAGTAAAGACGACAATTCCGCCACGGGCTAATTCTCCACGTATTGCGGATTATTTTCTCCGCAATCGGGGAGGAAATTTCCCCATACCCCGTACAATTTTCCGTTCAAAGACCTGAAACGTACGTTCAAAGACCTGAAACATACGTTCAAAGTCTTTGAACGGAAAATTAATCCGGCAGAAAAGACTTTCTTCCCGAGGTAGAGGGACTCTCTTCCCGAGGGACGTGGACTTTCTTCCCGAGGCAGAGGGACTTTCCTCCGCCCGTTTTGGCGTAAGCAGGCTCCCCTGAATGTTTCTTTTATGGGGAGGCTACAAGCAGACCTTGAGGGTTTGCGTCTGCCCGCCCCTGTAGCGCACGACTTTGATATATACGCCGCTGGCGGGATTAAGGACGCGCAAGCCGCTGGCGGTGTAGTAGCTGATGCTCACTACTTCGCCGGGCTGAGCCTGAGTGTGAATGGCGTTTGAATCGGTGGGAAGGGCGCTGTCGTAGGTGGTTGCCATGTTGTGGGTTCCTATTGTGGGATGATAGAATGCCCGCCAGCCACGGCCTCCATCGGGGTATCTGCCCAGCGTTTCCCTGGACGAATGCGCGTTGTATCGCACGGCGTCGCCCCATTTCCCGTCATCGGACCGCAGCGTCAGTATGCTGCCCTCTGCATTCTTCAGCTTGAAAGGCAGATGGAGCTGAGTGGCGGAGGCCCTTCCGTCGCACCAAACCACCAGGTGCCCGCCGGGCGGTATGAGGGTGCTTGTCCCGGCCGGGGCATCAATGCGGTATTTAGCGGGGTTCTTCGCGTCGTCGCTGAAATACCACCCGGCCGCGCAGACAGGCTCGGGCCCTCGGTTATACAGCTCAATCCAGTCGGCCCGCTTGCCATAGTCGTTCACATAGACGTCGTTTGCTGCGCTGACCTCATTGATGCAAAGGGGAGAAAGATTACTCCCCGCCGCCTTCTCGAAGACGGCGGTATAGGCGCCGTCCGCCCTGACCTGTAGCCTTCCGTCGCGGCTCAGCCATTCCCCGTTTTGCCCTCTCCAGCCTACGAAGCTGTAGCCCTCAGCCGCATCCGCAGTTACTGTTACCGGAGCGAAGAGGGCTCCCGAGAACTTGTTGAAGGGTACGTCCATGCCCTCTACCTGAATCCGCGCAAACGGGCAGTTCGTGCCCAGCTGCACATTGACCCTGCCAGAGAGGGCGTACGACTTCATCAGCGACTGCATCCGGGCCTCCCTGTGGCCCTCGTCCCACATTGTCTGCTCCAATTTAGTGTAGGTGGCGGCTGTATAGCGGCCGTCAATCGCCAGGGCATCCTTCACCAGGGCACAGATGCTGTCGGCTACGTATCGGCATCGCTCGGGGGTATAAATGCTGCCATGCAAGATGCAGAAGGCCGTAACGAACAGCCTGCGGAACTTGCTGTTCTCCTTGAGGTTGCGATAGAGGTACACAATCTCATTGGCATCGAGCATCTCCGTATTGTTGGTGTTTTCCCAGGTTAGGTCTTGGTCGAAGAAGACGAAGTGGAACTTGCCGTCCTCGCGAGCCCGATAGCCCTTTACATTATTATTATTAAGCAGCCAGTCGCTGGTGCCGGTGTAGCATACAGCAGCCATATAGCGTGCAAACTCGTCGATGTCAAGTATTTCAGCAATGCGTTCATACCCGTCTTCAGTATCGGCGCCGTAGGAGAGCTGTATCATCCTGTCGAAGGCATCGCGGGTTCCGCCCCTCTGGCGGTAACGGCCGCTGCTGTACTCGAAGCCGTCTATCTCGTCATCGTCGTATCCATAGTTGGCAGCACCATGAAACCGGCCCGTAGGCTCCCTCACATTCATCATGGCCAGGTACTTGCCGTTGATGAATACATGAACGGGCTGGAACTCCTGTGCATCAACGTAGAAGCCGCTCGAGGTCAGCACCTGCTGGGTTATGCCGTCCTTGATGCGGGGTCCTCCGTCGGTGCGGTTGTTGTTGCCTCCGTTGCGTATGAGCAGCTGCTTGTATTCCCGGTAGGGCTTGTTGGCGAACACAGGATAGCCGAAGTTTCCCTTTCCGTCATACAGTTTCCTGGCCTGCACCTTGAACGATGCAGGCTTGAAATGGCGGCTCCATCCACCGGCCACCTCGAAACTGGCCTCCTGGTTGACGACCATCTCTCCCTCAGCCGTCAGGTACTCAAAGTTGACGGGACGTTCCCAATCCATGTTGAGGTTCGACCTGGCGGCCGAGCCCCGGCCCTTTATGCCATTCAGGCCGTCAACGTAACAGCCAATCATGTTGTCATAGAGATTGCGCGGATCGGCTGTGACAGCCACGATGGGCAGGTAATAGTCTTTGTCCCTATATATATAGGTGCGCGTGACTACAGCGCCCGGCAGTTTTCCGGCCGAGAAGAGCCGCAGGCGCAGCACAGTGGTTTTTGTGACTTTGAAGAGGCCGTCATGGCTTGCCTGTCCGTTCGTAAGGGTTGGCGTACTGCCATCAGTTGTATAGCGCAGGGTTGTGCCCGAAGGTACCTGAACATGCACGTTGAATGCCGAGGTAAAGAGCCTGGAATCGCAGTCGACGACTGGGGCAGGCAGGCTTTCCTGTGCGTAAGGCCCTGCATTGGGCTGGCCGGGAGTAGGCAAACCGCAATACGACCATTCATTGCCCGCCAAGCTAACTCGCGCATAGCTGCAACGCGGAACTGATTCGGGATACGACACGGTCAGATCGGCCCTGCCTCCGTCCCTCGACAGATACAAAGTGCCGCCCTCCCTGTTCAGCTTGAATCTCACTTGCCTTGCCGCATCGGGGCCAAACTCGCCATCGGCAGCATTGTGTCCGAAAAAGAGGCACTGATAGCACTTGGGCCTCAGGATGCCATAGCCCGAAAGTCTATGCTTAGCCAACTGTTGCGCATCGTCGCTAATATACCATCCGTCCAACGAGACATCCTCGGTTGTAGGATTATATACTTCGACCCAGCTGCCGTAGTTGTTTGAGTAATCAATGACCTGATCGATGTTTGCAACACAAACCTCTGTAACGACAGGCATTCCCCCGCCCTCCCCCTTAGCGTCGTTTTGAGCGTACAGGCCGGAAGTGCTTTCCGAAAGCAAAGCCACGAGGGCTGCCCTGATTATAATTGCGTACTGTTTCATATTGAACTGGTTTACGCCTTTTTATACAGGCTTCACTTTTATATAGTTACTTTGAACACGCCAAAGACTGCATCGCCCGGAAATAAATATTGCCTATGCAGTCGGCCGGCTTGCTGCCATATCAATAATAGCGACAAGACAGCAAACATTATCGTAAACAAAGTAAACAAAACAGTAAAGATGCAGGAACGTCACAACAACAGAAAGCTCTACTTTCATGAGCTGGCAGAGACTTGTACAAACTACTTTATCCCCTACATAAGCCGGTGGCACGAAGTGAAGGCGGGCATGAGAGTAATGGAGATAGGGTGCGGCGAGGGCGGTAACTTGTTACCGTTCGCCAGATTGGGCTGCAATGTAACAGGAGTAGATATTGCGTCGTGCAGGATAGAGGAAGCCAGACGGTTCTTCACAGCGGAGCAAGCCAGGGGCAAATTCATTGCGCAGGACATATTCAAGCTCCAGGAACCAGGCCAACAGTATGACATCATTATATGCCACGACGTTTTGGAACACATAGGCAACAAGGGCTTGCTCTTACGCCGAATTGCCGGTTTTCTGAGCCAGGGCGGCATTATCTTCATGTCATTCCCTGCGTGGCAAATGCCTTTTGGCGGGCATCAGCAAATATGCAGGAACAGGATACTATCGCACCTCCCCTTCATTCACCTGCTGCCCGAAGTCATGTACCGGGCTCTCATCAGGTTAGCCGGGGAGGACGAAGCCTGCCTGGGCGAATTGCTTTCGATAAGAAGAACCAGGATTACCGTTGAAGCCTTTGAAAGGCTTGCCAAACGGAAAGGCCTGACGGTTCGGGACAGGACTTTATACCTCGTCAACCCGCACTATAAGGTCAAGTTCGGCCTGAAGCCGCGCCAGCTGAGACGCCCCGTTTCAGGCATTCCCTACCTGAGAGACGTCCTATGTTCAAGTTGCTTCTACATCCTGAGCCGGAGGGAATGACCGCTTCCCCCGGCTATGGCATTACCAGGTTATCCTGACCCCGAAGGGGCAAGTGAACATGAACGGCTTTTCGGTCCAGGCCGTGTGGGTGTGGCTGCCAGAGGGGATGAACCAGTTGAATGACGGTTCCGCAAACAGGCTGGTGTGGGGGGCAAACTCATACTGCATGCCAAGGCTTACACCCGTCTGCCATTGCAGGGAGGGATTGAAGCGCTTGGTTTCGGAGAAGACGCTCTCGCAGTCGTTATAATAGCTGCCACGCACCTTTCCATAGACGGGTATGTGCATAGTCAGGCCAACGGAGCTATACAGCGACAGGCGCTTGTAGTCAATCCACCGGTACGAGGCGCGCAGCGGAATGCCCAGGTAGTGAATCCTCTGCTTCGTGGCAATGGAGTCGCCGTTCTCCCCCATTGAGAACTGCGAATTGAGTATAGAGTACTGCAACCCCGTTTCAAGAGTCCAACTCCCGGGGAGTGACTTTGTTAATGATATACAGAAGGTAATAGGCTTGTCGTGATGCTCCTTCTGCGTAATCCTGCCCGTATTTCGTTGTGCTATCTCAATAAGCTCGAGCGTATCGGCTGTAACGGCTGGAGAGGAAACGGCCTTCAGATACCTGCTGTATTCCTCCCAGGTAGTTATATAGTCAGGCACTTCGGCAGTGGGCGCATCCGGGTCGGGATAGCCGGAGCCTATGGAACTACGGTTTGTCGCAATCAGCTTGTAAACGTTTTGAGCCAATGAAGGACCCAGCGAGCCCGCAGCGAGGAATTGCCAGGTCTTTTTCTTCTTGCCCAATACTTCTGCAACATTTATTTCGGGCAATATTACTGGCGAGCTGAGCGAATCCTTGAGAGCATTGCCAGGCGAATCCTCAATGGCCTCGCGGGCGAGAATCTCTCTGCCTGAGTCTGTTTGGCGGCCTGTGAACAGAGAATCGGCATCAGGCTTAATGATACTATCGGGCTGTATAACCCCAGCGGTTCTTGCGCTCTTCGGAGCGGAGTCAGGCGCAAGGGGCTTATATCTGTAGTTGTCAGCCGGCTCGGCAAAGTCGTCAGCCGGCTCGGTAAGCTTGTCTGCCGGTTCGGCAAAGTCGTCAGCCGGCTCCGGCCTTGTCTGCTCCTCAGTATTAGTGCTTACCTGCACAACTTCAACTGGTTGCGTTTCTCCATGACGGAACATAAAGTACCATGCTAAAGGCAAGAGCAGCAAGAGGATAAGGCCTGTCATACGATTGTCAATCAAGCGCCTCAGAAAGCGTTTTGCACGGGATAGCTGCGAGGACGAGCTGTGGGGCTCTATGCCCAGCATTTCAGCAATCTCCTTATGTGAGAAGCCCTCGATAACCGAAAGGCGCAGAATCCGGCTATAGCCCTCGGGAAGCTGGCTGATGAGTTCAAGCAGTTCCTTGTAGTTCAGTTCCTCGTCAGGCGCCGACGACGAGTCAATAAACACAGCGTCCTCACCCTTAATCGCAGAAATAGGCAGGATATGAACCCTGTCTCTTTGTTCTATATACTTCAGCGAGACATTCCTGACAATGGAAGTGAGCCATTCATGAAATTTTGAGTTATCGCGGAGGCTGCCTATTGACACAAATGCCAGGATAAATGCATCATGTACAAGGTCGTCGGCCGTAGCTCGGTCCTCCCTGGTGATGTTCATGCATACCCCAACCATCAGAGGATAGTACGTCCTATATATAATGTCGAGAGCCTTGGGATCCTTCTCTTTCCCCCTTTGAATTAAATTCTCTGAGTCCATATCTTATGCGGCGGCGCGTAGCCCCCCTTTTTATGTATAGATATGTTTCTGGCCAAAAAGACTGCATGGGCGGCCTGAAGAAGGCAGAAGACCCTCTCCTCACCCTCCCCTGAGCTGGCTCCACCGGCGACGGCCACGGACGTAGTACTGCCATAGGAGGCTGAACGCCTCTTGCTCGGGCACGGGGCTGAGCACGCTGAGGGAGAGGTTCAGCCGGCGGTCGGCTTCAAAGAGGGGGCGCATGCGGTAGAAGGCCCTCCGCCCCTGCCATACGGCGCGGAAGCTGCCCCAGTGGCCCGTGACGAGGAACTTCAGGCTGGCCAGGGCATCGAGCCACAGGCGCCAGCGCATAACGGGGGCGAGCCGTTCGGGGGGCAGGTTCTTGTAGAGAAGCAGCAGGTTGTTGCGGAAGTTAAGGAACGTCTTGCGCGGATTGTCGGCCGGCAGCGTGCCGCCTCCCAGGTGATAGACTACGCTCTGCGGCACGCAGACCACTCCCCTGCCCCTGCTGCGCAGACGCCAGCAGAGGTCTATCTCCTCCTGGTGCGCAAAGAAGCGCCCGTCGAGCCCCCCTGCCTGATGATAGTCGGCCGAGCGGATGACCAGGGCAGCACCTGTGGCCCACAGGACAGGCAGGACCGTGTCGTACTGCCCCTCGTCGCGCTCCACCGTTCCCATCAGGCGCCCCCTGCAATAGGGGTAGCCCAACGAATCGACGAAGCCGCCGCAGGCTCCGGCGTACTCGAAGTCTTCCCGTTTCCACTGGCAACGCAGCTTGGGCTGGCAGGCTGCCACCTCGGGGTGAAGGTCCATATAGGAGAGCAGGGTGCCCAGCCACCCCTCCGTCACTTCCACATCATTGTTCAGCAGTACGTAGTACTCGGCATCTACCTGGGCCAGGGCCTGGTTGTAGCCCTCGGCAAAGCCGTAGTTCCGGTCCAGGGCGAGCCGGCGCACCTGGGGGTACTCCCTCTCCAGCCAGGCCAGCGAGCCGTCGGTACTGCCATTATCGGCCACAACCACCTGGGCTTCGGGCGTGCAGGCCAGCACGGAGGGCATAAAACGCTGCAACATCTGCAGGCCATTCCAGTTGAGTATAACTACTGCGCAACGCATGAGGGGTAAAAGTTCAAAAGGTTCAAAAAGTTCAAAAGTTCAAAAGTTCAAAAGTTCAAAAGTTCAAAAGGTTCAAAAGGTTCAAGGGTTCAATTATTAATTATTCGCCTGGGAGAGTCGCAATGAGCGCATCGCCGGCCTCGTTCCAGCCACCAAGCCGAAGGGGCAGGATGACGTTGTCGGGCTGCCCGTTTCCGGCCCGCAGTTCCACGCGAATATAGTTGTCCGTAAAGCCGTGCATCAGGCCGGGAGTGCGCGAATGCTCCAGCAGCACCGGGCGCGTCTGCCCCGCAAACCTGTCGTAGAAGGCGCGGAGCTTCTGCTCGCTCAATGCCAGCACCGCCTGGCTGCGCTCGTGCTTTTCCTCGGGCCGGACGCGGTGGGGTATCTGCAGGGCCTTCGTGCCAGGCCGCTCGCTGTAGCTGAAGACGTGGTACTGGGCCACGTCCAGCCCTTGCATGAAGCGCAGGCTGTCCTGGAAGCAGGCATCCGTCTCGCCGCGCGTACCTACTATTACATCCACGCCTATGAAGGCATCGGGCATCAGCTCGTGCACCCGGGCCACCTTGGCGGCAAAGAGGGCGGTATCGTATCGCCGGTGCATCAGGCGCAGCACATCGTCCGACCCGCTCTGCAGCGGTATGTGGAAGTGGGGCATGAAGGCCCGGCTCTGGGCACAGAACCGGATGACCTCGTCGGTAAGCAGGTTGGGCTCGATGCTGCTGATGCGGAAGCGCCCGATGCCCTCAACCTGGTCGAGAGCCATGATGAGCTGCAGGAACGACTCGCCCGTGGAGCGGCCGAAGTCGCCGATGTTCACACCCGTAATCACTATCTCCCTGCCGCCGGCCTCTGCCGCCTGGCGGGCCTGTTCCACAAGCGAGGCAATACTGCCGTTGCGGCTCCGCCCGCGGGCAAAGGGTATGGTGCAGTAGGTGCAATAGTAGTCGCAGCCGTCCTGCACCTTCAGGAAGTATCGCGTACGGTCGCCACAGGCACAGCTGGGCACGAACGTTCGTATGTCCGCCGTTCTGCTCACCCTGCTCTCGTGGGCCGCCAGGGCCCGCTCCTCGGGCATCATCCGGAGCCGCTCGCACACGCAGCGCACGATGTCGCCCTTCTGCTCGGAGCCAAGCACCAGGTCAACACCCTCGATGGCCGACACCTCCGACGGCTTGAGCTGCGCATAGCAGCCCGTCACCACCACCAGTGCGCCGGGATGACTGCGCACCAGCCGGTGAATAGCCTGGCGGCACTTCGAATCGGCCACCTCGGTTACGCTGCACGTATTAACGATGCAAACGTCGGCCACTTCCCCGGCCCTGGCAGTTACGAAACCCGCCTCGCGCAACTGCCGGCCCACATTGCTCGTCTCGGCAAAATTGAGCTTGCAACCCAGCGTAAAGTAGGCGACTTTCTTTCCTTCAATCATATTCATGCTGCAAAGATAGCACAAATTCAGCAAACCGGCATCAGAAGATGCCAAAAAAGCACAAAAAAAATGGGGTCGCTTGGCAAATATGAAATCAAAAACACGCAAAATGCAAAATGCAAAAATGCAAAAATGCAAAATTTACTGCCATTTGTCAGTAGAAGGCGCGAAGCCCGGGCTTAATGTCGGCCTTTATCATCGAGTTGCCGTGTACTTCTACGAGCAGGCAACGGACGCAAAGTCAATTCGAAAATAACGATCACTATTAGCGAGCCAGAAAACATATTGAGCATCTTCCTTATAGATTTCATCAATTGTTTTTCCCTTATATTTGCCAAAAGGTATGACAAAATTTGTTATTAGTTTTCTTCTCTATCCTGCCGGAATCCTATCTTGCGGCGTGGCTTGCGGCTTTGAGTGCCTGCCTGCATCTCGGCCAGGGCCAGGGTGATGTTCTCCAGCTGCAGGCGGGTGGACTCGTTGATGTCGTTCTGGTCGTGCAGGATGTCCTCGATATCCAGCTTCAGCTCCTCGAAGTCCTTGCGCAGCTGGGCAATGTCGGCAGATGTGTCGGGCAGAGGAAGGGATGATGCCAAATGCCGAAACTCAACGAAAGCACGCATAATACTGCGATTTACCTGTATGGCTGAAGGGGTCCTCAATACACTGCTGAGCATCGCAACTCCCAGCTCCGTAAAAGCAAAGGGGAGATATTTTATGTTTTGACCTCGTTTTATGTTCATGGTGCCAATTTGGCATCTTGAAAGTTCTTCGCGAGTGAATTCGAACATAAAGTCTTCTCCTTCAAACCTTTCTATGTTTCGACGTACCTGCCGTTTCAACTGGCTTGTGTCTACTCCGTAGGCGTATGCCAGGTCGAAGTCCAGCATAACGCGCTGCCCCCGAATCTCGTATATCTTCTGCCTTATGGGGTCCAGATTGCCCATCTTTGTTTAGTTTACATCTGCAAAAGTATAAATTTCCTCATTATCAGCAAAGACGCATGAAAGATATTTTTGAATTTTGACCTAAAATCGATGCAGTTGAGGTGAATTAGGGCCTTTTGCATTTTTGCATTTTTGCATTTTGGAAAAAAAGACCCTTTTTTAGGAGCAAAAGAAGGAGAAAACGACAAAATAATTACAAAAATGTGAAAAAAATGCGTTTAAGGAGAAAAAAAGTTGCTCTATCGTACGCCATATTAAAAAATTGACGTACTTTTGCAGCGTTTTTATAAGCAATTGATTGTTTTACTAGTTAAAAAAGCAAAGAAAATGAAAAAGTTAGCATTTGTGTTTGCAGCTGTTTTAGCTGTTTCATTCGCTTCCTGTGGCAACAAGGCCAAGCAGGCAGAGAACGCAGAGGCCGCTTGTGCTTGCGGTACTGAGGCTTCCTGTGGTGGTGAATGTAAGGAGTGCACATGTGATGAGAAGTGCGATGCTGCCGGCGAAGGCGAGGCATGCAAGGACAGCACTGCCTGCGAAGGCGCATGCAAGGACAGCACTGCCTGCGAAGGCCAGTGCCCCAAGGAAGAGAGCGCCGATGCTCCCGCTGCTGAGTAATCAATAACGAGAACAAAAGTTTGAAAAAGAGGGGGCTGCACCGACAGGTGCGGTCCCCTCTTCTGTTTTCTCCGCACAGACACACCCGCGCCCTCCCCCTGCGTACCTGGCAAAAAAAAAAACTGAGACACCGCAAAACCGCGATGCCCCAGCTCACAACCAAAAAAATTATTTTACTCTCTCTCTGGGAACTACTCCTCGTCAGCCATCTCGGGCTCTTCAAATTCAACCTCCTCCTTTTGGGCGGGAGCTTCCTCAACGACTGGAGCTGCCTCAACGACTGGAGCCGCATCGGCAATCACGGTAAATGGAACCTGAGCGCTAACCTCCTTGTGCAGCTTAACGGTAGCCACATATTCGCCAACCGACTTAACATCCTTCACCACGATAATCTTGCGGTCGATATTGAAGCCCAGCTTCTGCAACTCGTCGGCAATCTGCAGGCTGTTGACACTGCCATAAATGGAACCTGTGGAGCTCACCTTCGTGGGGATGGTCAGCGATACGGCGTTCAGCTTCTCGGCAAGAGCCTCGGCATCAGCCTTAATCTTGGCCAGCTTAACGGCCTTCTGCTTCAGATCCTCGGCCAGCTGCTTCTTGGCACTTTCACTGGCGATAACACCTTTCCCGGTAGGAATCAGATAGTTACGACCGTAACCAGACTTTACGTTTACGATATCATTCTTGTAACCCAAGCCAATAACGTCTTCTTTCAGTATAATTTCCATATCTATTCCTCCTTTTAATTACTTCATCAGGTCAGTTACGTAGGGCAGCAGGGCCAGGTGGCGTGCACGCTTTACGGCCTGAGCCACGCGGCGCTGATACTTCAGCGAGGTACCGGTGATACGGCGAGGCAGAATCTTGCCCTGCTCGTTCAGGAACTTCTTCAGGAACTCGGGGTTCTTGTAATCAATATACTTAATACCACTCTTCTTGAAACGGCAGTATTTCTTTCTCTTGACATCAATGGAAGGAGCTGTCAAATAACGGATTTCAGATGATTGCTGTGCCATAGTTATGCCTCCTTTTTAGTGTTTCTTCTCTTCTCAGCATACTCTGCTGCATACTTCTCCATCTTCACATTCAGGAAGCGGAGTACTCTCTCATCACGACGATATGCTGTCTCCAGGGTCTTCAACAGTTCGGGAGCAGCCTTGAACTCAATGAGTTCGTAGAAACCCGTGCTCTTCTTATCAATGGAGTAAGCCAGCTTCTTCAAGCCCCAGTTCTCCTCGTTGATGATTTCTGCACCACCACTTACGAGAACGTCTTTGAACTTGTTTACCGCTTCCTTCATCTGATCGTCAGACAAAACGGGAGTTAAAATGAAAACGGTTTCGTACTGATTCATAATACGTTAAATTTGTTAATAAAATGATTATTTTGCAAAATGCGGGTGCAAAGGTACGTTTTTTTCCCCATGCAGCCAAATATTTCGGGTAATTTTTCTCTTATATGGACGATATTTAGTATTCCTGCGGCCAATTATCAGTGTCTGATGCCGCCCAAAGGCTCATTTGGACGCAAAGAAACGAGGGCAAGGGCGCCACCCCCGCCTATCTGTCATTAGCGGACGGCGAGAGATGAAAGAGCCGCGCATCCATTGGGGGCACCCTGACTTCGAAGGCACCATGAGCCACCTCCACATCCTGCTTCGTCCACAGCTCGCGAACGCGGGGGCGCGTGCTTGCCGAAAGACCTATGTCGGCCAACGGCAGCTGTATGACCAGGGGCTCCTTGCCATAGTTGATGGCTGCCAGCCAGGTTTCATCCCCCTCGGTATGAACCACAAGGTTCTCTGCCGCACCCGTATAAGGGCGCCACTGCCTGTCGCCATAAACGGGACGGAAGGCACGTCCCAGGCGGGCTACGCGGTTTACCTCCCCGTTCATCAGAATCTCCCTTGCCCGCTGGAAGGACAATGACGCGGATCCCCGCCCGCTGCGGTCTGAAATGCTCCACACATCGGGTATCAGCAGCATGCCCGACACCACGCCGGTTGTGTATCGGGCACGGTTCTCGCCCAGGCTCTCCACCTTGCCATTTGCGGCATCCTTGCCAACCAGCACCAGGTGGTCGGGGTCGTTGAACTGATAGAGCTCGCCCGTCCACCAGCCGTAGGAAA
Organism: uncultured Prevotellaceae bacterium; assembly: GCA_946407895.1. Taxonomy (GTDB): domain Bacteria; phylum Bacteroidota; class Bacteroidia; order Bacteroidales; family Bacteroidaceae; genus Physcousia. The sequence continues at coordinate 27,919 of CAMJQA010000003.1, forward strand.
TGGCGTTCATGGCATACTCGCTCTGCTCAATGCCGCCCCAGGTGTCGCAGGCTATGCGCCGCGAGTTGCCATACTGATAGGGGAAGATTGGTGCGATTGAAAGGGCCGTGAAGACCTGACCGCCACGATCCAGCTCTTCGATAAAGCGCTGAAAGCCATAATTGTATGCCTCGACAGCCGTGCGGATGGATGGCTCGTAGTAGGAGTCGGCCTGAATCATGCCGTTGCATGTAAAGTCAATCTTGAAGTACTCGAAGCCTGCCTCCTTCAACCCCCGCGCAACGGTATGAAAATAGGCGTGCGTGGCCGGATGCGTGGGGTCGAGGCAGAAAGCGCCATCGTACTTGAAGGGCTTCCCGTTGACCCGGAGGCAGGCATCGCGACCCGTCCATTGGGAGCCGGGAAAGAGGGGCCGGTCGAGGTCGCCGTCATTCCACCAAAGACAGAAGGGCGTAACGTAGGTGCCAGGCACCTGGCCGTTTGCCTTTACATGACGACAAAGCTCAGCCTTCTGTTGCTGCGAAAGGTTGTCCCAGGCATCGACGCTGAGCACCTGAGTGCCGTCGGAGGCACAAAACCCGGCCGGACGCAATGTGTTGGCCATGTAATCGCTGACCTCGACGTCCGCCTGGAACGAGTTCTTTTCGGCCAGGACGCCCCAGCTCTGCCAGCCGAAGGGTGCCCCATGCCTCCACCCGGAGCGCCCTGTCTGCACTTGCGAACAGGTCTTTGCAAAATACTCCATGGCACAGCGCCAATCGTGGGAGGCTGTAATGAGGAAGCGCGCACTGCTCACCCGCCGGCCGTGCAGCGATCCATGAGGCAGCACGTCGCGGGTCTCCCTTGTTGAGGCGCCGGAATAGGCCGTAATACAACCGTTATCCAATGAAACTGCACTTTTCCAACGGTCGTGTTCAATGGAGCCGATGACTATTCCGCCACGATCGCGGCCGCCAAAGAGGGCTGCCACCTCATAGCTGACGGCCGCCGTATCAAGGGGCAGTACGTGGTAACGCACAAAGTCGTCGTTATCATAAGGCACCTTTAAGAACCGCCTCCCCGATTCAGCCCCCTCCACCATAGTTTTCAGTGGCGAGAGATAGTTACTCTCGACCTCCGAGCTGTCGCTCATGGAAAGGGTAAGCCAAGTCTCTACCCCATCCTCGCCCACCACGAAGGCCTGGGTCAGTTGGCGGAGCCCGTCAGAGAACTGGTATAACTGAAGCATCCCCCTGCCCGAGGCAGAGAGATGCTGTTTTACCTTCTTTACCGTAACTTCAGGCAATTCATCTGCCGAAACGCGCCGGCTGCCAAAACCTGCCACGGGAACGGAACCGTTTATGATGACCCGTTTCCCATGCAGGATAGTGAAGGCGTGATGCTTGGCATCGAACCGCACCCTCCACCTGTCTTTAGCTGAAGCAGGAAGCGCCTCAACACAACAGAGAAGGAAGACGAGAAGCAGTCGCAGAGGCATTACTCCTCGGCCTTCTTGCGAGTGGAACGGCGACGCTTTGGCTTCTCCTCCGTCTTGACCTCAACCTTCACACCGGCCAATTCCGGGTCGATCATGATGCGGCCGCAGTATTCGCAAACGATGATTTTCTTGCGCATGCGAATATCCAGCTGACGCTGAGGGGGAATCTTATTGAAACAACCGCCGCAGGCATCGCGCTGCACATAGACTATGCCCAGGCCGTTGCGGCTATTCTTGCGAATACGCTTGAAGGCACTCAGCAGACGAGGCTCAATGGTCAGCTCCAAGTTCTTGGCCTTCTCGCGTAACTTGTCCTCCTCGGCCTTGGTCTCGCTGACTATCTCGTCCAATTCGCTCTTCTTTATGTCGAGGTCGGTACGGCGGTCGTTAACCTGCTCATTGCAGTTAATAACCTCTGTATTCTTAGCGTCCATCAGAGTCTTGGCCTCGTTGATTTTCTTCTCGTTCAGCTGGTTGTCCAACTCGGCATACTCAATCTGCTTGGTCAGGTTGTCATACTCGCGATTGTTGCGCACGCTGTCCATCTGGGTCTTGTAGCGCTCAATGTTGGCCTTGTTAACCTCGATGTTGCCATTGCGCTCGCTTATCTGACGCTTTAGCTCAACAATTTCGTTGTTTATCTTTTCTATACGCGTAGTCAGACCTTCAATCTCATCCTCCAGATCTTGTACCTCCAGGGGCAATTCGCCGCGCAGAGTCTTGATTTTGTCAATCTCGGACAGCATTGTCTGCAATGCATACAGGTTCTTCAGCTTCTCTTCCACGCTCAGGTCGGCGGGATCTTTCATTTTTTCTTTTGCCATATTTCTATCTTGGTTTTTATGTTTCGGTTTGTAATATCGTGTCTGATTCTCAGTTACAAATACTTAATCGGGTTTGTCTCCACCGTTGTATGGAAAATCGGCAACTCCGGAAAATTCTGTTCCAGCAGGGAGTTGAATATCTCGGTAGTGAACTGCTCGCTCTGAAAGTGTCCCATCACGGCTATCTGGATTTCTTGCTCATGCCCGAAATACTGGTGATAGTGCATCTCGCCCGTCAGGAAAGCATCGGCCTGCAGGCGCAACGCCTCATCTAACAAGAAGTCGCCGGCACCGCCACAAAGGGCCACGCTCTGGATGGGACGCTGCAGGAGTTCGTTGTGCATAAGACAGTCGACCTTGAATATTTCCTTCACCCGTTGCAAGAACTGCAGGGAGTCCTCGCCCTGGGGCAAATAGCCCATGACACCGCTGCCCGCCTTTACCAACTGGTCTCGTCCGTCGATGCGCACCTGTACCTTTCTGGGAAGCATCAGCTCTACATCCATCAGCCCCAAATGCTCGGCGATACGATAGTTGACACCGTCCTCGGCGTTGTCCAGGTTGGTATGAGCAGAATAGATGCAGACGTCGTTCTGAATAGCCAGGCGCACACAACGCTGCACCTGATTGGCATCGGCAACAGCCTTAAGGCCGCGGAAGAGCAACGGATGATGGGAAATGATGAGGTTACACCCCAGTTGCACCGCCTCGGCAATCACATCCTCGGTGACATCTAAAGACAATAATGCCCCTGAGACTTCCGCCTCTGTTAATCCTACTTGCAGGCCTGCATTGTCATAGCTTTCCTGCAAGGGCAGAGGCGCGAAATGTTCAAGGGCGCTGATGATTTCTCGAATTTTCACGCTCATAATATGATTTTTCGGGGACAAAGGTATTACAAAATGTGATAAAAACCAAATTAAAACGCCTTTTATTTTGTCTTTCACATGCTTTACACTAACTTTGCACCAAAAAATACAAGTAATGCATCGTTCTGCAGTTGTTCATGACACAAGACAAGACCTTGCTGCGCTTGGGATATAAATATATTATTAAGGATTACGCGTAATGGCCCTGCAATTTCATCTGAACAACTACGGTTTCGACCCAGAGGACCTAACCTGGCATTTGCGCCCAGACCTGACTGGAGCGATTCCTGAAAGCAGCATCAAGGTAGATTGCCTGCCTGCCGAGTGGTTTCCACAAAGCGGCGTGCAGCTGACATGGCCTCATGAGAATACCGACTGGGCACCCATCCTGAAGGAAGTAAATACTTGCTATATCCGCATGGCAATGGAGATATCGCTTCGGGAACGCTTGCTCATCATTACGCCCGACACAGCAGCCGTTGCACAGCTGCTTAAAGCCAATTTGCCGGAAAAGGCATTGATAAACATCAGGATGCTTGAAATACCCAGCGACGATACCTGGGCAAGGGATCATGGCTTCATAACTATACTTACGCCTAAGGGGCCATTGTTGCTGGACTTCCAGTTCAACGGGTGGGGACGTAAGTTCCGGGCCGACAAAGACAACCAGATATGCCGCCGTATGATGGAAGCCAATGCGCTGAGGGGCTCCTATGAGAACCATCTGGACTTTGTGCTGGAAGGTGGAAGCATTGAAAGCGACGGCCGGGGAACCATCCTGACCACCAGTCACTGCTTACTGGCGCCGAACCGCAACCAGCCGCTTACCAGGCAAGACATTGAGGAACGGCTACTTAAATGGTTGCATGCCCAACGGATTCTGTGGCTCGACCATGGCTACCTTGCCGGAGACGATACGGACAGCCACATTGACACGCTTGCCCGTTTCTGCCCAGGCGACACTATTGCCTACGTTCAGTGTCCTGACAAGGATGACGAGCACTACAACGAGCTACGACTGATGGAAGAACAGCTGAAGAGCTTCCGCACGATGGACGACAGGCCGTATCGGCTGGTTCCATTGCCTATGGCAGAACCCGCCTTTGACACGGACGGAACCCGCCTGCCGGCCACTTACGCCAATTTCCTTGTGATAAACAATGCGGTGCTGATGCCTACCTATGGGTCGCGGGAGCTGGACGAGAAGGCTCGCAGCCAGTTGCAGAAAGCGTTTCCCAAGTACGAGATTATCGGCATTGACTGCAGCCCGCTTATTACTCAGCACGGCAGTCTTCACTGCTGCACCATGCAGTTTCCTGTCGGAGTAGTGCCGCAGGAACAACGAACTGATGATTAGGAACCCCTTGGACCTCCAGAAAACATGAAAATAGGAATCATACAACAATCCTGCACGGCCGACACGGCAGGAAACAAGAAGAAGCTGGCCCGGAACATCGCCGACGTAGCATCCCGGGGGGCGCAGCTTGTAGTCTTGCAGGAACTTCACAACAGCCTCTACTTCTGCCAGACAGAAGATGTGACGATGTGCGACCTTGCCGAGCCCATCCCCGGTCCCAGCACGGCGTACTACTCAGATTTGGCCCGCCGGCATGGCATCGTCTTGGTGACGAGCCTTTTCGAGCGCCGGACTGCCGGTCTGTATCACAATACCGCCGTTGTCTTTGACTGCGACGGAAGCATAGCCGGCCTGTACCGAAAGATGCACATCCCCGATGATCCTGCCTACTACGAGAAGTTCTACTTCACCCCCGGCGATCTGGGTTTCCACCCCATACAGACATCGCTGGGCCGCCTCGGGGTTCAGGTTTGCTGGGACCAGTGGTACCCAGAGGGGGCGCGGCTGATGGCCCTGCAGGGTGCCGAGCTCCTCATCTACCCTACTGCTATCGGATACGAGAGTAGCGACACGCCCGAGGAACAGGAACGGCAGCGCGAAGCCTGGACTACGGTTCAGCGCGGTCACGCCGTAGCCAACGGCATCCCCGTTATTGCCGTAAACCGGGTAGGGCATGAGCCGGATCCCAGTGGGCAGACCCGCGGCATCCAGTTTTGGGGCAGCAGCTTCATAGCCGGACCGCAAGGTGAAATGCTGTACCGCGCACCAAAAGACGAAGAAGAGAATGCCGTGGTGGAGGTTGATATGAAACGCAGTGAGAACGTTCGCCGCTGGTGGCCGTTCCTGCGCGACCGCCGGATAGAGGAATTCCAGGGGCTTGCCAAGAGGTTTATAGACTGAGGCTCCATTCCAGATTTACATTCAGAGTCAACAAACAAAAACATATATTAAAGTTTACATGTCCAGTACAATCAGATTCAAAGTCGTTGGCGAGGCTTTCACGAAGAAAGCCATTGAGGTTCCCAATCCCAAGGAACGTCCCAGCGAGTTTTTCGCAAAATATGTATTCAACAGGGAGAAGATGTCCAAGTACCTGCCCGAGGACGTTTACAGGAAGATGTGCGACGTCATCGACAACGGGAACACCTTGGACATGAATACCGCCAACGCCGTAGCCGCTGCCATGAAGAAGTGGGCCATGGAATTAGGCGCAACACATTGCACCCACTGGTTTCAGCCACTGACAGAGGGCACTGCCGAGAAGCACGACGGCTTTGTGGAGCACGACGGCAAGGGCGGGATGATCGAGGAGTTCACAGGCAAAGAGCTTGTGCAGCAGGAACCCGACGCCAGCTCGTTCCCATCGGGCGGAATACGCAGCACCTTCGAGGCCCGCGGGTACTCGGCATGGGACCCGGCAAGCCCCGTCTTCGTCATTGGCGACACGCTGATGATTCCCACCGTTTTCATTGCTTACACTGGCGAAGCATTGGATTACAAGGCTCCACTGAAGAAGGCGCTTAAGGCAGTAGACCGCGCGGCAACAGACGTAGCCCGGTATTTTTATCCGGACGTAAAGAAGACGATAAGCAACCTGGGCTGGGAACAGGAGTATTTCCTGGTTGACGAAGGCCTCTATGCCGCGCGGCCCGACTTGCTGATGACCGGACGCACCCTAATGGGGCATGACTCGGCCAAGAACCAGCAGATGGACGACCACTACTTCGGTTCGATTCCTCGTCGGGTGGTTGCTTTCATGAAGGATTTGGAGATTCAGGCGCTGGAGCTGGGCATTCCCTGCAAGACACGCCACAACGAGGTCGCTCCCAACCAGTTTGAGCTCGCTCCCATCTACGAGGAGACCAATCTGGCCGTCGATCACAATATGCTCATGATGAGCCTGATGCGGGAGGTTGCACGAAAGCACGGCTTCCGCTGCCTCTTGCACGAAAAGCCCTTCGCAGGCATCAACGGAAGCGGAAAGCACAACAACTGGTCGCTGACAACCGACACGGGCGTGCTGCTATACGCTCCGGGCAAGACGCCTATGGACAACCTCCGCTTCGTGACGTTCATCGTGGAGACGCTGATGGCTGTCCACAAGCACAATGGCCTTATGAAGGCGTCAATCGTGAGCGCCACCAATGCGCACCGCCTGGGGCTGGGCGAGGCGCCCCCTGCAATCATCTCCAGCTTCCTCGGCAAACAGCTTACCGACCTCCTGCAGCACCTGGAGGAAAGCGACGACGACGAGATTATCAGCCTGGCAGGCAAGCAGTCGCTGAGCCTCGGCATACCGCAGATTCCGGAACTGCTGCTTGACAACACCGACCGCAATCGCACGTCTCCCTTCGCCTTCACCGGTAACCGATTCGAGTTCCGCGCGGTTGGCAGTCAGGCCAACTGTGCCGCCGCAATGATAGTCTTGAACAGCGCGGTGGCCGAGGCGCTGACGGATTTCAAGATCAGGGTAGACGCGCTTATATCTGAGGGAATGGACGTGATGAAGGCGATTCTGCGCACCGTGCGGCATGACATCAGGTCGTGCAAGCCGATTCATTTCGACGGCAACGGATACAGCGATGCCTGGAAGGCGGAAGCCCGCCGCCGTGGCCTGAACGTAGAGACAAGCGCTCCGCTCATACTGGACGAGTACCTGAAGCCCGAGACGCGGCGGATGTTCAAGCGGATGAACGTACTGAACGATGCCGAGCTGGAGGCGCGCAACGAAATCAAACTGGAGACGTACACGAAGAAGATACAGATAGAGGCGCGCATCTTCGGCGATATGTGTATGAACCATATATTACCCGTGGCCACCAAGTACCAGAGCCAGTTGATTGAGAACGTGGTCCGCCTGAAGGAGATTTTCCCCGCCGAGACGTCCGTCAGGCTCAGCGCCAACAATCTGCAGCTCATAGAGCAGATTAGCGAGCACACGAACTTCATTGCCGAGCACGTGGAAAAGCTCGTCGAGGCTCGCAAGGTTGCAAACGTGCTGGCATCTGAGCGCGACAAGGCCATTGCATACCACGATACGGTGGCTCCGCTGCTGGAGAGCATTCGTTACCACATTGACAAGCTCGAGCTCATCGTTGACGACGAGCTCTGGCCGTTGCCGAAGTATCGCGAGATGCTTTTTATCCGATGAGCCTGTTTCCGGGGTTTATTTTTTCCTATAGAAGATGAGCGCGCTGCTGCGCGGGCGATCGAGATGGAGGGTCAGTCCCTCCATCATTTGTTTTCCGGCGATGGTTTGCGGCGCAGCGCCGTCGCATGATTCCAACAGGTATTCGTCATCTGCCTGCAGGGCGGATAGTTTCACCGTATAATCGGCTTGCTGAGACTGCGCGCGGCGGAAGGCTATGATGCACCCGGTCTGGTCGGCAGGCCTGTGCAGCTGGTAGGCCAACCAAACATCGTCGCCGGTAAGATCGGCTGTGCCGCTCAGGGGATAGAAGTCTTCGTAGTAGTAGGGACGCACCCGCTTGAATTCGTCCATAGTACGCTTCATGTCAGTGAACGCCTCGCCTTGCTGGGTGAGCTTCCAGTTAAACACGACTGCGCTGCCGAATGCCGACCGCGCGTCGAAAGGATCAACATGATAGAGTCCGGTGGCATGCTGCGAGAGGAAAAATTCCAGTCCGTATGTATGGCACTGATAACCCACTGGCTCGCCATACTGATAATCGGTGCGCCACATCGGGGCGCTGCGCAGCATAGTCTCATAGTCGATACGTCGTCCGCCGCTGGCGCAGTTGTCGATGAGCAGATGCGGGAAGCGCTGGAGCAGGTAGTCCCAGAAGGCGTAGAGCCCCTCGATATATTTCACCTCGGTGATGCCCTGGCGCCCGGGCTCGTCGTTTGCGGCCCATATCTGTGCCGGGGCTATGTTGAAATCCTGACGGTAGTGGTCGATGCTGTTGCGCTGGAGGATGTCGCCAATCTCCCGGCTCATCCACTGGCGGGCTTCCGGATTGGCGAGGTTGAAGAGGCAGTTGTCGCCACCTGCATCGAGCATCCACTGGGGATGTTCGCGGTACCAGCGCGTTCCCTTGAAGACGCGCTCGGGTTCGAACCACACCATGAAGCGCGCGCCAACGTTTTGCTTCGCATAGTTGCCGATTGGCGCAAGACCCTGTGGAAAGCGTTCGGCGTCGGGCGTCCAGTTTCCTACGGTATTTGCCCAGTTGCGACCCGTTGCATAGTCGGCGGCACCGTCGTACCATCCGGCATCGAGCCAGAACGCCTCGGGCGAGAGGCCGAAAAGCTTTGTCCGCTGCATGAGTGCTATGGCGTACTCAGTGGTCATGCAGGTATATTCGTTGCACGGGGCCGGGTCGCCCCAATTAAAGCCGCCGAAGATGGGATAATATACGGGCTTTCCGTCGATGTGGCGGCTATGATGCGCCAACATATAACGGCGGAATCGGTTGTTGCCCGTCATGCGGCCGCCGCCGTTCCAGAAGAGCAGGCAAATGCTGGCCGTGCGTATTTTCTCGCCTGGCAGCAGTGCGGCGTCGAGTGCATGCAATCCGGCATTCATGGAGATGGCACGGGCATCCGACGAGGCGAGCGTGGCGGTCCAGGTGCCGCTCCAGCCGACGGCAACGACAACACCCTCTCCGGGCGACGTTTCCAGGTTGAAGAAGGGGAAGGCACCATCGGAGGAGCGGCCGCCGCGCGGCGTCATCCGGAGCGTGTCGCCCGGAGCAAGTGACATCTGGCGGGGAGCAAAGTCGCTGCGGCTGGCATCGCTGCCATTGGCATAATAGACAACGGGAGTGGCGGCGGGATGCTGTAGAGCCACATCGACGGTGCGCACGCGGCTTATCTGCAATGTGTTTGCCGAGCCGGTATTTTCAAAGCGCAGCACCCACTCCACGACGGCGTAGTCAGTCCAGCCCGTCACGTCGCACTCCACTCGGAGCCCGGTGGCAGGGTCGGTGTAGGTTGCCAGGTACTTCAGCTGGCAGTCATCCGTGGCAGGCTGCTTCACGAGGGTGTGCTTCCACTTTCCGATGATCCGCGCGGAGGGCTTTCCGCCGTAGAGGAAGGAGAAGGGAGGCGTCTTGCCGCGTCCGAAATGCCGGGTTATCCACTGTGCCACATCAACGGGCTGACCATTCATTTTCATACTTCCCTGCGCCGCCAGGACAAGGGGCCACAGGAGGAGGATTATCACGAAAGAGAGCAATCTTTTCATGGCGAAAAGCTATTTATATGTTGAAACTGTGCAAAGATAAGGAATTTCCGGAAATAAATTGCAAGCCGCGCCGTTTTTTTTGGGGATTTTATTGTAACTTTGTGGCAAATAAGCATTAAACTTAAATATTTTCTTTGTCATGCAAATCAAAAACTCCCCCATCATGCGGCTGCTGAGCACCGCTATCGCCCTTTTTGCACCATTCGGTGTGATGGCGCAATTCACTGTGACGAGCCTCACGGTGGAACACATGAAGAACCCAACAACGGTTGAAGAAACATCGCCGCGCCTGTCGTGGGTGAACGAAGTGGCCGACGTCAAGGTACGCGGCGAAAAGCAGACGGCCTACCGCATCGTCGTGGCATCGTCGGCCGAAAAGCTGGAGGCCGGGGAATACGACCTCTGGGACTCGGGACGGGTGCTCGCCGAGCAATCCACGCTGGTGCCGTACGGCGGGCGCAGGCTGAAATCGGGACAGGACTGCTACTGGAAAGTGCAGACGTGGAACGCCAAGGGCAAGCCCTCAGCCTGGAGCGAGACGGGATACTGGGGAATGGGACTGCTCCATCCCTCCGACTGGAAGGCACAGTGGATAAGTGCCGGGCAGGAGCAGGGGGCGCCCCTCTTCAGGAAGGCATTCACCCTGAAGAACGGCATACGGCAGGCTAAGGCCTACGTCAGCGCCGGCGGATATTTTGAGCTGTATATGAACGGAAAGCGCGTGGGCGACGACTACCTGGTGCCCAACTTCACGAATTACACCGTGCGCAAGGATCTGGACAAGGGCGGGCTGGCGCTGGAAGCCAAGTTCTCGGGCTACAGAGTGCTGTACCTGGCCTACGACGTCACGCAGATGCTGCAGAGCGGCAGGAATGCGGCCGGCGCCATCCTGGGCGACGGGTTCTACCGCTGCTCGAGCCACTGGGTGCGCAGTTTCGGCGAGCCTTGCCTGCTGGTGCAGATTGAGGTTACCTACGCCGACGGCTCGCGGGAGACGATAGGCACCGATGCGTCGTGGCTGACGAAGCCCTCGGCCATCACGATGACGGGCGTTTACGACGGCGAGGCTTACGATGCAAGGCAGGAAACGCCCAAATGGGCCGAGGCTGACTGCGAGGAGACGGGATGGAAGCCCGCGCGGCTGGCGGAGGCGCCCATAGGCAAGCTGACGGCGCATACCTCGCCTACCGACAAGATTTGCGAAGTGCTGAAGCCCGTGAGCCTGACGCGCAACGAAAAAGGCGAATACGAAGTGGACTTCGGCAAGGAGATATCCGGCTGGATCCGTATAAAGGACATGCGCGGCAAGGCCGGGCAGAAAATGAGCGTGAAATACATCAGCGAGAGCCCGCTGGGCCGGGAGGAGTACACCTTTAGCGGGCAGGGGCCGGAGTCGTACGCCCCGCGCTTTACATGGTACGTATTCTCGAAGGCCGTAATCAGCGGCCTGGGGGAACTGAAGGCCGACCAGCTGCAGGCCGAGGCGGTAAACACCGACGTGCCCGTCTGCGCCGAGTTCCACACGAGCAACGAGCTTTTCAACACCATCAACCAGATTTGGCAGCGTTCGCAGCTGGATAACATGCACGGCTGCATAGCCAGCGACTGCCCCCACCGCGAACGCTCGCCCTACACCGGCGACGGACAGATAGCCGCCGCCACCGTGATGCTGAACTTCGACGCGGCGGCCTTCTACCGCAAATGGATGCGCGACATGCGCGACGCACAGAACCCCGAGAGTGGCTACGTGCCCAACGGCGCGCCCTGGCAGCCCGGGTGCGGAGGAGGCGTCGCATGGGGAGCGGCCATGAACGTCATTCCGTGGGAATACTACATGCAGTATGGCGACGTTGACGAGCTGCAACGCAACTACCGCCCCATGAAGGAACAGGTGCGCCACATGCTGAACTGGCTGACGCCTGAGGGCACCATGTTCCAGCAGAAAAAGAACGCCCAGACGGGCGAGCTCTGCTACTGGTTCAACCTGGGCGACTGGACGCCGCCCTACGAGATGCCCAGGGATGAAACGGTGCACACCTTCTATCTATGGCTCTGCGCCGAGAACACGGCGCTGGCTGCACGCACGCTGGGCCACGCGGACGAGTACAACAAGTACCATGAGATAGCGGAGAAGGCCAAAGCGGCGTATCACAAGAAATTCTACGACGAGCAGAAGAAAACCTACGGAGACTTCGGCCCCAACGTGCTGGCCCTGTGGATGGGCGTGCCCAGCGAGCGGCGAGCCGACGTGGTGAACGCCCTCAGGCATGAGATAATGGACCTGCACGACGGACACATCCACACGGGCTTCGTAACCACGAAATTCCTGCTCGAGACGCTCAGCGACAACGGCCTGCACGACGTGGCCATGACGCTGATGAACAAGACGGACTTTCCCAGCTTCGGCAACTGGATTCGCCAGGGCGCCACCACTACGTGGGAGCAATGGAACGGCCGCGACTCGCGCAACCACCCCATGTACGGCGGCTGCCTGACGTGGTTCCCGCGCCATCTGGCGGGCATCAGGGTGACGCGCGAGGGCGCCGGCTACCGTCATTTCGAGGTAAACCCCGTAGTCAGCGAGGGGCTCGACAGCGTCTACTACAGCCTGCAGACGCCGCAGGGCCGCGTCAGCTCGCGCGTGCTGAGCAGCGGCGGACGCCTGCAGCGGCTCGAGGTTACGGTTCCCGTAGGCAGCACCGCCACGGTCTTCCTCCCCGCAGACAGTAAGGCCGTCCGGGAGAGCGGGAAGAAGCTCAAGGCAGGCAAGGGAATCATCAGGGTAACCGAAGCAGAGGACGGAAAGGTGAAGGCCGAGGTTGGCCAAGGTAAATACAGCTTCACGGTAGAATAAAGACCCTCCCCCCGCCCTCCCTTGTAGGGAGGGAGTATAATGCTTTGTAAGGCAGGACGGTAGCACGGCGCCAGCCATTCCCCGCCCCTTTGAGGGGAGGGGCAGGGGTGGGGTAAACAGGCAGAAGAGAGGGTAAACAGGCAGCTATACAATAAAAATAATTTGAATGCCCCAATGCCTACCCCACCCCTACCCCTCCCCTCAGAGGGGCGGGGAATGGCTGGCGCCTTGTTTACCCCTAGAGCCCAGCCAAAAGAAGGAGGCGCCAGCCCATGGACGGAGGCGCCAGCCCATGGACGGAGGCGCCATGAATAGAAAAAGCGAGGCTGCGGCCTCGCTTTTTCGTTTCACTCCCCTCCTCTCGGGAGGGGCGGGGGGAGGGTCTTTCCCCCCCCTCATTTCTATTCCACAACGACTGCCTTACAAAGCATTATACTCCCCTCCCTACAAGGGAGGGGCGGGGGGAGGGTCCTACTCCATGCCGTCGCCGGCGTCGGGGTCGGGGTCGGAGCTGCCGCCGCCGGAACCCTCAGAATCGCCGGGGTTCTCCGGATTACTCGGAGTATTCTGATTATTCTGAGTATTCTGGTTATTCTGATTATTCTGATTATTCTGGATGCCGCTGCTTGCGCCGCCCTTGCCCTGGGTGAAGACGTTCTTCAGGTAGTAGTCCTGGTCCTGGTTGATGCGGGCGATGGCCTGGTCGTAGTGCGACGAGCCGTCGGCCCAGTCGGCGACGGCGAGGGCGTTGATGATGGTCACTACGAGGGCGTAGGCATCGTCGCTGGCGGCGCGGGCCTGGAGCATGGCCTGGGGGGTGACCTGGGACAGGTCGTTATTGCGCAGGTCGATAAGGTGCTTTATCTGCTGGTTCAGGCTGACGAGCTCGCCGACGGTGGCGGTCAGCCCGAGGGTCTCGATGCGGGCCGTCCAGGCCGGGGTCTGCAGCTCCTGCAAGAGTTGCGACATCTTGGTGGTCTCGTCGTCGTAGCGCTCGGAGATGTCCACCTTGTAGTGTGCGCAAAGGTCGATGAGCTGCCCTGCGGCCTGCTGCTGTTCGGCGGAGCCGATGCGGTGCAGGGCGTCGGCCATCGACTTCAGGCCGACGTACTTCGAGTCGCGCTCTTCGTCTAACGCTGCTATCTGCGGCGTCAGTTCGCTCTTTGAGATGATCAGGTAGCATTCGTCCTCGTGTGCCGCTGCGGCCTGGAACTGTGTTATGGCCTGACTGAGGAGCGCCGGGACGCTGGCGCCCAGCTGCTCGATGATTTCCGTCTGCAGGCGCCCGCCGACCTGCTTTATCCAGGAGAGGTGGCGTGTGTTGGACTGGCGCATCACTTCATACGCGAATGCATTGATTTGTTTGAATACGTTGATAGTCATAGTTTTCTGATTTATTTTAATTTTGAAACTCTCTGTCAGCTATGTGGTCGCCACAAGGTCGTCCCGACGCCGTCTGCAGGGGTTTGTGGTCGCCACAAGGTCGCCCCGGCCTCGTCTGCAAGGGTTTGTGGTCGCCACAAGGTCGTCCCGGCGCCGTCTGCAGGGGTTTGTGGTCGCCACAAGGTCGCCCCGGCCTCGTCTGCAGGGGTTTGTGGTCGCCACAAGGTCGCCCGGCCTCGTCTGCAGGGGTTTGTGGTCGCCACAAGGTCTCCCCGACGCCGTCTGCAAGAGTTGGGCACCCCGCCGAGGCCCTTCGACCCTGTTCCCGGTTCTGTTTCGGTTAAACATATAGTGAATTGTTCTCGTTATTTTATGGTGTGACTTTCTTTTTCATTGTCTTAATTATATCAGGTTCCCGTCCGAACGCGAAGGTTTATGGCGTGACGGAGTATTCCTCCACATTCCAGAAGCTGGGGATGCCCTTATCGCCGTCTTCGTTGTCGTCTCTGGGCCATTTGGTTCCCGGGGCCGTGTAGAAAGTAGGCTTCTCTCTGGAAGTTGGATTGCCAGCGCCGTGCAGCATAGTGATATCGAAAATATCAATATTCTCCGTGGCGAGGCAAATCACACTCTTCAGGCTGGTGCAGTTTGAGAACATGAAATCATAGCAAGACGGCATCAGGCTCGTGGCGGGCAGCAGGGGTCCTTGCTCAAGACTGCTGCAGCCACGGAACATATCCTTATAGCAATATTCCGTCAATTTGGTGGCAGGCAGGGCGGGCGCCACGGTCAGCTTCTCGCAGCCAGAGAACATGGAGAGATAGCAGTCGCTTCTCAGCGTCGTGGCGGGCAGCAGGAAGGGGCGCGCGGCATCGATATCGATATGCTCGTTGTCCTTGAACAAGTCTAGGAAAGTTTGATCTGCCGTCAGTTCCTTCAACACGGGGAATGACAAGGCGTCGATAAGGCTCATCACGTTGCCGTAGAGGTAGCAGTCGTCGGTGCAGGAGATGGTAGATTCGTAATACTTGGCGTTCGTGCCGCGGAAGCTCACCTTGTCGCCCGTGGCGGGGAGGGTGATTTCCGTCTCGCTGGTGTAAGCACTCCATGCGCCCCACGCGCCGGTTAGACAGGTGCGGTACTCAACGGGGCCGGTGACGTCGTCCGAGAGATTGAACGACACCACGGCGCCGGCCTTACTGGCCTCGAGCGTCAGGGGCATGGCGTGGTAGCCGGTGGCGGCGGGCGTGGTTACGCTGATGGGATAGATGTTGTTCGCGGCGAGCGCCTTGCCCGTGACGCTCTTCTCGTAGTATTGCTCGCCGTCGTAGGGCATCAGCTTGATGGTCTGATCCGTGCGGACGGGATAGAGGGCCACCCATATCTCGCTCGCCGAGGACGGGGTAACGCTGTAGGTGTGGTCGCCGACCTCAATCAGGAGTTTCCGGAGCGAGGCGGTGATGTCGGCGGAACCGTCGCTGAAGGTGAACTTGGCCAGGGCGAGCTGGTTCTCTAGGTCCAGGGCGGGCAGGGCCGGCGAGCCGCCGCTGTAGTCGATGTAGCCCGTTGCCTCGGCGTAGTCGAACTTTTCGGCGAGCTTGGCAAGGGAGCCGTCCTGCTCGTTCTCGAGGATAGAGGCTCGGTCGTATTCACTCTTCAGGTTCGCAGGATAGACGTAGCGGACGGCGGTCTTGCCGTCGTTGGGGTTGGTGAGCGTCACGGTGAACGTGGCCGTCTTGCCTGCGTCGGTGATGTCGGCCGCCGTGAGCGGCTCGCTCGTGACCGTCTCGTAGCCCCACCATTTGTCATCCTTATAGAACAACACGGCGATCTGGTCGCCCACGGCGAAGGTCTTCACGCCCGCTTCGGTTAGCGCGCGGGTCTCGCCGCCGCCGTCGAAGGTCAGCGTGGTGGTCAGGGTGTAGGCAGTCGTGCTCTCGGGCTGCATGCCGCCGGGGACGGGTCCGTCGTCGCCCGAGCAGGCCGTCATGGCGGCGCCGGTCAGGGCCAGGGCAGCCATCGTCATCATATGTCTGAACTGTTTCATAGCTTCATCGTGTTTAAGGGTTACCAATCCTGCGACGGATTCATGTTGTAGTTCTGCACTCCGCCGCGGCCTCTCTGGCTCGCCTGCATCATCTGCGATGCCTGCTGCAGCTCCACGACCCTCGTGCGGGGCCGCTCGTAGGTTCTCAAGTTCTTCTTATGCTTCATTTCGGTCAAGGATTAGATGTTTCTGCCTGCGAAGATACACATTATATTTATAATATGTAGCGATTTCCCGAAAAAAAACAGGGAAGGCAGTCAAAATCGTAGCAACGAGGCGATTCGGAACGGAAAATGAAGGCTAAGCCTCAACGCTCCGGGAAATCCACTAGGTATGTGCGGTTGTCGCGGTGCGTGTTGTAGGTGCTCCTGACGAGTCCGTTCACGACGAAGCCGAATCCCTTGCCAGGCTGGTTGGAGAGGCAGTTGTTGCAGATGTGGTGCAGGCGGATGCCCGGGTTTGCCGGGACCTCCACGCTGCTCTCGATGCGGATGTCGGTGAAGAGGACGTCGTAGATGCCGAAGGCGGTGGCGAAATGGTTCTGCACGTGGTCGGCCACCTTGTAGGCGGCGTATCCGTCGCGTGTGCCGCCCTCGCTCATGTAGGCCGACTGGCGGGGGGCGTCGTAGGGCGTCTCGCACTGGAAGAAGTAGGTGCGCCCGTGCTCGCCGTTCCACAAAGTCTGGTACTGCTGGAAGTGCTCGTTGAAGAGGCCGTAGAGGGTGACGCGGTCGCCATTGACGACAAGGCCGTTGGGAGCGGTGTTGACATCCCACCCCACGCTGCCGCGCACGCCGTGGTCGGCCCGCCATATCCAGAAGTGGTCGCCGATGACATCTGAGCTGTTGATGACCACCGTCTCGTCCACATGGACGGGCGCAGGACGGAATCCGCCCACGCGAAAGAAGAGGTCGGCAAGGAGAGTGGGACTGGACGTTGAACCTTGAACCTTGAATTTTGAATTCTGAGTTCCCACTTGCAGCAGGGAGCGGGAGGAGTAGTGCGCGTCGAACATCAGCGAGGCAATGGTTACGCCGTCCACATCCCCGACCAGGATGGCGGTCTCGGGATTGTGCTCGCCGGGAATCAGGGTGGCCAGGCCCAAGCCGAGGAGGATTGTTCCGTCCCTGGTGATGCGGAGCGGCTCCTCGAGCGTGAACATGCCGGGGGTGAAGAGCAGATGGCGGCCGCGCCTGAGCTGTCGGTTCAGCTCCCTGGCCGTCACGCCGGGCCTCGCCACGAAGAAGTCGCGCTCCACGTCGAACACCTCGCCCTCGCCCATCGACTCACGCGAATATGAAAGGCCCTTGCTGTCGCGCCGCAATGCGGGACGGAAAACCTTGTACCGGCCGTCGTCGCCGAGGAATAGGAATGGCTTCTCGCGTATGACAGGCGTGGTGGGGATGAACGTGACGTTGCCGCCCTCGGCCCAGTTGTCGCGGTAGGTGTCCATATCGACCCCGGGTCCGAGCTCGACGCCCTGGAAGCAGTAGTTGTACTTGATCTCCCGGAACTCGCCGCGCCCCTTGTTCAGCACCGAGTTGCGGTAGTACCACTGCTGCTGGTGGTCGCTCCCGGCAGGTGCCACGAAGTAGCAGTCGGCAGCGAAACCGCCGCTCACCCATCCGTGGCCCCACTGGGTGCGCATCGTGCGCGTGCTGTAGATGCGGCGCAGGGGAGCCGCCTGCGAGACGGCCCACTTGAAGGTCTCCGGCTCGTCGTAGGTCTCGGGGCCGATGACCGACAGGTTCTCCGCTGCGCGCCAGAAGGTGCAGGTGCCATTGTCGTCGCGCAGGGGTGCGGGAGTGTGGATATTGCTGACCTGCACCTCGTAGGGCGTGCGTCCGAGGCCCGCTATCTGCATGTAGTAGGGCACCTTCAGGAGTCCGGCCTCGCGATAGTCGCCGGGCTGGAAGAGCACGGCATAGCGGTGGGGGCTGAACTGGTCGTGGAACATGCGCTCGTGGATGCCGTTCACCTCTGCCCCGACGGCCTTCATGTCGTCTGCAGGGCTGAAGACGAGTACGTCGGGACCGAACAGTTCCTCGTTCATGGAGGCGGAGAGCAGGACGCGCCCGCCGCTGTCCGTCACCTTATAATAATAGGCATAGGGGCTTCGCGCGGCCGTCTTGTCGGCAAAGGTACGACCGCTCATCTGCCCAATGGGACGGAACACACCGGTGCGTCCCTCGGCACGCAGGACGGTCAGGGGCGAGGATCCGCGGGAAGAGACACAGCTGTCGGGAAGGGTTATCACGGGCCGGCCGCCCCTGACACGCACAATCTGGGCTGCAGCGCTGACGCCAGCGCCGGCCAAAAGGAGGATAAACAGGATTTTCTTCATAAAAAACGCATACTTTCGGGATGATTACACCGCAAAAGTATGCGTTTTCTTTAAATGGACAAGCAAAAAACGTCCAAAAAATCTCCAAAAAACGATAGAAATCATGCCGGGGTGCCGGAGGCCTAGGCCTTCTTGGGGCAACCCACGTTGTCCTTGAAGATGAAGTCCTCGCCGTGCTCGCCCTGGTCGACCAGCATCTCGTCCATGTATCCGTTCCACAGCGTGTTGCCGGAGATGACGCAGTGGGAGAGCTTGCGCACGATGAAGCCCACCTGCGGCGTGAAGCGGCCCTGCCCGCCGTCGTCCTGCCCGGCCAGGCACGCATTGCCCGTCATGGCTACGCCCTGGCACTCCTCGAGCCTGACCTGGCACGAGCGCTCGCCCTCGGACAGATAGCTACTGTCCTTACCACAGCGGCGGAAGACATTGCCGCTGACGGCGACGGCCTGCGCCCGGTGCGCGTAGAGCCCTGCCCCGTGATTACGGTCGAACGAATTGCCGGTGACGTTCCAGTCGTCGCCCCCGTGTATGTAGAGGCCGTATCCGCGGTTCCACTCCACGCGGTTGGCCGTAAACATGACGGTGGCGCCGCAGTCGTCGCACCCGAAGCCGTTGCCGCCGTTGGCGGAGAATTGGTTGTCGAGCACGAAGCCATCCCATCCGAGGAGCCGTATTCCGTCGCCATTATTGTACATAAACTGGCTGTGGCGGACGATGAAGAGCCACACTCGCCTCAGGAAGACGCCGTGGCCCGAAAAGTTCATGACTTTCGTGTCGTCGATGACGAGCGTGTCCTCCTTCGGGCTCCATTTCTCCGGGTTGTTCAGGTAGATGCCGTGCTGGGGCTTTTTGGCGTCCCGCTGTCCGCAGACTACAATTCCGCGTATATGCGCGCCGTATGCGCCGGTGACGTCCAGCAGGCAGTCGGCATCGGCGCTGTCCAGCTTGAGCACCGCGCCGCGCTCCTCGCAATGGAATATCCACACGGGGTCGCCCAGTAGCGTGACGTAGGCGGGCACCTTCAGCTGGTGGCACATGTAAATCCCCGGGGGGAACCACACCGTGCCGTTCACGGCCCCGGCGGCGTCCAGCGCCCGCTGTATGGCGGCCGTGTCGCCCGACTGCCCGTCGCCCTTGGCACCATACTCCAGTACGTTGAACGTCTTCGCCGAGCGCTCGCCCCCAGCGGGAGCGAACGACTGCAGGGCTATGGCCGCTGCGCCCAGGCCGGCCATTCCGGTCAGGCTGCTGCGGCGTATGAAGTCTCGCCTTTCCATTCTTATCAGTTCTTCCAGATTGTCATGCAATCCACATTGGGCGCCCACGCCGTCGGGTTGCTCAGTCGTATGCGGTTGTAGCCCTTGCGGAGGGTGGCCTTCACACTCACCGTCTTCCACGAGGAAATGTAGCTGCCCGTGTTTATGCCATTAATCTCCTGCGGCTCGCCGTCGTTCACCTGCACCGTCATGCCGCGGTCCTCGGCCGATGCGCAGCGGATGCCGATGGTGTACTCGCCGCCGGTGAGGCTATAGACGTCGCGCCACTCCAGGTAGTTCTCCGCGTCGTTGCCCAGGAAGCCGACGAAGACGCCCTGGTCGGCCCCCATGGCGTGCTGGTGGTTAGCCGTCTGCAGGTTCTTTATCTCCTGGTAGCTCTTCAGCCAAGCCTCCTCGGCCTGATAGGTCTGCCGCTCGCCCCGGACGCCGGTTGCGAAGAACGCGGCCGAGCCGTGTGCCGGCACCGTGACACGATAGGTGCCCACAGCAGCGGGCTCCACTACCCGGTGGCTGAAGCAGTCGTAGAACTTCACCTTTCCGGCGAAATCAAGCTTTGCCAGATCCAGGGCAACCGTCTGCTCCTCGTCGCTCAGATTCGTCACCACAACGGCGCGCTGGGGCCCGTGACGCTGCTTCATGTCCTTGGCCACCACGTATACCTCGCCAAACCGCTGGACGACGGGCGCACCCAGGCCAAGCTTGTCCTGGTTCATCGCAAGGAGGTCGCGGTTCTTCAGAAGGTCGAGCGAGTACTGAGGAATCTTTGCCACGTCGCAACCAATGAGCATCGGCGCGCTCGTGATGCACCAATAGGCCATGTGAGTGTTCTCCTCGTCGTGACTGAGCGTGCGACCGATCTCCAGCATGTCGGGATCGTTGTAATGTCCGTCGCCCGTGAAGGCCTGGAGGTACAGATTCTCGCGGATGATGGCGCGCAGGGAGCCCCACGAGCAGTTAATGTCCCCCGTGGTGCGCCAAGAGTCGGCGATTTCGCTTATCCACGTCCCGGGATAAGCCCACCGGCACACGTTGAAGACCACGCCCTTCTTGCCGCAGTTCTTTATGGCATTGGAGATCTTCGTGTACTGCTCGCGCTCGTCGAGCCCCATGTGGCCTCCGCCGCAGTAGTCAACCTTGATGAAGTCAAAGTCCCAGTCGATGAAGTAAAGGTGGCAGTCCTCCTCTTCGTGGCCTGCAAATCCCACGCCGAGGCCCCAGGCGTGTCTGTTACCCGAGCCGCAGGTGTTGTCACCCGCATCGCTGTAGATTCCGGCCTTCAGCCCCTTGGCGTGGATGTAATCCACCAGGCTGCGCATGCCGTTGGGGAAGAGTTTCTGGTTCAGCCTCAGCTTGCCGTCGGCGCCGCGGCCGTCCCAGTAGCCGTCGTCGATGTTTATAAACTTGTAGCCGGCTGCGCTCAGGCCGGTGGAGACCATGGCATCGGCCTGGCTCTTGATGACCTCCTCGTTGATATTCAAGGCAAAAGTGTTCCACGAGCTCCAGCCCAGCGTGGGGGGATTGAATGCCCTGGTGGAAATCGTGGCCGTCAGTGCGGCGGCCACGAGGATAATTGATTTCTGTCTCATTATTCTGTGTATGGTAAAATTTATTTCTCAACCCACTTCACCCACTTCAGTTCGCGGCTGTATCCGGCCTTCACCATCGTCTCGATGAACTGCAGGCCCCGCACGCCGTCGTCGATGCCGGGGAAATCCAGCTCCTCAGCCGTCGGCACCCGGCCCTCGGCCCGGGCGCGCACGGTGGCCACGAAGTTGCGGTAAATATTCGAGAACGCCTCGATGTAGCCCTCGGGATGGCCGCCGGGCGTGCGCGTATTCCATTTTGCCAGCGCGCTCATGTAGCCGTTGCCCGTGCGTATGATCTCGGCCGGGCGGTCGGCCCACCGTATGATGAGCGTGTTGGGCTCCATCTGATGCCACTCGAAAGTGCCGCGCTCGCCCGATATGCGAATGGCCAGCCCGTTCTCCTCGCCCGCCGCCACCTGCGTGGCATGCAATACACCGTGCAATCCACCGTCGAAGTGCAGGAAGGCCACCGCGTCGTCGTCGATGGGGCGCCCCGGGGCGAACGTACTCAGTTCCGCATTCAGCTCGGTCACCCGCTGTCCGCTCACGTACTCGGCCAGGTGCCACGCGTGCGTGCCGATGTCGCCGACGCATCCCCCCTTGCCCGAGAGGGCCGGATCGGTGCGCCACCCCGCATTATTGCCGCCCTCCAGCTCAATGCGCTGCGAGAGCCAGCCCTGAATGTACTCCACGTCCACCAGCCTGAGGCGGCCCAGCTGCCCCTCGGCAATGCGGGCCTTCATCTCCTTCACGGCCGGATACCCCGTGTAGGTGTGAGTAAGCGCCAGCGTGCGCCCCGTTGCCTCCACTTTCTGGCGCAGGCGCAGCGCCTCGTCGAGCGAGAACGTCAGCGGTTTGTCCAACACCACGTCGAAGCCCTTGTCGAGGGCCAGCGCCGCCTGCTCGTAGTGCACCTTGTTCGGCGTCACGATGGCCACGAAGTCCATCCGCTCGCCTTCCGGCAGCGCCGCCTCGCGCTCCATCATCTCCCTGTAGTCGCGGTAAATCCGCCCGGCATCGAGGTGCCACTTGCGTCCTGCCTCCACCGACGTGTCATACTTGCGGCTAAAGCATCCGCACACCAGCTCGATGTCGTTCTCCATCAGCGCCGCGCGCAGATGGATTGGGCCTATCATGGCGTTGCCGCCTCCGCCCACCATTCCCATTCTAAGTCTTCGGTTATTCATCATTTCTCAGTGCTATGATTTAATTGCTGAATCAAATTTTATGTCGCTGGCCGGGAAGTCTATCTTCCTGACGAATTGGCATGCCTCGTGTGCGCCGAACTCGCGGTCCATGCCCGAGTCCTCCCATTCCACGGAGAGGGGTCCCTGGTAGTCGTAGGCGTTGAGCACGCGAATGATTTCCTCGAAATTCACGTCACCGTGGCCCAACGAACGGAAATTCCATCCGCGGCGCAAGTCCCCGAAGTCAATGTGCGAGCAAAGGATGCCGTTGCGCCCGTTCAGCGTTACGGCGCAGTCCTTCATGTGAACGTGATACACGCGGTCGATGAAATCCTCCAGAAAGACGTGGGGGGCGATGCCCTGCCACTGCAAGTGGCTCGGGTCGAAGTTCAGCCCGAATTCTGGGCGGTCCTGCATCAGTTCCAGCAAGCGCTTCGTCGTCCAATAGTCGAACGCTATCTCGGCGGGGTGTACCTCCAGGCAATATTTAATCCCGTTCTCGCGGAAGACGTCGAGTATCGGCAGCCAGAGCTCGCGCACCTCCTGGAAGCCGCGCTCAATCATTTCCTCGCTCGTCTGGGGGAAGGAGTACATATACTTCCAGATAGTGGAACCCACGAAGCCCGTCACGCAGTAGGCGCCCAGCTTGCGGGCGGCGATGGCTGCGGCCTTCATCGTCTCCACGGCCCAGGCACGGATTTCGTCGGGGCGGTCCGCCAGCTCCGCCGGAGCGAAGTTATTCAGCCGCGGGTCAGCGTAGTCGCCCACGCACTGGCTGGGCACGTGCGCGCAAAGCGCTTTCACAACGAGCCCGTGTCGCCGAAAGATTTCCTTAATCTCTTCCACATAGCCGTCGTCCGCCGCAGCGCGCAGCGGATCAAGGTGGTTGCCCCATATGGCCAGTTCAATTCCGTCGTACCCCATCTGGGCGGCTTTGCCGCACAGCGTGTCTAAATCCATATCTGCCCACTGGCAGCTCATAAGAGTTACTAATCTCGCATTCCTCATAGTGATAAATTATTTAGTGTTGTTATTATGACGGCACAAAGATACGCATTTTTTTTCATTCCGCCTCAATTTCAACAGCTTTTTTACGCCGACGGGCAAAAATATCCGCTGCCCCCCATTTCCGCAAAGTCCCACCGTCCCGCCGCCAAGCCCTCCACGCGCCGGAAAAACGTCAATTCCCCCACCGAAGATTTGCAGCATTTCCGTTGTTCATCAAATCCCCCGCCTATGATTTACCCTATTATCAATACTCTTCAAAGTCCCGCCGACTTTCCGGTCATGAATAAAAAAAGCGGAGTACACCGGGAACAGCGGTTCCCACGGTGTACTCCGAATGCGTTCTGCCCGATGCCGGCGGGAGCGAGCATCAGTTGTTTTCGGGACGCAGCTGGCGAACCACCTCGGCAGTGCGCCACATCTCGCTGTCGCGCAGGGCGGCCAGTTCCTTCTCCAGTCCAACGCGGTAATCAGGCTTCGAGTTGGCGTCAATACTAATCTGAGCCTCGTTGCCGCTCTTCACGCTCTGATAGAGCTCCTGCACCACGGGCTTGATGGCGTCGTGGAAGCGTGGATACCAGTCGAGGGCACCCCGCTGGGCCGTTGTGGAACAGTTGGCGTACATCCAGTCCATGCCCTTGGCGGCGAAGAGTGGCATAAGCGACTGCGTCAGTTCCTCCACCGTTTCGTTGAAAGCCTCGCTGGGCGTGTGTCCATTCTCGCGCAGCACCTCGTACTGAGCCAGCAGCAAG
Organism: uncultured Prevotellaceae bacterium; assembly: GCA_946407895.1. Lineage (GTDB taxonomy): Bacteria > Bacteroidota > Bacteroidia > Bacteroidales > Bacteroidaceae > Physcousia. Next base: position 52,087 of record CAMJQA010000003.1, read on the forward strand.
CCCTGGATGGCACCCATAAGCGAACCGCGCTCGCCAGTGAGGTCACTCGTGGCCTCGCGCTGGAAGGTGGTCTCGAAAAGATAGCCGCTCCCAATGCCTATGCCCAGAGCCAAGGTACGCTCCAGTGCGCGGCCCGTGGCATCCTGATATACGGCGTACGAGCTGTTCAGGCCGCGGCCCTCAAGGAACATTGTGCGCAGGCTGGTGCCCGAACCCTTGGGTGCTACCATGATGACGTCGATGTCCTTCTGTGGCACGCAGCCCGTGCGGTCGTTCCATGTGATGGCGAAGCCGTGGCTGAAGTAGAGTGCCTTGCCGGGCGTCAGATACTGCTTCAGGGTGGGCCATACGCTCATGACGGCAGCGTCTGAAAGCAGGCACATCACGATGGTGCCCCGCTGTGCAGCCTCTTCGATGCTGAAGAGGGTCTGGCCTGGCACCCATCCGTCGGCAATGGCCTTCTCGAAGGTCTTGCCCTGGCGCTGGCCTACGATGACGTTGAAGCCGTTGTCCCTCAGGTTGCATGCCTGGCCGGGGCCCTGCACGCCGTAACCTATCACTGCAATCGTTTCGTCCTTCAGGATTTCACGTGCTTTCTCCAGAGGAAACTCCTCGCGGGTCATCACTTCCTCGATGACTCCGCCAAAATTCATTTTTGCCATAATCGTTGATGTTAAATGTTATATATAAAACTTTTCATACTTTATTATCTGCATCGATGCCTGCATACGCGTCAGATGAACGATATGCGGGCCCTGCACACGGTCTCGGCGCCGTTCTTGCGCACCTCTACGTCGGCCTCCCGAGGCCCGGTGTCCACCCGCCAGAAGTCAAGGCGGTCTCCGCCGTGCGCCTCGGCCACGTAAGCGATCTCCAGGCGGAGCACCTGACAGCCGAGATGCCACTCCAGGGGCCAGAGGTCGATGATGTGCTCAATGTACTTCACGCTGTTGATGTGTCCGTTGATGTCCACATCGCTGTAATACGTATCTATGGAGCGCACGAGCTCGGCGCCGTCGGGCATCTTCACGTGCCCGCCCTTCTCGATGGGGCATGGCTTGTCCTTCTCAATCCACTGGTTGATGGCGCCGTCCCCGATGCTGAAGATGTCGGTGGGCTGGCGCGTCTGGGTGTCGATCATGGCCCAGATGCTGCGCCCGAAGCCGATGGTAACGCCGTCAGCCCCCACAATGTGGAAATTGCGGCTGGTGAAGTAGCGCATGGCCGACTCCACCCACGTCTCCACCGTGAAGCGTTCGTTCTGCCGGGGCATCGTTTTCATCTCGATGGCCAGGCGCGAGAGCACCCAGGCGCGGTTGATGGTCTGCAGGTAGCTCATGCCGAAGCCGCGGGCCGTGGAGTGGAAATCGGCGGCATTGAGCATGTGGTTGCCAAGGTGGCCCAGGAAGAGGCGCCCCACGCAGTCGCAGTGGAAGGGCTCGGCCAGGAATTCGTATCGTCCCACCTTGTCCGACGCCGGTGCATTCTTCATCTGCAAGATATCCTTCGTCATGGTGCCGTCTGATTATATTTCACCGCCGTTGCCGGACTGCTCCGTACTCTGCTCGCGCTGCTCCAGGAACTTGCTGACCTCCTCCTGCATGCCGCGGGTGACGGCAATGCGGCCCGAGCGGGTGTACTGAAGCACGCAGCCAAACTCGTCGAGGGCGCGGTAGAGTGAGATGATGTGGTCCGTGACGCCGTACTTCATGACGATGCTGTACGTGGGGTTCACCTCGATGATGCTGGCGTCGTGCCGGCGTATGGTGCGCGATATCTCGGGATTGTTCAGCACGTCTTGGGTGGACAGCTTGTACAGGCCCGACTCGCGGATGAACAACTGGTCATCGGTGAAGTAGTTGGCCTTCACTACGTCTATCTTCTTCTCAATCTGCTTGGTTATCTTCACGATCTGGTCCTCGTCGCTCCAGGCCGTGATGGTGTACTTGTGCACACCGGGTATGCTGGAGGCCGATACGTTGAGGCTTTCGATATTCACCTGCCGGCGGGTGAAGACGGCGGTAATCTGGTTCAGGATACCGGCTATGTTCTCGGAATAGACCAGCAGGGTGTATAGTTTCTTCTCTTCCATATTCTAATCTGTGCTATTACGTTACACTCCGGGTTCAAGCATCATGTCACTCACACTCATACCCGGCGGCGTCATGGGCATTACATCGTCGTCCTCCAATATGGCGCACTCCATGATGTAGGGCCCCGGGGAGGAGAGCATCTTGCTGACGGCGTCGCGGAGGCAACGGCGCTCGGTAACGGCCTGGTAGGGGATGCCGTAGCCCTGGGCGATAAGCTCGTAGCAGGGGTTCATCATTCGGGTGAACGACTTGCGCCGCTGCCAGAACATGTCTTGCCACTGGCGCACGTTACCCAGGTAGTGATTGTTCAGGAGAATCATCTTTACGGGTGCCTGCTGCTCCATGATGGTGCCCAGTTCTTCTATGCACATCTGGAATCCGCCGTCGCCCATGAAGCAACATACCGTGCGGTTGGGGGCGCCGAAGGTGGCGCCGATGGCTGCGGGCATACCGTAGCCCATGGTGCCCAGTCCGCCGCTGGTGCAGATGCTGCGCTGGTGGTGATACTTGAAGTAGCGGGTGGCGAAGAGCTGGTTCTGCCCCACGTCGGTGACCAGTATGGTATCGTCGGGGCTGAGTTCTGCCACGGCGTTGACCACCTCGCCCATCAGCAGCGGGCCATTGGCGGGGTGGATGGCAGGCTCAATTACCTTCTGTCGCTCGAGTTCGGCCAGGGGAAGGAATGACTGGCGCCACTCGCTGTGGTCACCCTTCTGGATGAGGGCGGTCAGTGCGGGCAGCGACTCCTTGCAGTCTGCCACTACGGCTACATCGGTCCTGACGTTCTTGTCTATCTCGCTGCGGTCGATATCCAGGTGTATCACCTTGGCCTGTCGCGCGTAGGTCTTGAGGTTGCCCGTCACGCGGTCGCTGAACCTCATGCCGATGGCAATGAGCACGTCGCACTCCTGCTCCTTCAGGTTGGGGGCGTAGTTACCGTGCATGCCCAGCATCCCCACGTTGAGTGGGTGGTTGGATGGTAGGGCCGAGAGGCCCAGCATAGTGCGCCCGGCAGGTATGTCGGCCTTTTCCAGGAAGTGGCGCAATTCCTCCTGTGCATTTCCCAGCTCCACGCCCTGCCCCACGAGTGCCAGGGGCTTGCGAGCCTGGTTGATGAGGGTTGCGGCTCGGGCCACGGCGTCATGGTCGAGCTCAGGATAGGCCACGTAGGAGCGTACGAAGTCAACGTGGCGGGGCTTGAACACCACCATCTCGGTCTGGGCGTTCTTAGGGAAGTCGAGCACGACGGGCCCGGGTCGTCCACTGCGTGCGATGTAGAAGGCGCGACTCACGGCCCATGCGATGTCCTCGGCATGGCGTATCTGGTAGCTCCACTTTGAGATGGGCTGTGCCACGCCAACGAGGTCAACCTCCTGGAAGGCGTCGGTGCCGAGGGCGCCGATGGGAACCTGGCCGGCGATGACGACGATGGGCGTGGAGTCGAGCATGGCGTCGGCCACGCCCGTCAGGGTATTGGTGGCACCGGGGCCGCTTGTCACCAGGGCCACGCCGACGCGGCCGGTTACGCGGGCATAGCCCTCGGCGGCGTGTGTGGCGCCCTGCTCGTGGCGCACGAGTATGTGGTCGAAGGCTTTTTGGGGTCCCCGGGTATAGTCGTAGAGGGCGTCATAGACGGGCATGATAGAGCCGCCGGGATAGCCGAAGATGGTCTCCACGCCCTCGTTTTGCAAGGCGCGCATCAGGGCCTCGCTGCCTGTTATCATATTACTCATTATAATATTATATATAGATGTGTGTGGGCCTTGGCTGCCAAGGCTCATTCGATTATCCTTACTCCGCCCTTGTCGGCGCTGGAGACGCTCTGTGCGTAGGCACGGAGGGCCTTGCTTACCTGCCGATGTCGTCGCAGGGGCTGCTGGGGCCGTGCGGCGAGTTCTTCGGGGGTGAGGCGGACGTTGATGCTGCGGGCTGGAATGTCGATGTCGATGATGTCGCCGTCAACGATCTTGCCTATGTTGCCTCCGCTGGCTGCCTCGGGGCTTACGTGGCCGATGCTGAGGCCGCTAGTGCCGCCACTGAATCGTCCGTCGGTGACGAGTGCGCACTGTTTGCCCAGGTGCATGGACTTTATGTAGCTGGTGGGGTATAGCATTTCCTGCATGCCGGGGCCGCCTTTGGGCCCTTCGTGGGTGATGACGACGACGTCGCCTGCCTTCACCCGCCCGCCCAGGATGCCCTCGCAGGCGTCTTCCTGACTGTCGAAGACCACGGCAGGGCCGCTGAAGCGCCAGATACTCTCGTCCACGCCGGCGGTCTTTACGACGCAGCCGTCCTGTGCTATGTTGCCGAAGAGGACGGCCATGCCGCCGTCGCGGGTGTAGGCGTGCTCGATGTCGCGTATGCAGCCGTTTACGCGGTCAGTGTCGAGGGATGGGTAGTAGGTCTCCTGTTCGCCGAGCTGGTTGCAGAATCGCCCGGCGGGGGCGCTGCTGTAGATGCGCATGGCCTCGGGGTCGATGCGTGGCTTGAGTATGCTGTATCGTTCGATGTCCTGTGCCAGAGTCTGACCATTGACACGGCGCACGCTGGTGTCGATGAGTCCGCCCTTGGCCAGCTCGCCCAGGAGGTTGAGCATTCCCCCGGCGCGGCCGCACTCCTGCACGCTGTACTTCTGGCTGTTGGGTGCCAGTTTGCAAAGGAATGGCGTTCGGCGCGAAAGGCGGTCGATGTCGGCCATGGTGAAGTCCACTTCGGCCTCCTGTGCTATGGCGAGGAGGTGTAGTACGGTGTTTGTGCTGGCTCCCATGGCTATGTCGAGTGTCATGGCGTTGAGGAAGGCCTGTCGGGTGGCTATGTTACGGGGAAGCACGCTGTCGTCGCCCTGCTCGTAGTATGCTAGGGCGTTGTGCACAATCTGTCGGGCGGCCTGCTGCATGAGCCAGACGCGGTTCTGGTGGGTGGCCAGGATTGTGCCATTGCCGGGCAGGGAGAGTCCAATGGCTTCGGTGAGGTTGTTCATGGAGTTGGCGGTGAACATGCCGCTGCAGCAGCCGCATCCGGGGCAGGCCCGGTTCTCCACCTCGGCGAGCTCCTGGTCGCTGACGGTGGGGTCGGCGCCCTTTATCATGGCGGCTATGAGGTCGAGGTTCTCACCCTTGTACTGCCCGGCCTCCATGGGCCCGCCGGAGACGAATACAGCGGGTATGTTGAGTCTCATGGCGGCCATGAGCATGCCGGGTGTTATTTTGTCGCAGTTGGAGATGCATATCATGGCATCGGCTTTGTGGGCATTCACCATGTACTCCACGGAGTCTGCTATGATGTCGCGGCTGGGTAGGCTGTAGAGCATGCCGTCGTGTCCCATAGCTATGCCGTCGTCGATGGCTATGGTGTTGAATTCGGCGGCGTAGCATCCCATACTCTCTATCTCGGCCTTGATGATCTGCCCGGCCTCGTGCAGGTGTGTGTGGCCGGGTACGAACTGGGTGAAGGAGTTGACGACAGCTATGATGGGCCGTCCAAACTGCTCGCGCTTCATGCCATTTGCCACCCATAGGGCGCGTGCACCGGCCATGCGGCGGCCCTCGGTGCATACTGCACTCCTTAACTGATGTTTCATCTTACGGTGTGATTTACTTTATACCTTATATTTTATAACTTAACGGGCTGCAAAATTACACAATTTATTCCTTTCGGGCAAGGATTACGGGATTTTTGTAAGGAATAAAGGGCGAAATGGCATAAATATGTTGCCGTGGGGGGGGGATGGCTGCGCCCGTGGGGGCATAGGTGACAGATGATGAAAGCGGGGCTGGATGCTCCGCTTTCATGGGGTGTGGGCTTCTTGCTTGAGGGCGGGGAGGGTTACTCCATGCCGTCGCCGGCATCGGGGGACGGGTCGGCTGACGCCGCTGCCAAGTCAGGCGGGCGCACGCCTCACAGCACAGGCCAGCCGGCAAACAGACCGCAAAAACGCCGGAGATTTGCGGAATGAGCGCGCATCGCCGTGAAAAACCCGCTTTTTTTTTGAAAATAAGACGAATTTCGCTAAATTTGCGACTTGAAACTCAAGAAAAAGTTGAAAACAACGATTATCCTCATGCTGGCCGGCCTGCTCAGCAGCGCCGGCTGTCTTGCGCAAGGCAGTGCCGACGCGCTGAGCGCGGCCTCGCCCGGCGCGCAGCAACAGAGAAGTGAAATTGTCCTCCGCCGGAAGAAGCCCGGCAAGCGCATCATGCAGGCCATGATGCAGTACAGGCAGGCGGCGATTGACGGAAAAGTAAATCTGCACAGCGTAATGTTGCTGCAGCACGGCCGCGTGCTCTACGAGGAGTGGATGGGCGAAGGCGCCCCCGAGAAGCCGCATGTGTTGCACAGCGTCAGCAAGACGTTCACGTCCACGGCCGTGGGGCTGGCCGTCGGCGAGGGGCTGCTCAGCCTCGACGACCCCGTCATCAAGTTTTTCCCCGACAAGCTGCCGCCCGAGCCGTCGGACCGCCTGCGCCGCATGACGGTGCGACACCTGCTCACCATGACGTGCGGCCACGGCAAGGAACCGTCCGCCGCGACGCGGAATCTCGAGGGTGCCGACTGGGTACGGGGCTTCCTCGCCTGGCCCGTGGAATATGAGCCCGGCAGCCGCTTCTGCTACAACAGCATGGGCACGTATATGCTCTCCGCCATCGTGCAGAAGGTGTCGGGGCAGAAAATCGTGGACTACCTGATGCCCCGCCTGTTCGGGCCCCTCGGCATCGCCCGGCCACGGTGGGAAGAGAGTCCGCAGGGCATCAACTGCGGCGGATGGGGACTCTATCTGCGCACGGAGGACCTGGCGAAGATGGGCCAGCTCTTGCTGCAGAAGGGGCGGTGGCAGGGCCGGCAGATTCTGCCACCGGGCTGGGTGGACGAGGCCAGCGCGCGCCAGGTGGCCTGCCAGCCAGCCGGAATGACACCGGAGCGCCTGGCCGACAGCGGGCTGAACGCCGGGAACAGCGACTGGGTGCAAGGCTACGGCTACCAGATGTGGCGCTGCCGCCATAATGCGTTCCGCGCCGACGGCGCCTACGGGCAGTACATCATCGTCATGCCGCAGCAGGATGCCGTCGTAATCAACACGGCGCAGCAGGGCGACCTCCAGCAGGAGCTCAACCTAGTGTGGGATTATATCCTGCCAGCGTTGCAGTGAACAGGGCGGCAACGCATCATCTGCTGACTGCAATGAAATAATAAGGTCGGTCAGCCATCAACACAAAGCGGCGCCCTTCCACCGCCTGCGATAATCGCTTGGAAGACGGAAGGGCGCCGCTATTATTATGCATTAAAAGTCGCTGGGATGGGGCGAATCAGCGTTCAGTTCGGTGCATCGTTTCCGGGGGGAAGGGGTTCAGCGTTCAGAACGTTGCATCATTTCCAGTCGAAATCATTTCAAACTATCTGCGTACGAGTGTCGGCCGTCCGTTTTGGATATAAAGTCCCTGCGCGGGGCGCTCCGTCAGCAGGCGGCCGCAGAGGTCGTAGAGCGGGGCAGCAGGGGCGGGCGCCGGCTTGTCCCCCGCGGACGCGGCGCTAATCGACGTATCGCCTTCAGCGGGCAGACGGAAGCGCACCATGAGCGGAAAGTGGTCAGAGGGCGCAATGGGGCGACCGTAGTCCTCGGTGATGATCATCCGGCTCAGCGCCTTCATCCGCTTGAAGAAAACGTAGTCGAACTCCGAGCCGCGGCAGCCCGGGTCGGTAGCCGGCAGCCAGTTGGACGCCGTGTGGGTGATGCTCCCCTTGGGCACGCACGACGTTTCGGTGCACAGCGCAGCGTCCACCAGGTAGTAGGCCATGCCAAGCCACGCCTGACGGTGGTCGGCGCGCCGCATATTGAAGTCGCCCACCACCACGATGGACTCGTCGCCGGCCAGCTCCGCCATCCTGCGCCCGATGAGGCGGCAGCTCTCGATGCCGGACTGAGTGGCGCCGTAGTTGGTGTGGGCGACGGCGAAAAAGAAGGCGCCGCCCGATGCCTTGTCGCGCAGCTTCACCCAGGCCAGCGCCCGTGGCAGGTTTTCGTTCGTCCCCGTCGTCCAGCCGGGCCCCGGCGTGTCGGGGTGCTCGTTGAGGTAGAGCTTTCCCTTGTCGAGCAACTCGTAGCGGTCGCGCCGGTAGAAAATGACGTTGTGCTCATACTTCCGGCCCTCTCGCTCCACGGCCCAGTCGTCATACTCGGGCAGCATGTCGCGCAGGTCCTGCAGCTGCGACCGCCCCGTCTGCGGGTCGCTGTTGTTGCCAATCACCTCCTCCATGCCCACGACGTCGAAGGCGTAGTCGTGGACGATGCCACCCACAAACTCTCGGCGGTTGGCCCACAGCTTGTCGCCGGCGTCACCATTGGCCGGATTGCAGTATCGTACGTTGAAAGTGGCCATCCGGTGCACGTCCGGCTCCTCCGCCGGGCGGCCGGCGGCCCTCGCCCCAGTCAGCGCAGCAGTGGCCGGCAGCAGCGCCGCCAGCCACAGAATCTGAAAACATCTCCTTGTCATAATCATATAAAGCGTTAGTCGGCGAATCATTGCCCGGCGGCGTCATGCCCGCGGTTTCCTGAGGCGGCCGCTCTTCCGCAGCGCCTCCGTCAGAATCCACTGTATCTGCCCGTTGGTGCTGCGAAACTCGTCGGCGGCCCATGCCTCAATCGCCTGCATGACATCTCCGTCCATGCGCAGGATGAAACTTTTGGTTGTCGATTCCTTCCTCGCCATCAGGTTCAACCGTCATATTCACGCATCAGCACCAGGCTGCTGCCCGTGCCCGCTACCACCTTCCAGCCTTCGTACCCCAGCTGATTCAGCTTCTTTTCGACGAAAAACAGGGGCGTGATCACTTTGTACTCGTATCGCTTCATGGCATCAATGATTTAAAGTTCCGGCGTTAACGACGGGCTGCGCCGAGTCGTCGCCGCAGAGTACGACGAGCAAATTGCTCACCATTGCGGCCTTCTTCTCGTCGTCGAGCTCAACGACATTCTCCTTCGACAGTTTGTCGAGCGCCATCTTCACCATGCTGACAGCACCGTCAACAATCTTCTCGCGGGCCGTTATAATCGCCGCAGCCTGTTGCCTCCGCAGCATCACGGCGGCAATTTCGGGCGCATACGCTAAGTAGTTTATGCGGGCCTCCACCGCCTCCATGCCAGCCATGGCCAGCCGCTCGTTTAGTTTGTCTTTCAGCACTTGGTTGATCTCCTCGCTGCCGTCGCGCAACGTTACCTCGTGGTCGTCGTTCCCCTCGTTGTCATAGGCATAAAGCCCGGCGACTTCGCGAAGCGCGCTGTCGCTTTGCACCGCCACGAAGTTCTGAAACTTATTCATCCTCGCGGTGGCGGAATTTCCTACGTTCGCTTGGTTAGATACGTCGGTGTCGATGTCGAATATGGCTTTATAAGTGTCCTTCAGCCGCCATACGAGCACCAACCCGATGAGAACGGGATTTCCCACCTTATCGTTAACCTTGATGGGCTCCGCGTTCAAGTTGCGCGCGCGGAGGCTCACGTTCTTCACGCTCATGAAGGGATTCAGCCAGAAGAAGCCCGTTTTCCGGAACGTACCGACATAGCGCCCGAAAAAGGTCATAACTTTCGCCTCGTTCGGCTCCAGCATGGCAAATCCGCAACTGCAGATGATGGCAGCGATGAAAAGCACGCCCGTTAGCACGAACCACAGGGCGCAGGGACGCCCCGCATCGGCATCCACGATACCTCTCACCAGGAAATACAACGTTGCAACGTAAAGCAACACGTCGATGGCACACATCAGGAAGCCGTTCAGCGAGCCTCCATGAAATTCAAATTCTTTACTTTCCATACTCTCGATTTTAAATATAATACAAATATTTTGATATCATTTTGCTATCACGGTGCAAAAATACAAAGATTTTTCCGTCCCGCGCAAGGAAACGGAAAAAAATTAAGGAAATTTAACAGGAAACAAAGCGCGGCAAATCAGCTTCGCCAAACGCTGAATCGTTACAAAGCCGGCAAATCAGCGCTTCACGAGCCCGATCTTCAGATTAAGTTTTAGGAAGTAAGCGCCGTTCTCCCGCTCCAGGTAGCCGTACTTGCTGTCGTCGGGCAGCGATTTCTCAAGCCTCGTATGGGTGAACAGGTAATTGCCAAACGTCTGCTCGTCGGCCCGCGTATAGAGCAACATCTTTCCGGCAGGATCCACCATCACGTAACCGCCGATGGCACCGTGGGAGCCGTCAAAAACCTTGGCCGGCCTCATGCCCCACGCAGCGGCAAGCAGCAACTGCCTGATCTTGTAGCGGTAAAGGCCATGCTTCCTGACGAGCTCGTCCTTCACCTTAAGCGGATTCCTTTCCTCCAGGACGCCGGCCAGCTCGTCGATGCGCGCCGTACCGTCAAGGTGCAACGACATCAGCATACTCGCAAGAATGCGCGGCAGGTTGGTATCCAGCACAAGCAGGTTGCTCTTGAAAATTTTATCGGCGACGTCGCTGTACTTCAGTATGCCGCCCAGGCTCTGTATGTAGAGAATGCGCCGCGCCACCTCGGCCACGTTATCGGGCTGCTCCGTCCAATTGATTTTATGCACGGCCGGACCGCTGAAGCGCACGCCCGTCTGCTCGAACTTCAGATTGGCCGTCCGCCCGCCGTCGAGCAGGGGCAGATAGCCGCACAGCCTACTCTGTATACGCAGCCCCACGAGCGGGGCATCAACGCTCCATAGCGCAATGTGCATGTCGGTGCGATCATCCGTTTGCGCCTCCATATCATAAATCTGCAGGGCATCCAGGAAAGGCTCCAGGTCGCTCAGGTCGAGCCTCTCCTCCGAGAGCCGGTCCCTGTCGGTCAGCAAGCGACGAATCCACTCGGCAGCCACCTGGAAATCATCGCGCGGAAAGCGCGCATCTATCTCCGCGCCGACAATGTGAACCTCGCCCTCCTCAATCACATAGCGGCGCATTCCGTTATGCTCGCGGCGCACTATCATAGCCACCGGAGCCTGCCCCGCGGCCTCGCCCCCGGCGTCACCCGTCTCAATCGTTCCCTCAGCCAAAAGACTGAACAGTACATACAGTTCGTTTGCCTCGCGGCGTGTTGCTTCCAGCATAATTTCTATCGTTTTATTCACTTTCTGGTCACAAAAATACAAATAATTCGCCGAAATGTAGTACCTTTGCCCAGAAAATTCACAAAAAAACTATTTACCATTGTAATTATTATGGCAAACGAGACAAGCAACAAGTACATTACGGTCGCCTACAAGCTCTATGCTCCAATGGAGGGCAACGACCACGAGCTCATCGAGGAGGCAACGGCCGAGCACCCCTTCCAGTTCATCTCGGGCATGGGCCTGGCCCTCGACGCCTTCGAGCGCATCATCACCGCCACCGAGAAGGGCGGCACCTTCGACTTCACGCTGAGCATCGACGAGGCTTACGGACCATACGTGGAGGAAGGCGTGCAGAAGCTGCCGCGCAGCACCTTCGAGATTGACGGCAAGCTGAACAAGAAATACATCTACGAGGGAGCCGTCGTGCCCCTGATGAACGCCGACGGCGAGCGCTTCAACGGCACCATCGCCGAGATTACCGAAAAGGAAATCACCGTTGACCTGAACCACCCTCTGGCCGGCAAGCCCCTGAACTTCGTGGGCACGGTGACGGAGAACCGCGAGGCCACCAACGAGGAGATTCAGGAGATGGTGAAGGCCATGAGCGGCGGATGTGGCGGTTGCGGCGGTTGCGGCGGCGACTGCGAGGGCGGCTGCTCGGGCTGCAACGGCTGCCAGGCCTGATACTCCACTATTCCCGAACCCCTTTCCCTCAACCCACACATGAATACTTTCGGACACATATTCCGCCTGACCACCTTCGGCGAGAGTCACGGCCCGGCCATAGGCGGCGTCATTGACGGCATGCCCGCCGGCATAGAGGTCGATACGGCCTTCATACAGGCGCAGCTGGACCGCAGGCGCCCCGGGCAGAGCAAGCTGACTACCGCCCGCCAGGAGGCCGACCAAGTGGAACTGCTCAGCGGCGTATTCGAAGGCCTGACAACGGGCTGCCCCATCGGTTTCCTGGTACGCAACACGAACCAGCACAGCCACGACTATGAAGAGATGCGCAATCTGTTCCGTCCCAGCCACGCCGACTACACCTACACGCAGAAGTACGGCATCCGCGACCATCGCGGAGGCGGGCGAAGCTCGGCCCGCGAGACTATAAGCCGCGTAGTGGGCGGCGCCTTGGCCATGCTGGCCCTGCGGCAGAAGGGCATCACCATTCAGGCCTTCACACAGCAGGTGGGACACATCTCGCTGCCCGGCACCTACCAGGACTACGACCTGAGCCAGACGGAGCAGAACCCTGTGCGATGCCCCGATGCGGCTATTGCCGAACAGATGGCACAGCTCATCACCGAGGTGAAGGCTGAGGGCGACACGATAGGCGGCGTCATCGCCTGCGTCATAAAAGGCTGTCCCGCCGGGCTGGGCGAACCTGTGTTCGGCAAGCTGCACGCAGCCCTGGGCAGCGCCATGCTCAGCATCAATGCCGTGAAGGGCTTCGAGTATGGCGCAGGCTTTGCCGGTGTTGTCCAACGCGGTTCGGAGCAGAACGACGTCTTCGTTCCCGACGGACGGGGAGGCATCACCACGCGAACGAACCGCAGCGGAGGCATACAGGGCGGCATCAGCAACGGACAGGACATCTACTTCCGCGTAGCCTTCAAGCCCGTAGCCACCCTGCTCCGACCGCAGGAGACGGTGGACAAGGACGGGCAGAGGGCCACCCTGACGGCCCGCGGACGACACGACCCCTGCGTACTGCCCAGGGCCGTGCCCGTAGTAGAGGCTATGGCAGCTATGACCATCCTGGACTTCCTGCTACGCCAGGCCTGCAACCGATGAAAAACGCCACAGAATGAACGACAGCATATTCCAGCGCGCCGAACTGCTGCTTGGGACGCAGATGATGGAGCGCATTGCCCGCCAGCGCGTCATCATCTTCGGCGTGGGCGGCGTAGGCTCCTGGTGCGCCGAGGGACTGGTGCGCTCGGGCATTAGGCAGCTCACCATCGTCGATAACGACTGCGTCTGCCTATCGAACGTAAACCGGCAGCTGATGGCTACGACCAAGACGGTGGGAAGGCCCAAGGTGGAGGCCCTGCGAGAGCATCTGCTGGAGATAAATCCCGAGGCGCAGATAACGCCCTTGCAGATGACTTACAGCGCCGACTCGGCGGCCGGGTTCCAGCTGGAGACCTACGACTACATCATCGATGCCATTGATTCGCTGGAGCACAAGTGCAACCTCATCCTGCACGCCACTTCGCTCGACGCCCGCTTCTTCTCGAGCATGGGCGCAGCGCTGAAGCTGAACCCCCTGTCGATACAGGTGGCCGAGTTCTGGAAGGTAAAGGGATGCCCGCTGGCCCGCGCCCTGCGCAAGCGCTTCAAGCGCATGCAGAAGTTTCCCCGGCGGAAGTTTCAATGCGTATTTAGTGAGGAACACCTGCAGAACCAGCAGCCCGACGAAGCCAACGGAACGGTTCTGCACGTTACGGGCACATTCGGCTTCGTCCTGTCGGGCCTTGTCATTCAGGATATTCTGCACAGAGCACAGCCTTCAGCGGCAGGTGGTCGCTGAAGCCTCCGGCATAGGACGGACCCCGGAAGGTGCGCCACGGACGGCCCTGTTCGTCGAGCAGGAAGGAGTACTTCAGCGGTCTTGCCCTGCCATCCCTGACATTCCTGAATAACGTATCGCTTACCAGGATATGATCCAGGTAGCCCCATTGACCCTGGAAGAAATAGGTGCCCTGCGCCTTCCGCAATTCGCGTTTCTGCTGGGGCATCAGGCTCCTGAGGGGCGGACAGAGCTGGCGGAACAGAGGGTCGCGCGGCTCGGAATTGAAATCACCCATTACCAGAACAGGCTTCCCGGCCAGCGAGTCAACCGTATGGCGTAACGTCTGTACGGCCAGTTTGCGATGCCGGCCGCTGCCCTTGTGATAACCGGCCCGGCTGGGCAGGTGAACCACCACAACATGTAGCGTATCGCCCGCGGGGAGCCGTCCGCTGACACAGAGAATGTCGCGCGTAGGATGGAAGCCGTGCTGAACGGAGGGGAAGCGCACGGAATGAAAGCCGAGCAGGCGGAAGCGTTCGGGCTGATAGAGGAGGGCAACGTCCACTCCCCGCTCGTCGCCGCTCTCCGTCATCACATACTCGTAACCCGCCCGGCGCAGGGTGCTGCGGCGGGTCAGGTCGTGCAGAACCGTGTCGTTCTCCACCTCGCAAAGGCCGACGATGCTTGGCCACTGGCCCTCCTCCTCGGCCACCGCGGCCAGAGTGCGCGAGACGTCGTCCAGCTTGTGCCAGTAGCGACGGCGCGTCCAGAGGTGCGAGCCCTCGGGCAGGAAGTCGTAGTCGTTCTTCAGCGTATCGTGCCGGCAGTCGAAGAGGTTCTCCACGTTCCAGAAGAGCACGACGTCCTTCCTCCCTTCCCCCTCGTTGTTTCTCCCCGGCGAATCCGGCCAGAACGCCTCCCCGGCCACGCTCCCCTGCCCCACCAGCAGGCAGGCCGCCAGAGCCGGGAGCCATCGCCGGCAGGCCATGACGACTATGATCCACCTGCTGGTCATCCCTCCACCCCCTCTCCGGCAACGCTTCTGAGCGAGAAGACGTCGGTATCGTAGCGTTTCAGTTCCCGCTCGCATTGCGTAGCTGTGCCGCGCAAGGCCTCATCCAGCAGGGCGTGGAAGCGCGGCCCGTGGTTCATCTCCACCAGGTGGGTCAGCTCGTGCTGCATCACATAGTCCTGCAGGTGGTGCGGCAAGAGCATCAGGTAGAGGCTCAGGTTGATGTTTCCCCGGCTGCTGCAGCTGCCCCAGCGCCCCTTCGTCTTGTGGATGCTGAGCGCCTTGTAGTCGAGTCCACGCGCCTGGGCCATAGCCCGCAGGCGGGGAGGGAACAATACGCGGGCGTGCTGGCGCAGGCTTTCCTCAATCATCCGCACCAGCCACTCCTGCACATACCCGGGCGAGAAGTCTTGCCCCGGCGGATAGTGGCAGACGAGCTGGCCGCGCCGCTGGCGCATCGTCAGGCGGCTGACGCGGCTCTCCTCCATACGGAACGTGAATGCCTCGGCCTCGATGCGGAAGCCTGGCTCTATCAGGCGGGTGGCGGTGCGCTCCTGGTCGCGGTTCAGCATACCGAGCAGGCGGGGGCGCAGTCCCTCTACGGCCTTCTGGGCATCGGAGCGGGAGAAGCGGGGCGGGCAGGAGCAGACGAGCTGCCCCTCCCGCACGCGGAAGGTGAATCGCGTGGCGCGTGCATTGGTCCGAAAGTGTATCGTACCCAGCTCGCGGTCTTGTATGATGAGTTCTGCCTGGGGCATAATGAGCCGTTTCTGCCTGCAAAAATACACATATTTTCCGAGACGGAGGGCCAAAGGCAAGGAAAAAAAACATAAACACCACCTTGATTATTATCGCCTACGGGCTGAAAAAGTTTCCGACCCCCTGGGAAAAATTTTTCCCGCCCGGGATATATTTTCCGTTCAAAGACCTGAAACATACGTTCAAGGACCTGAAACATACGTTCAAAGACTTTGAACGGAAAATTCTACCGGGGATAGGGAAAATCTGGAGCCGGAGAAAGGCAAAATCTGATTGCCAGGCAAGGGAAACCTGATGCCGGAGGAAGGCTTTTACGCAAGGCGGGAGCAGAAAAAGAAACTCCCGCAGCGCTTCGCAGCGTAGCGGGAGGGCGGAATTCCAATTATGCTTAAAAACTTTTGTTTCCCACTCCGGAGCGCCTACTTCTTCTTGTCCAACACTTTGTGTCCCAGCTTGCTGGCGGCTTCCAGATAAATTATACCCGACATCTTCTCGCCCTTGTTTTTGTTCTGGTAGTTCTTTATGGTAGCGTCGATGTCTTCCAGAATGGCATGCAGTACTATGGGATCCTCCGTATCGGATTCCAGGGTTTCCTGCCACTTCTCGAGGAAGAGGATGGCATAGGAGGGGTTGGGCTTGTCGATGCCTATTTGGTGCAGCATCGTCACCAACGTGCTGGGGCGTGACGGCGCAGTGGTCTTCTCAGTCTTCGTAGCCTTCGTAGCCTTCGTGACCTTCGTGTCTATCGAGGAAAAAGCCTTCGAAATAGCTTTGCCTGCTTCCGATTCATCCACAAACTCTACCTCGTCGTTAGGGCCTTCCACCACGATGATGCTGCCTATGTAGGCGTACTTCTCGTCCCCACTCAGCTCCCAGTATTTCAGGCCCAGGAATTCGTCCTTCCCAATCTTCCTGCCCACCGACTTGGAACTGGACGAAAGGATTGTGGGGCCTTCCTTCCACCCAGGGCCATAATATATCGGCGTGGCCGCTGTTGCAAGCTTGAAAAGGCGCAACTTGCTCAGGCTTAGGTCCTCACTCCTTTGTGAATCACTTTTGGCAGATGTCGAAACCGTAACCGTCTGCCCGAGAACTTTTTCCCCGAAATCCTCTACCAACCGGTCCAGGAGCGGTTTTTGCTTCCGGGTAAGCAGGAAGGAGTAGATATGGAGCGTCCAATATTTTTTTTCTTGTTGGGTTTGGCAGGAAAAGTAACGATCCCTTGGCTGAACGGCGATTTCCTTGTTCGTACGGAAAGCGTCAATAGCCTTTCTCAAATCATTCTGTGCTGCCACGCCTGCGGCAAAGGTGCACAGCATTGCCATTGCGATAAAAAATTTTCTTGCCATATCTCTGTGTTTTTTTTGTTTAACTTAATCAATTGCTGTATAAATTCTGGCTTCGGCTTCTGACTGGGCCTCCATGACGCTTTGCATCACATGCTCGTGCTCCAGCCGGACGCGCTCCATCAGTATTTGCTCGTTCAGCAAGGCTTGCTGTTCTGCCTGCCTGTAGAACTGCTCCATCCGCTGCCGTTCCGGCGAGATGTGGGCTGTGGGGTGAGCCTCTCCCCAGCCCACTATCCATATAGTTCCTATGAACAGCGAGGCGGCTATGCCTCCAACCGTGGCCCATCGGACAATCGACGTCCGCCTCCTGCGGCTGTCCATCCGGGCCTTCACCCGCCGGGCGAAGTCCTGGGGAAGGTCAGGCGACTGCTCGTTGCGCCTAAGTATGGCCTGGCGCAGGGTCTGTTCGAATGCTTCTTCCTTCTTCATTTTCTTTCCTCCTTAATCAAATTATAGAGTTTCTTCCTGATGCGCTTCAGCCGGTTAGCCAGCGCCAGGGGGTTAGAGTCCATGATGTAGGCAATATCCTTCAGGGGCAGCTCATCGTAGTAGTAGAGCTGTATGAGCGAGCGCTCCAGCGGGCGGAGCCGTTCCAGGGCCCTGTCCAGCTGCTCCAGTTCAACCCGCTCGGGTTCCGCCTCGTCCGCCTTGTGCAGGAAGGCGTCGTCGTCGAGCGATACCGTAGGCAGACGCTTGCGCTTGAGGTGGTTGACGGCTGTATTCCAGGCGATGCGCCGCAACCAGGTGGAGAACGAGGCCTGCCCAGGGTCGTAGGAGCCGATGTGGCCGAAAGCCTTTACGAAGGTGTCCTGCGCCAGTTCCTCGGCATCAAGCTCATTGCCGACGGTTTGGAGGAGGAAGCGCAACACTTCCTGGGCATATCGGCCGAGGAAGTAGTCGTAAGCCTTCTCCTTGCCGTGCCTGACGGCTTGCAACATCTCATTCTCCAGGTCGGTCATATTTGCTCTTGCGGGCTCCTTTTTTATCTTTTCCTATTCAAATATACAACTCTTTCGGGAAATTATATCGCTCCGGGGCAACTTTTTTTCGTTGCCGGCCCCTATTTCATTTATTTATTCGTACCTCGGAGAGCACCGCTCGAAGGCTGTTTCGCTCGGATAAGCAAAAATAAAACTGCTTTTATTTTGTTTATCCCTCGCTTAATCGTACCTTTGAGACTGTCGCTCGAAGGTACTTTCGCTCGGATAAGCAAAAATAAAATTGCTTTTATTTTGTTTATCCCTCGCTTAATCGTACCTTTGCGGCCGATTTATACATTATATATATAATATGGCAAACAGCAATCTGAATATTCTGGAGCTGAGCGAACAGGAAATAGTTCGCCGCAACAACCTGCAGCAGCTGCGCGAGCTGGGCATCAACCCCTACCCTGCTGCCGAATACCCCACCGACGCATTCTCGACCGAGATAAGGGACAGTTTCGTGGACCTGCCCACTATGAAGAACGAGCAGGGCGAGGAAGTACCCACCCCCGCCACGCCGGAGAACAGCCGCATGGTATGCATAGCCGGCCGCATCATGAGCAAGCGCATCATGGGCAAGGCATCGTTTGCAGAACTGCTTGACTCGCGCGGCCGCATTCAGGTGTACCTGACGCGCGACGACCTCTCCACGGGCGAGGACACCACCCTGTACAATGTGGTATGGAAGAAGCTGCTCGACCTGGGCGACTTCATCGGCGTGAAGGGCTTCGTGTTCCGCACGCAGACGGGCGAGATCAGCGTCCACGCCCTGGAGCTGACGGTGCTCTCGAAGAGCCTGCGCCCCCTGCCCGTGGTGAAGACGGATGCCGACGGCAAAGTGTATGATGCCTTTGACGACCCCGAGCTGCGCTACCGCCAGCGGTACGTTGACCTCATCGTGAATGCTGGCGTGAAGGAGACTTTCCTGAAGCGCGCCACCATCATACGCACCATGCGCCGCATTCTGGACGAGGCCGGATATACCGAGGTGGACACGCCCATCCTGCAGAACATAGCAGGCGGTGCCAGCGCGCGCCCATTCATTACACACTTCAACGCCCTGAACCAGGACATGTATATGCGCATAGCCACGGAGCTCTACCTGAAGCGCCTCATCGTGGGCGGCTTCGAGGGCGTATATGAGATGGGCAAGAACTTCCGCAACGAGGGCATGGACAAGACGCACAACCCCGAGTTCACCTGCATGGAGCTGTACGTTAGCTATAAAGACCTGCTGTGGGGAATGACGTTCACGGAGAAGATGCTGGAGCAAATATGCACCGCCGTGAACGGCAAGCCCGAGGTGGAGATAGACGGACAGACGATATCCTTCCGCGCCCCCTTCCGTCGGCTGCCAATACTGGATGCCATCAGGGAGAAGACGGGCTTCGACTGCACGGGCCGGAGCGAGGAGGAGATACGCGCCTTCTGCCGCGAGAAGGGCATGGAGGTGGACGAGACGATGGGCAAGGGCAAGCTCATAGACGAGCTCTTCGGCGAGTTCTGCGAGGGCAGTTTCATACAGCCCACCTTCATCACCGACTATCCCGTGGAGATGTCGCCCCTGACGAAGATGCACCGCTCGAAGCCCGGCCTGACCGAGCGCTTCGAGCTGATGGTGAACGGCAAGGAGCTGGCCAACGCCTACTCGGAGCTGAACGACCCCATCGACCAGGAGGAACGCTTCAAGGAGCAGATGCGGCTGGCGCAGAAGGGCGACGACGAGGCCATGATCATCGACCACGACTTCCTGCGCGCCCTGCAGTACGGCATGCCGCCCACCTTCGGCATAGGCATAGGCATAGACCGCCTGGTGATGCTGCTGACGGGCAAGTTCGCCATCGGCGAGGTCATGCTCTTCCCGCAGATGAAGCCCGAGGTGAAGGCGCCGCGCGACAAGGACGAGGCCTTCCAGGCCCTGGGCATAGCCGAGGACTTCATACCCATACTGCGCAAGGCCGGCTACAACCTGGTGAGCACCCTGCAGGGCGTGGCACCCGCCAAGCTGCAGCAGCAAATCATTGAGATTGTGAAGAAATACAAGCTGGACATCGAGAAGCCCAGCCAGGAGACAATAGCCGAATGGGTGAAGCAGAAGGCATAGGACGCATAGCCATACTGGGCGGAGGCAGCTGGGCCACGGCTATTGCCAAGATGGTGCTGGAGCATACCCAGGAGATATGGTGGTACCTGAGGCGCGAAGACCGCATCGAGGACTTCCGCCGCCTGGGGCATAACCCTGCCTACCTGACCAGCGTGCACTTCGACGTCGGCCGCATCCACTTCTGCAGCGACATAAACGAGGCGGTGGAGGCCTGTCAGACGCTCATCTTCGTCACGCCCTCGCCCTACCTGAAGGGGCACCTCAGGAAGCTGAAGGTGCGCCTGCGCGACAAGTTCCTGCTTACCGCCATCAAGGGCATTGTGCCCGACGAGAACATGATATGCAGCGAATACTTCCACCAGTTCTACAACGTGCCCGAGGAGAACCTGGCCGTGCTGGGCGGGCCCAGCCATGCCGAGGAGGTGGCCCTGGGCCGGCTGACGTACCTGACCGTGGGCTGCGTGGAGGAGGAGAAGGCCGCCGGCCTGGCCCGCTTCTTTGCCAGCGACTACGTGAAGACGAAGACGAGCCGCGACGTGATAGGCATCGAGTACGCCAGCGTGCTGAAGAACGTGTATGCCATAGCCGCCGGCATCTGCCACGGGCTGAAGTACGGCGACAACTTCCAGGCCGTGCTCATCAGCAACGCCATTCAGGAGATGGACCGCTTCCTGAGGACCGTACACCCCCTGGAGCGCAGCATCATCGACTCGGTATATACCGGCGACCTGCTGGTGACGGGCTACTCCAACTTCAGCCGCAACCGCGTGTTCGGCACGATGATAGGCAACGGCTATAGCGTGAAGAGCGCCCAGCTGGAGATGGAGATGATTGCCGAGGGATACTTCGGCACCAAGTGCATGAAGGACATCAACAAGCACCTGCACGTGAACATGCCCATCCTGGACGCCGTCTATAACATCCTGTACGAGCGCATCTCGCCCACCATAGAGATCAAGCTGCTGAGCGAGGCCTTCAGGTAACCGGGGCGAGAAGGAGGGGCGAACCCACAGAGAAAGAACAGATAAACCGAATAATCAGAATAACAGACAGAAACAATGATCAAGTTAGACATCACCAAGGCGCTCGTAAGCGCCGCTGAGATTGAAGCCGTGAAGGGCCAGGTTATTGCCGCCCAGACGGCACTGGAGGAGGGCAACTGCCCGGGTAATGATTTCCTTGGCTGGCTGCACCTGCCCACCGGAATTACCGCTGAGTTCATGACCAAGCTGCAGGAGTGCACGCAGACGCTGCGCGAGAACTGCGACACGGTGGTCGTGGCCGGAATCGGAGGCTCCTACCTGGGCGCCCGAGCCATCATCGAGGCCCTGGGCAACAGCTTCCAGTGGCTCACCAACAAGGGCGAGAACCCCAACATACTCTTTGCCGGCAACAACATCGGCGAGGACTACCTGTACGAGCTCACCGAGTACCTGCGCGACAGGCGCTTCGGCGTCATCAACATCTCGAAGAGCGGCACCACCACGGAGACGGCCCTGGCCTTCCGCCTGCTGAAGAAGCAGTGCGAGCAGCAGCGCGGCAAGGAGATGGCCCGCCGCGTAATCGTTGCCATCACCGACGCCAGGAAAGGCGCCGCCCGCACCTGCGCCGACAAGGAGGGCTACACCAGCTTCGTCATCCCCGACAACGTGGGCGGACGCTTCAGCGTGCTCACCCCCGTGGGCCTGCTGCCCATCGCCGTGGCCGGCTTCGACATAGCCAAGCTCGTGCAGGGCGCAGCCGACATGGAGCAGGCCGTGGCCGAGGGCGTACCCTTCGAGGAGAACCCCTGCCTCAAGTACGCAGCCGTGCGCAACATACTCTACCGGCAGGGCAAGAAGATTGAGATACTCGTGAACTTCCAGCCCAAGCTGCACTACATGAACGAGTGGTGGAAGCAGCTCTACGGCGAGAGCGAAGGCAAGGACGGCAAGGGCATCTTCCCCGCAGCCGTGGACTTCTCCACCGACCTGCACTCCATGGGACAGTGGATTCAGGAGGGCGAGCGCACCATCTTCGAGACCGTGGTCAGCATAGAGGAGCCCGAGCACAAGCTGCTCTTCCCCAGCGACGAGGAGAACCTGGACGGCCTGAACTTCCTGGCCGGCAAGCGCGTCGACGAGGTGAACAAGATGGCCGAGCTGGGCACACAGCTGGCACACGTGGACGGCGGCGTGCCCAACATGCGCATCGTCGTGCCGCGACTGAACGAGTACTACATCGGCCAGCTCATCTACTTCTTCGAGAAGGCATGCGGCATCAGCGGCCTCACGCTCGGCGTGAACCCCTTCAACCAGCCCGGCGTGGAGGCATACAAGAAGAACATGTTCGCCCTGCTGGGCAAGCCAGGCTACGAGAAGGAGACCGAAGAGATAAAGAAGAGGCTCTGACCCGACCGCAGGCCCGCGGCCCACACAGACCCGACCGGCCAGACCGGACGAACCTGAAAAAAGGCGACCGGTCAGACCGGACGAGCCCGGAAAGCGTTGCGGGACACTTCCGGTCAGACCGGACGACCCCGGAAAGCGTTGCGGAGCACTTCCGGTCAGACCGGACGACCCCAGAAAGCGTTGCGGAGCACTTCCGGTCAGACCGGATGAGCCCGGAAAGCGTTGCGGAGCATTTCCGGTCAGACCCGACGAGCCCGGAAAGCGTTGCGGAGCACTTCCGGTCAGACCCGACGGGTTCGCGACAGACCCGGCCGGTCAGGCCCCATACACCAACAACCCCAACATGAGACCCATTGAATAAGACCACAAACAGCCCCGCCGCCCCGCGCCCGGCAGCCATCGGGCCAGCTACGAGACCCCGCGCCGCCCTGTTCGACATGGACGGCGTGCTCTTCGACAGCATGCCCAACCACGCCTACTCGTGGAGCCACGCCATGACCCAGTTCGGGCTGCAGATGACGGCCCGCGAGGCCTACATGAACGAGGGCCGCACGGGCAGCGGCACCATCAACATACTGGCCCGCCGATGCTGGGGGCGCGATGCCACCGAGGAGGAGATACAGCGCATCTACCAGGCCAAGAGCCAGCTCTTCAACGCCCTGCCCCAGGCCAAGCCCATGCCCGGCGCACTGCAGGCCCTCACGGCCGCCCGCGAGAGGGGGCTCACCATCGTGCTCGTCACAGGCAGCGCACAGGCCTCGCTGCTCGAGCGGCTCGAAGCCCACTTCCCCGGCTTCTTCAGCCCCGAACGGATGGTAACCGGCTTCGACGTGAAGCACGGCAAGCCCCACCCCGAGCCCTACCTGATGGGGCTCGCCAGGGCAGGCATAACCGCCCGCGAGGCCGTGGTGGTGGAGAATGCCCCCCTGGGCGTAGAGGCCGGCCACGCCGCTGGCATCTTCACCCTGGCAGCCAACACCGGCCCCCTGCCCGACCAGGTGCTCAGCCAGGCAGGCGCCGACCTGGTGCTGCCCCACATGCAGGCCGTGGCCGAATGGTTCATGGCCCTGCCCCCGGCCCAATGACTCAAGCAAGAACCTACAAACGAAGCGACATGAAGAAACTGCTCATCACCATCCTTTGCGCAGGAACGCTCACCGCCTGCATCAACGACGACAAAGACGAGCCCCGGGAACAAGACGTCATAAGCGTAGGGCAGAAGCTACCCCAGTTCAGCGTCACCACCAGCGACGGCACCCAGGTCAGCACCCAGACGCTGCTCGGCCGCCGGTCGGTAGTCGTCTTCTTCAGCACCACCTGCCCCGACTGCCAGCGCGAGCTGCCCCGCATCGACTCGCTCTACCGCGCCCGCCAGAACGACGCCCTCTTCAGCCTCGTCTGCATAGCGCGCGACCAGCAGCAGCAGCCCATACAGGCCTTCTGGGAGGCAAAAGGCCTCATCATGCCGTATTCACCACAGACGGGCCGCAAGGTTTACGAACTGTTTGCCCGCTCCGTCATCCCGCGCATCTACATGGCCTCCACCGACGGCGTGGTGCGCTATATGCACGACGACCAGGACATGCCCACCTTTCAGCAGCTGAACGACGAGCTCGAAAGCATAGACTAAAGCCATCGGAAAGGCCCGGGGGCGTTCCCGAAGACATCGCATTGGCCCTCCGCCCCGCAGGCAAATCCTCCAGGCAAAACAGATTAGAACGCAAAAAGGGGGGCTGACCATTCAGCCCCCCAAATATTTCTGTAGCAAAATTTCCGGATGAATAGGACCTGTGGCCGTCAGTCCTTCAGGCCCTCAAGGTTCCGTTTGGCCTGGAGCTATCTGTCCTTCAAGCCCTCAAGGTTCCGTTTGGCCTGCTGATTTCCCTCGGCAGCAGCACGGCGGAAATACGCAAGGGCCTGCTCCTTCTGCCCGGCCTTGTAGAGCGCCACGCCCAGGGCATTCCAGGCACGCGAATCGCCCTTCACCGTCTCCAGGATGGGAAGAGCCTCCTGGAACTTATTCTCCTTCATCAGGGCCGTGGCACGGTTGATAGCCTTAGCTGCAGCGTCAGGAACATAGTCGAAATAGATGCGCAGATAGCCCGAGTTACGCTGGTCGGCCAGGATATTCTGGCGCAGGAAGTTCCAGGTGCGTCCGCCATGCAGCTGGCGTATAAGCTGTTCGCGGCGGTTCAGGTTACTCTCCGTATCAATTATCCTCAGAATCTCGGCAAGCTCCTCCTCGCTCACCCCGGCCAGCACCTCGGGCGTCAGCGCAGCATTCGTAGCCGCTGCGGGCATGCCGGGCAGCACTTCAACCTTCTGCCCCGCCTTCATCAGGCTGATGTCCTTGATCTGGTCGCGGAACTCCGACCATGCCTCGCAGCCGTTGGCCACTTCATACAAGCTGTCGGGCGTGGGCACGTGCTCCTGAATGTATGACTTCAGCGCCAGGCCGCGCTCTTCGCCCAGCTTGCAGTTATTGTCGACAGAGCCTTCGATGGAGGCCAGGCCTATAATCTGAATCTTCTTCACCGTCGAAATCGTATCGGCCAGCACCTGGCGCGTAATATCCACAATCCTGTCGAGCACGCCCTCGTTGTCGCGGAATGCGGGCTGCAGCTCGCCCTGGTTAACCGGGAAGAACACATACAGGGCATTGCTCTCCTTACGAAGGATTCGCGTATCGTCATAGGGCTCATACTTGCTGATATGGCTCAGGATGGGATTGTTCTTCTGCAACTCGCCGGCACGCCCCGTATTATCCTCGACAAATGCGAAGGTCGGTTCATAGGCCGGGGCAGGCGCGGGCTCGGGCTGAGCGGGAGGCAGGACGACGGGCTCCTCCTCGTCGCAGGCATGGGCGCGCTCCTTATTGAAGTGCTTGCCTGGCAATACCCATGCCAGGCTAACGGCAGCCTTGGGCAGGACGAACCATTTGTGACCCGGACCGATCAGGCCGCCGCAATGCTCGCAGTTATACTTGTCGTACCAGGCGTAGCAGAGGTCGGCACCAATCTCAAACTCTATGTTCCAGTGCTTATTCTTCCCGATGGGAATGGCATAACCATAGCTGACGCCGGCCCCCACGAAATCGCCCTGGTAGCGGTAGTCGTCCGTGCCATAGATCGGCAGGTCGAGGCGCGAAGCGTTAAAATGCGAGTAAACCGCATTGGCACTGAGGAAATGGTGGCTGTATGCCTCGCAGAACCAGTAGCGAGCCTCGGGCATAACCAGGAGATGGCGCCAGCGACGCGTGGAATTGGTTCCCGTCTCGAACGGGCTGAAGCCCACATTGAGCGCTCCCGTCCACTTCTGCGCGAAGCGTGCCTCCACACCGAGATTCGGCGTGAGCGCGGCATCATAGAGCAGATTGTTCTTCAACGACCACTGTGCCCGGCCTGCAAAGGGCCACGACAGCAATATTATAACAAAAAGAAAAGCTTTCCTTAACATTTGTTCCAAACTTTAAAGCGATGCAAAGTTATGACTTTTCGGGATAACTTGAAAACAATACGCCCCTTAAAACTATTAAAATGTGACATTTTAACAATTATTATGGACAATATGGGCTTAATAGCGGAGAATTTTGAAACTTTTTGCGGAAAAGCACGCAGCGATTCAAAATAATTTCTTATCTTTGTGAGCGAAATCAGAAAAAACATGCACGTCATCCGCCACATACATACAGCAGCCAGTCGCGTCCGGATTCTCCCGGACGGCGGGCTGAAGCATGCCGCTGCTGCTTCTGCTGCGGACGAGCTACTAAAATCCCCCCCCCCGCATTTTACTTATTTAATACAGAGGACGGCCGCTGCGGCCACTACGCTGTGCGATTCATTCAGTCCCTCCCCCTGCCTGCCCTACGCGGACGGCAGGAGGAGCTGTGCGCGTATATATATATATAATAATGTATAGGAACACGTATAATCAACCTTATAAGTTTAATCATCTAAATCTTATTAGTTATGGAGAAAAAAAGCAAGAAGTTGAGTGTTAAACAGCAGTATGAGGCTCCGCTGACGAGAGTCGTCAGACTGCAGAGCGAGAGAATGCTGGCACAGAGCGGCGGTTTGGGCCAGCCGAGTCCGTATCCCACGCAGCCCGACCCGCTCGGATTCTAAGTAACCGCAGTGTATAACCCATTAACAAAAGAAAGGAGAAAGACAATGAAGACAACACGTATTCTCAGTCTGGCTGCGCTGGCCCTCATGATGGCCGCATGCAGCAACGATAACGAGCTGGTTCCCCAGCAGCCCGAAAAGTCAGAGGGCATACCCTTCACCGCCACCATCAGCGGCGAGAGCATCACACGCGCACTGAACGAAGTCAGCGGATCGCTGCAAGGCACATGGGAGGTAGGCGAAAAGGTAGCACTTTGCTATACGGTCGGCTCAGATAAATACTGTGATAAAGCCGAGGTGAAGAGCGTAGACGGCTCGGGCACAGCTACCATCGACGCCACACTTGAGAAGACCCCCTCCGACGGCGACCCCGTGACCATCATCTATCCCTACACCGCTGCTGTCAAAGAAACAGCCGACGTGAAAAACTTCGGGAATGAAAATCAGGACGGCACACTGGCCTACATCAGCACGAACTGCGATGTGCGCAAGGGCACGGGCACTTTCAGCGTTTCCGGCGGCAAGGCTACGCTGAAGAGCGACGTCACGCTCGAGAACCAGTTCTGCATCTTCAAGATGACACTGAAGGACATCGACGGCACGAACGACCTGTCGGTCAATATCTTTGAGGTTTACGACGAGGAGAACAATCGAATTGGCTTAGTTTTCAATTCTTCAACATACAGCACATGCTATATCGCCCTGCCGACCACCAGCAGCACGCTGAAGTTCAGGGCAATTAATCAAACTACCGATAAGCAATGGTGCAACAAGAAGTCGGGGCTGACACTCGGCAAGAATTACTACCAATCAACCTTGAAGCTGGCCGCCGTCGGCGACGTCATCCTCACGGACGGCAGTTTTGCCAAGGCTGGCACGTCGGGTGCAGCAGCCATGATATTCTTCATAGAGCCTGGCTTTAAGGCCATGTCCATTCCTAATGCCGATACGAGCGGTAACTGGTTTGGTTTGGCCATCGCACTGGAGGATGTGACCGGCGGTCCATACATGTGGAGTAATGTAAATGAGACAGTCAGCGGCGTGTCAACCTCAACCGTTATTGGTGAACAATTTGGATTTATGACAGGCATCGCAAACACGGCTGCCCTCTTAGATCCCATGATTGATCCTTCTACTGACCACGCCGCCGCCAAGGCTGTTGAAGGCTACAGCGTCTATGGCTTCAACCCGACTACCTGCGGGTTCAGCAATTGGTTCCTGCCCAGCACAATGCAGTTAGTATATTGTATCACTGTATCATCTTCAACGAAAATGCCTGATACCTGGAACACGTATCCTACAGGAGGCGGAGCCGACGTCACGGAATTGAACGCTATGCTGAATGCAGCTGGCGGCGCAAAGGCTGAATTTGAAGCAGTAGACTACTGGACGAGCTGCCAATACGATGAGGATGAAGCCGTGTCCGTGGCCTTCAGCCCCTCGGAAGGTGCTATGGTCAGCCATACGCTGAAGGCGGGTACCGCCAACGTCCGTCCGTTCATCGCATTCTGATAAGCTCAGCCATCGGGGACTCTCGGCGTCTGGAAACAGGGCGCCGGAGTTCCCGTTTTTTTGACCCGAAATGAACGTGGAAAAAGAAGTTGCGCCTCAGTTTCAGAAAAGTTGCGCCTCAGTTTCAGAAAAGTTGCGCGTCAGTTGCAAGAAAGTTGCGCCTCAGTTTCAGAAAAGTTGCGCCTCAGTTGAGTAAAAGTTGCGCCTCAGTTGAGTAAAAGTTGCGCGTCAGTTGCAAGAAAGTTGCGCGTCAGTTGAGCAAAAGTTGCGCGTCAACCGATTAAAAGTTGCGCGTGAGTTAAAAATAACACAAAAAACATTATTTTATGAGTACATTAAAATTGAAAGCGTCGAGGGTGAGCAATGTGAATCCTGTGACGAAACAGAAAGGACTGACCGTCCGAGTATTAACTAACGGAACTGCCGATTTTGACAGCATCGTGACATCGGCCGGCAAGAACACCACCATGCACAGGGCGGAGCTCCGCATGGCCTTCGAACTCTGCCTCGACTCGGTGGCCGATGCACTGAAGGAGGGCATGATTGTCGACCTTGGCCCCATCGGCAAGATCTATCCGAGCTGCACTTCGAAGTGGTACGAAAAGGCCGAGGACATGAAGCTCAGCGACGTCCATCCCGGGCTTTACTTCCGTGCAGGGGAAGAGGTGGAGAGTGCCATCAGAGCCGCCAAGATTGTCTGGGCAAAGCCCGGCGACGGCGAGGAGGAGGAAGAAGAAGGCGGTACCACCACCGAGCCGGGTACTACGGACAATCCGACTAATCCGGGCGGCGGCAGCAACGACGATGCCGGCGACGGCATGGAATAAGAACCCAGGTGGGAGCGGGCCAGTGGGAGCCCGGCTCAGATGGCGGCCGTGTCGCCAGTCTCCTCCACATCCATTACATCATCGGCCTCGATGCTAAAGCTGGCATCCGGGCCGATGGTCAGTATAAAGGGGGCCGACATGTCGCTCTCGGGATAGCTGATGCAAAGCCCGAACTGGAGGCGCCCCTCGGCGGCGCTGATGAAGCGGAAGCCGTCGATGATGCCGTTGCGCTGGAAGTCGCGTGCGAGATAGGGACGCAGGTCGGCCTTCACAAAGCGGCGCTCGAAGAAGGTGGCATTGTCGCGCTCAATGGTCAGCTGGTAGAAGTTGTCGAGGTACGTGTCGCCCATCTCGTCCTTCACCTTCGGCAGCGACTCGTCGGGCTCGCGATGGATAGTATATACGTATCGGTGGCTGCCCATGCGAACCGTATCGGAGTAGTTATAGTCGGGCATACGATGTTCCTGGGGCACGTAATGCTCCTGTGACTCAACAATGATATTCGACTTCTTGTCGGAATGACAGGCCGACAGAAGAAAGCAGGCGGCGCAGCCCGCCAATAGTAGCCATGAATGGTATCTCATCTGGAAATAATTTTCTGCAAAGATACAATATTTTCGGCAAACGGGGGAATCTTGGCGCAATTCTTTCGCCATTAAGCCAAAAAAAAGCAATTTCGGCTGCGATTGCAGCCGTTCGCCGCCGCATTAGCAAAATAAAGGGCGTTTTTCTTTGCTTATCGGCCGTATAATCGTACCTTTGCACAAAAATAAGCTTCGATGAAACGCATTATATACCTCCTGATTATACTCGCCGCGCTAATAGGGATAGGCTATGCCTGCCGAGGCCGAATCAAGGGAATGGCCGGCGGAGAAGCCGTAAACCTGGCGGCCGATGCGGGCCAGGAAGCAATGCCGGCGCAGAAGAGGCCGGAGGGCGACGACCAGGCCGAGGCCAGGCTGCTGATAAGCCGCATCAGCCAGCAAAGCAGGCTCTACACCGCCGAATACCGGGTACACAAGATAGTAACGCACGAAGACCTGCTCAAGCTGAAGGGGCAGATATTCGGCATCGACTTCGAGCACCGTTTCAACATAGGCGACCGCCGCATAGCCATACCGATAGAGGTCACGCTCAAGGCCTACGTGGACTTCTCCACATTCACGGCCCGGAACGTGGAGCGGCGGGGCAGCTTCATACACATCATCCTGCCCGACCCGAGGATCGTACTCACCTCGTCGAAGGTGGACCACCAGGGCATCAAGCAGTTCACCAGCCTGTGGCGCTCGGCATACACCGACGAGGAGATGACCGAGTTCACCCGCCAGGGCGTAGAGAGCGTGCTGGCCGAAGTGCCCAACATGAGGCTGCTGCATACGGCCCGCGACTGCGCTGCCCAAACGCTCATCCCCCTGCTCAGCAGCCTGGGGTACCAGGAGGACCACATCATCATCACCTTCAGGGACGGCGTCGAGACAGAGCGCATAGAGGGACTGGAAAACATAAAACAGATGAATCATGAAGTACATTAAGGGAATATTCTGGCTCATGGCCATAGCGTGCGTCATCTATGCAGGCTACACGCTCCACAGCTGCCGGCAGAGGCTGGCAAACAACCCTATGGGCTTAGAGCTGGGCTTCCAGAAGGAGATTAACCAGACGCCCGTAGTGCTGCAGAGCATCGAGCGGATAGGGCAATGGGAATTCCTGAGCATCGACGATGAAGTCATGGTGGACACGACCGAGAGCCACCTGCTGTCGCCCGACGACCACTTGGTACGCATCTACCACGGCACGCTGCGCCTGGGCATAGACTTCAGCCTGTGCGACAGGGGCTGGGCCACTGCAAGCGGCGACACGGTCTCCCTCAGGCTGCCCCCCATCCAGCTGCTCGACCGGAACTTCATCGACGAGGCACGCACCCGCAGCTTCTACGAGTACGGGACGTGGAACGTACAGGCAAAAGAGGATATGTACAATCGGGCCCGCACCAGGATGATACAACGGGCCATGACGCCACAGAACATAAAACAAGCGGAAGACAATGCCCGCCATCAGGTAGAGGCACTCTTCCGCTCGTTAGGATATCGCGTAGTCAGGATTACAGTCGGACGTTCTTCTTAGCCCCCTTCGACTCATTTTGCAGGCGGTCCAGGGCAGTCACTACGTAGGTATATGAGTTGCAGCCGCCCTCGTACTGCAGCGGCAGCATATTCTCACTGGTGATGGCCAGGATATGCGTAGGGTCGTCCAGGTTTATGCGTTCGCCCCGCATGAAACGGTAAACCACATAGCGCGTGGCCACATCCATCTCGGTCTTGGCCTTCGGGGCCGTCCAACACAGCACGGGGCCGTCCTCGGTCCAGATAACCGAAGTCTTGCGAGGCTTGCCA
This sequence comes from uncultured Prevotellaceae bacterium, assembly GCA_946407895.1. Lineage (GTDB taxonomy): Bacteria > Bacteroidota > Bacteroidia > Bacteroidales > Bacteroidaceae > Physcousia. Next base: position 83,228 of record CAMJQA010000003.1, read on the forward strand.
GGCGCCTTATAATCGATCCAGGGCATGATGGGCTGCAGGGCAGGAGTGCTATGGAACTGCTGGCGCAGCACGGTGCCGTAGTTGCCAGGATTCTCCACCACCGCACCGGCATACCACTGGCAACTGCCAAAGATGCCGGGCAGGGAACGCTGCAACTGATACTTATGATACATCTGGTGAATCTGCGGGTTCATCGGGTCGGCATACTTAACCGTACGGTTCACGTCCTGCCCCACAAAGATAGGACGGTCGCCTGCATTTGCGCTCCACCACCGGATGAGCGCTTCGTAGTCGGCAGCCTTGTTGCCGATTTCCCAGTAAAGCTGAGGAATGTTGTAATCCACCCATCCCTGGCGAACCCACTCGAGCACATCGGCATACAGGTCATCATAATTCTGCAAGCCATTAGTGGCGCTGCCCGAGGGATCGCTCGACTGATTGCGATAGATACCAAAGGGGCTCACACCGAACTTCAGCCAAGGCTTCACCTGCCGCAGGCTCTCATGCATCTGCTGTATGAATTGGTTTACGTTCTGACGGCGCCAGTCGGCACGGTTCATTCCCTGCCCGTACTGGTAGTAGCTGGCATCGTCGGGAATGGAAATACCGGCCACGGGATAGGGATAGAAATAATCGTCAATATGAATGCCATCGACATCATAACGGCGGGCTATGTCACAGGCTACCTGGCAGATCCAGACCCTGTTCTCGGGACGCCCCGGATCGAAGAGCAGCAAGCCATCATAGTCCAAGAAGAGCGACGGGTTGCGCAGATAGGGATGATTCGTAGCCAGGGCCGTGGTTCCCTTCGTCTTGGCACGATAGGGATTGATCCAGGCATGCAGCTCCATGCCGCGGGCATGGCACTGTTCAATCATCCACTGCAATGGGTCCCAATAGGGATTGGGGGGCAGGCCCTGCTGCCCGGTCAGATATCGGCTCCACGGCTCCAGCTGGCTGGCATAGAGGGCATCGCCCTCGGCCCTGACCTGAAAGAAGATGGCATTGATGCCGTCTTTCTGCAACTCGTCCAACTGATATGTCAGAGTCTGTTGCATACGGTCTCGGCCAATACCCTGGAACTGACCGTTTATACACTGAATCCAAGCCCCGCGGAACTCCCTCTTGGGGTTCTGAGCCGCAACTGCCACCGACATGAAGAGTAGCAGAAAAAGTATCTTATTCCTCATAATTAAACGTATTTGCCTGCAAAAATAGTGACTTTTCCTCTGGTTACAAAACTTTTTTGCGTAAACTTTTATTAAAAAGTGCTCCAGAGCCATTGAGAGTGCCAACATTTTTGTAATTTTGCAGCCAAATGGAGAAAAAGGAAGAAAACAAACGGCCACAAGTGCTGCTCATTTACACGGGAGGCACCATAGGCATGATACGCAACCCGGAGACGGGGGCCCTGGAGAATTTCGACTTCGACCACCTGCTGGACGAGGTGCCTGAACTGCGCCGTTTCGACTATGACATCAGCACCTACACATTCCAGCCGCCCATCGACTCCTCCGACATGGGCCTCGAGCACTGGGCACGCCTCGTCGGCATCATCGAGAGGAACTATGCACTCTTCGACGGTTTTGTCATCCTGCATGGCACAGACACGATGGCCTACACAGCCTCAGCCCTGAGCTTTATGCTGGAGAACTTGGGGAAACCCGTCATCCTGACCGGCAGCCAGTTGCCCATCGGCATGCTGCGCACCGACGGCAAGGAAAACCTCATCTCGGCCATCGAAATCGCCGCGGCCAAACGCCAGGACGGAGAGCCTATGGTGCCCGAGGTATGCATCTATTTCAAGGAGAAACTCATGCGCGGTAACCGCACCACGAAAATCAACAGCGAACAGTTTAATGCCTTCCGTTCGTTCAACTATCCAGAACTTGCCACAGCAGGCATCCATATACGCTACAACACCCAGGCCATCCGGCGGCCCGACCCCACCCGTCCCTTCAAGGCTCACTATCTGGTGGATCCCAATGTAGTCGTACTCACTCTCTTCCCCGGCATACAACAGAGCCTTGTACATGCTGTGCTCAACATTCCAAGCCTTAAGGCCGTGGTGCTGCGCACCTTCGGCGCCGGCAATGCCCCGCAACTGAAATGGTTGAAAGAGGAGCTAAAGGCAGCCTCCGAGAGCGGCATCCTGGTGGTTAATATCACCCAGTGCCAGTCGGGCAGCGTTCACATGGGACTCTACGAGACCAGCCTGCCCCTGCTGGATGCCGGAGTGGTGAGCGGATATGACAGCACGCCCGAATGCGCCATTGCCAAGCTGATGTTCCTGCTGGGTCACAAACTGCCCCTGGCCAGATTGCGCGAGATGATGAACAGCAGCCTGGCCGGAGAGATTACAAAAGAATAAGTGAAGATGAAGAAAAGCACAAACATAGAGAATACCTACGAGAGCGAGAACATCACGGCGAAGGGGGTCAGGGTGAATAACCTGAAGAACATCTCGCTGGAGATTCCGCGCAACAAGCTCATTGTCGTTACGGGTGTCAGTGGCAGTGGCAAGAGCAGCCTGGCCTTCGACACACTATACGCCGAGGGGCAGCGACGCTACGTAGAGAGCCTCAGCTCATACGCACGCCAGTTCCTGGGCCGCATGAACAAGCCGGAATGCGACTACATCAAAGGCATCCCGCCAGCCATTGCCATCGAGCAGAAAGTAACGAGCCGCAACCCACGCAGCACCGTGGGCACCAGCACCGAGATATACGAATACCTGCGCCTGCTTTTTGCCCGAGTGGGCCACACGTTCTCGCCCATTAGCGGGAATGAGGTGAAACGCCATACCACAGAGGACGTGGTGAACTGCATGGCCTCACACCCCGAAGGCGAGCGCTTCCTCGTGCTCAGCCCCATACACCTGCCTGAGGGGCGCACCCTGGAACAACAACTCGACATGTACCTGAAGAGCGGATTCAGCCGCATAGCCATTGCATCGCCAGGAAAAGAGCCTGTTCCCGAGGTCGTGAGGATTGAGGACTATCTGGAAGAGCAGAAGCAAAAGGTGGCAACAGGAACTTTTTTCCTGCTCATAGACCGCCTCGCCGTATCGAGCGCCAAGGACGCTATTGCCCGCTTGGTGGATTCAGCAGAGACCGCCTTCTACGAGGGCCAGGGCGAATGCGTGCTGCTGTATGTACCATCGGGCGAGCGACATGTCTTCAGCACGCGTTTTGAAGCCGACGGTATGACCTTCGAGGAGCCGTCTGATAATCTCTTCGCCTTCAACTCCCCCGTTGGAGCCTGCCCCGAGTGCGAGGGTTTCGGACGCATAATCGGCATAGACGAACACCTGGTGATTCCAAACAGTGCGCTCAGTGTTTACGACGGAGCCGTTGTCTGCTGGCGTGGCGAAAAGATGAGCGAGTGGAAAAACTGGTTCATACGCTTCAACTCGGAGCGCGGATTCCCCATCTTCAAGCCCTACTTCGAACTGTCGCAGGAGGAGAAAGACTGGCTCTGGCACGGCACATTCCCGACCAAGCTGCCAGCCTCAAAAAAGAAGCTGACACCGGAGGAGAAGGAATGGGGCCTCATCTGCATAGACGCCTTCTTCGACTACCTGCGCGAAGGGCAGTACAAGATACAGAACCGCGTCATGCTGGCACGCTACAGGGGCAAGACTGTCTGCCCGAAATGCCACGGCACCCGACTGCGGCCCGAAGCCAACTACGTCAAGGTGGCGGGCTACACCATAAGCGAACTGGTGCAGAAACCTATCAGCGAACTGGCCAGGATATTCGGTTCGAAAGGGAAAAAGGGCATAGAGAGCAGCCTGAATGAACATGAACAGCAGATAGCTGGCCGCATACTGACCGAGATACGCAACCGCATGCAGTTCCTCATGGACGTCGGGCTGGGCTACCTTACCCTAAACCGCCTGAGCAACAGCCTCTCCGGTGGCGAGAGCCAGCGCATCAACCTTGCCACAAGCCTGGGCAGCAGCCTGGTAGGCAGCCTCTACATCCTGGACGAACCGAGCATCGGCCTGCACAGCCGCGACACGGCACGCCTCATCAAGGTCCTTCAGCAGTTGCGCGACCTGGGCAACACCGTGATCGTCGTGGAGCACGACGAGGAAATCATGCGCGCTGCAGACTGGATTATCGACATCGGGCCCGACGCCGGACGCCTGGGCGGAGAAATTGTCTATCAGGGCAAACCCGACCTGAAAAAGCGTAAGAAGGAGAGGGAGAAGGGGGTACAGACGTCCCACACCCTGGCCTTCCTGCTTGGCGAGGACACCATCCCCCTGCCTGCCACCCGCAGGCCCTGGAACAACTACATCGAGGTAAAGGGTGCCCGAGCAAATAACCTGAAGGGCATAGACGTGCGCTTCCCCCTGAACGTAATGACCTGTGTCACCGGTGTGAGCGGCAGCGGCAAGAGCAGCCTGGTGCGCGACATACTATACAACGCCATGAAGCGTGAACTTGACGAGATTGCCGAACGCCCCGGAGAGTTCCTGCGTCTGGAGGGCGACACAAAGATGGTCAAGGCTATTGAATTCGTTGACCAGAACCCAATAGGCAAGAGCACACGCTCGAACCCCGTCACCTACGTGAAGGCATGGGACGAGATACGCAAGCTCTTTGCCCTGCAGCCCCTGTCGAAGCAGATGGGCTACACAGCCGGGTTCTTCAGTTTCAACACCGAGGGCGGACGCTGTGAGGAATGCAAGGGCGAGGGCACGGTGACCGTGGAGATGCAGTTCATGGCCGACCTCGTACTCGAGTGCGAGAGCTGCCACGGACAGCGCTTCAAGAAAGACATCCTGGATGTGCGGTACGAGGGCATGAATGTCTTCGAGGTCCTCAACATGACAGTCAACCAGGCCGTTGAGTTCTTCAGCCAGCACAAGCAGAAGCGCATCACCGACCTGCTACGCCCCCTGCAGGATGTAGGGCTGGGGTACATCAAGCTGGGCCAGAGCAGCAGCACCCTCTCCGGTGGCGAGAACCAGCGCGTTAAGCTGGCCTACTACCTGGGCATGGAGAAGCATCAGCCCACCGTCTTCATCTTCGACGAACCCACTACGGGCCTCCACTTCCACGACATAAAGAAGTTGCTTGACAGCTTCAACGCTCTCATCTCGCGCGGACATACCATTCTCATCATCGAGCACAATCTGGACGTCATCAAGTGTGCCGACTACGTCATCGACCTAGGTCCGGAAGGTGGCGATGAGGGTGGCCGGCTCGTGGTCTGCGGCACGCCCGAGGAGGTGGCCCGTTGCCCCGAGAGCTACACAGGCCGCTATCTGCAGCAGAAACTCTAAGAGAACATACTAATGAGCGAAGCGCGACTTTTGAACAGGAGCCGGGCGAAGCTCAACATCTGAATATTTGAACTCTATTATAATAAGGTAAGATGATTTCGTTTATTCTAAGTCTCGTAGCCCTCGTCGTGGGCTACATGGTTTACAGCCGGGTGGCCGAACGCGTATTCGGGCCCGACGACCGGGTGACACCGGCCATCTCACATGCCGACGGCATCGACTACATCGTACTGCCAGGCTGGCGTATCTTCATGATCCAGTTCCTCAACATCGCCGGCACGGGCCCCATCTTCGGCGCCATCATGGGCATGTGGTTCGGTCCCGCAGCCTACGTATGGATAGTCCTGGGCTGCATCTTCGGCGGTGCCGTACACGACTACATGAGCGGCATGCTCTCCCTGCGCCACGGCGGTGAGGGGCTGCCCGAGCTGACCGGGCGCTACCTGGGTGGCAGTGCCCGCAACGCGCTGGTTGTCTTCACAATGATGATGATGATGCTCGTGGGTGCCTTCTTCGTTTACTGCCCGGCCATCATTCTGTCCGGCATCTGGGGGTCAAAGATGATGTGGGTCTATATCATCTTCCTCTACTATGTAGCCACCACGATGATGCCCATCGACAAGGTCATCGGACGCATCTATCCCCTCTTCGCCCTGTCCATGCTGTTCATGGTTGTGGCATTGGGCGTGGTGCTGTGCCTGAAGCACCCCGTCCTGCCCGAGGTGTGGGACGGTTTGGGCAACTGGGGCCAGGCACGTCTGGGGCTCCGCCAGCCGCTCTTCCCCGCCCTGTTCGTCACCATTGCCTGCGGAGCCGTCTCGGGTTTCCACGCCACCCAGTCGCCCATGATGGCCCGCTGCATGAAGTCTGAGCACCAGGGGCGCCCCATCTTCTACGGTGCCATGATAACCGAGGGCATCGTAGCCCTGGTATGGGCTACCATCAGCAGCTACTTCTTCTTCCAGGAAGGGTGGCGCCAGGTATGTCCGCCCGATGTCATAGCACGCTTCGAGGGGCAGGATGCCCTCTCCCTCATCCAGTTCTTCGATGCACCCACCGTGGTCAACATCGTCTGTGCCAGCTGGCTGGGCACGTTTGGCAGCATACTGGCCCTGCTGGGCATCGTGGCCGCTCCCATCACCACGGGCGGTTCCTCGTTCCGCGCCGCCAGGCTCATCCTCTCCGAAGCCTTCCACCTAAAGCAGACCAGCATACGCAGCCGCTTGCTCCTCTCCCTGCCCGTCTTTGCCGTAGGCATAGCCCTGCTGGCCTGGCAGATAGGCAATCCCTCGGGCTTCGGCACTGTTTGGCAATACGTGGCCTGGGGCACGCAGGTAATGGCAGCCATCACCCTGTGGATGTGTACCTCCTACCTCGCCCGCGAGCGTAAGTTCTACTGGATGACGCTCCTGCCGGCCATATTCATGACGATGGTCGTAACAGACTTCTTCTTCGTCTCGCCCACCATCCTGGGGCTCGACTACAGTCTCTCGCTCTGCATCTCAGCACTCATCACCCTGCTTGCCATCGCCCGCTTCATCATGTGGAAAAGGAAGTTACCAATGGAGTCCGATCATCGGAATTGACATGAAAAGTATCCAGTTGATAAAGGGCGAGTTCGGACAGCCCCTTGATTTATTTTTGGCCCCCGCCATCAAGGCCGGATTTCCTTCGCCAGCCGAGGACTACCTGCGTGACAGCCTGGATTTCAATCGCGACCTCATAGCACATCCCGAAGCCACTTTCTACGGCAGGGTGGATGGCGACAGCATGAAGGACGCTGGCATCAACGACGGAGACATTGCCGTCATAGACCGTAGTGTGGAGCCACAGAATGGCGATGTAATCGTAGGCTATATCAATAGCGAGTTCACCATAAAGTACCTCGACCTGACCCACAAGGAAGAAGGCTACATCGAGCTACGCCCGGCCAACAAGGACTATCAGCCCATTCGTATTGACGAGAGCGACAGCTTTGAGGTCTGGGGCGTGGTGATATGGACGATTAAAAGCTGGAAGCGTTAACACCACATGTACGGCATTGTTGACTGCGATAACTGCTACGTCTCGTGCGAGAGAGTCTTCCGCCCCGACCTGAATGGCCAGCCCGTTGTTGTACTGAGCAACAACGACGGTTGCGTAGTGGCCCGCAGCAACGAGGCAAAGAGGATGGGCATCAAGGCCGGCATGCCATTTTTTCAGCTCCAGCAACTATACCCCAACCAGAAGATAGCCGTATTCTCCAGCAACTATGAACTGTATGGCGAGCTCACGGGGCGCGTGGTAGAGATTATCCGCCAGGAGGCTCCGTCCTACTTCCGCTACAGCATCGATGAGTGCTTCGTCTATTGGCAGGGCTTCGAGGGCACCGACCTGAAGCAGTGGGGCGAAGACCTCTACAAGCGCATCAGGCGCAGCGTGGGAATGCCCGTGAGCATAGGCATAGCCCCTACGAAGACCCTGGCTAAGATGGCCTCACACTTCGCCAAGAAATACCCGGGCTATAGACATTGCTGCCTCATTGACAGCGACGAGAAGCGCAGGAAGGCCCTGAAGCTCTACCCCGTCAAAGACGTCTGGGGCATAGGCAGGCGATATGCAGCCAGGCTCGACGCCCTGGGCGTTAAGACCGCCTACGACTTTGCCCGCCATCACGGCGACTGGGTGCAGGCAACCTTCAAGAACATAGTCATCTACCGCATCTGGCAGGAACTCAATGGCATAGACGCAATGCCCAATGAGGAGATGGCCAAGAAGAAAAGCATATGCACCAGCAGGAGCTTCGACGGCATGGTCAGCGACCTGGGCACCCTCCGCACTCATGTCTCCAACTACGCAGCCCGGTGTGCCGAGAAACTGCGTGCACAGGGTACGGCGGCCAGTATAGTCAGCGTATTCCTCAACACCAATGCCTTCCGCGAGGACCTGCCCCAGTACTGGAACTTCTGCGAGAAACGGCTCACCGTTCCAACCAACAGCAGCATAGAAATCGTGAAGGCTGCCGCAGAAGCCTTGAAGCAGATATACAAACCGGGCTATCAGTACAAGAAAGCCGGCGTCATCCTCATGAGCATAGGCCCCAACTCGCCCATGCAGCTGGATCTCTTCGACTATAATGCAGAACAATTCCAGAAGATGAAACGCCTTGATGCCGTCATCGACCGCATCAACAAGGTCAATGGCAGCGAGACAATCGTACTGGGCAGCCAGCAATATACGCAGAAGGGCGGCAAGGGCAAGGCCGATGTCTTTGCCAACGCCATCAGGCATGACTTCAGGAGCAAGAATCCCACCACACGATGGAGCGATATCATCAGGCTGAAGTAAGACACACAATCTTTCTCACAACAATTATATCCCTCTGAGAAGAATTACCTCAGGCATGTCCGCACCTCGGTTATTTTCCCCCCATGATGTAACATCCCTCTACTCCTCCAAATTCCAAAAGACGCGAATTATAGGTTCTGACTGATTACGGCGGCTAAGTCTGGATTATCTCGCCATAACCCAGCCTTATTGCGCAATAAGGGCAGGTTATCGGCCGCGGGGGGGCGAAGGGGAACCTCTTCCACCCTTTTGTCTTCATCTCCCGCTCTTTTTCTCTCTCCCCCCTTTTTTCCGTGTTGCAAAATTGCATTTGCATTTACTTTTGTGGATGCAGAGAAAGACATATCGTGGACAACTGAATATTCTTCCGTTGGCATCGGATTTTATTTTCATCGGCAATGCTTTTCGGCAGGGGTTCAAAAGGGGGCGCCCACAAAGAAAGGAAGTGAAATGCGCCGCCCGAGACTTGAGCGGAGCATCCCACTTCCGATTTGCCTAAGTGGGGGCACGGCTTAGAAGTAGAAGCCGAAGCCGACCTTCAGGCCTACCTTGCTGCCGTTGTCGAAATCGTTAAGGCAGAGATGGCAGTAGATGGCGGGCTCGATGGTGACATGCTGGTTCAGGAAGAAGCAGTAGCCCACCTCGGGCACGATGCTAAGCCAGTTCTCCTTGCCTCCGGCTTTAAAGTGCTGATAGAGCAGACCGCCGTCAAGATAGATGCCGCTGTTCTCGAAATAATAGCGGACATTAGCGCCCAGGTCGAACACATGCGATGAGATTCCGCCCACATAGTCGTAACCCAGCTTGCCGCCCACCATCCAGTCCTGCTGGAAGAAGTAGCCGCCCTGGCCCTGCAGGCCGAAATGGAACTCGCTACCCTTCATGTAACTCATGTCCAGGCCAGTCAGCGACATGTTTCCATACGTCTTACCAGCCTCGAACTGTGCACTGGCACTCAAAGATACAAGGCCCAGCACAAGGGCCATTACAAATTTTCTCATACTCAATTATTTTTTATTATTAGTTTTGAAATTCATTATCCACATAAAGAAGGCAATGCCCGCTATGGCCGTCAGCGTAATGCCCGCAATGAGGCTGGGCAGCCAGGGCAGGCGGAAACCCTCGGGAGCCGTCAGGATATAGGTGGAGCACACAACCGTCATGAACAGCGAGGGCAAAAGGCCCATCCAGTAAAGCTTATGGCGGCGCACCATCCAAATGGTCACGGCCCACAAGGTGGCGCAAGCCAGTGTCTGGTTGGTCCATGCAAAATAGCGCCACAGCACATTGAAGTCGATGAAGCGCAGCCCTATGGCAATAAGGAACATAGGTATGGCAATGAGGAAACGCTTGCCGAATGGCTTCTGGCTGATGTGGAGCATGTCGGCAATGATGAGCCGGGCAGAGCGGAAGGCCGTGTCGCCAGAGGTGATGGGAGCGGCCACCACGCCCAGCACGGCTAGCACGGCGCCCACGCGGCCAAACCACGTATTGCATACCATGTGAACGACTACGGCCGGAGTGCCAAGCTCGGCCAGATGCTCGTATGAACCGGCAAACTTGATGGCCGCAGCAGCCCAGATGAGGGCCACGATGCCCTCGGTGATCATGGCGCCATAGAAGACGAAGCGGCCGTCGCGCTCGGTCTGCAGGCAGCGCGACATGATGGGGCTCTGCGTGCCATGGAAACCGCTGACGGCTCCGCAGGCAATGGTAATGCAAAGCATGGGAAAGACAGGAAGCCCCTTGGGATGGAAACTGCGGAGCCCGTCAGAAAGCTCGGGTACAGGGCCGTCGAGCGTGAATATGCCATAGCAGGCCAGGACGGCCATGAGCAACAGAGACAGGCCAAAGACGGGATAGAGCCGGCCTATGAGGGTAGAGATGGGGAGCATAGTGGCCAGCAGGTAATAGACCAGGATGATGAAGAACCAGATGAGGGGCGCAATGCCGGTCATCTCGGCCAGGAGGTCGGCAGGCGTAACCACGAAGACCGTGCCCACCAGCACCAGCAGGACCATTGAGAGCAGGCGCATCAGGTAGCGCACGCCCGTGCCAAGCTCGTCGCCCAGTACCTCGGGCAGGGAAAGTCCGTCCTTGCGCAGGCTTATCATACCCGACATATAGTCATGGAAGGCTCCGATGAAGATGCAACCCAGCACAATCCACAGGTAGGCCGACGGACCGAACTGTATACCCATGATGGCTCCGAAGATGGGGCCCGTGCCTGCAATATTCAGGAATTGAATAAGGAAAACGCGCCAACGCGACATTGGGGTGTAGTCAACACCATCCGTCTTGGTATAGGCTGGCGTCTTGCGCTCGGGCTCTATGCCGAAAACACGCTCCACCAGCGCTCCGTAGAAGACGTAACCCAGTACCAAACAGGCCAGAGACAGACAAAATGTGTACATAATAACAAAACAATTTTACTTTTCTGAATGCAAAGTTACGCAAAAATGGAGAAAAAAGCATATCTTTGTGCCATGAATTGCAGAAAAAACCTCATATTTTTATTCTTTTTGGCCGTTTCTACGGTCAGCGGACAAGAATTATACATTCCAGCAGAGCCCGCACCTAAGCGGGAAGTAAGAGCCGTATGGCTAACCACCCTGAACGGACTGGACTGGCCCAAGGCCAAGGCTACCAACGAGGCCGGAAGAACAGAGCAGAAAAGGGAACTGTGCCAGATACTGGACCAGCTGCAACGATGCGGCATCAACACGGTACTGCTGCAGACACGCATCCGCGGCGCCGTCATCTACCCCAGCCAAATTGAGCCCTGGGACGTAGCCCTGACGGGCATTTACGACAAAGACCCGGGCTATGACCCACTGCAGTTTGCCATTGAGGAGACACACCGCCGAGGCATGGAACTGCACGCCTGGGTGGTTACCATACCCAGCTTCAAAATAGCCGTATCCAAGAAGATAGGCAAAAAGAGCCTGCTGAGCAAGCACCCCAACATGCTGCGCAAGCACCAGGACACCTATTACCTTGACCCCGGGCTGCCCGAGACGGCCGACTACCTGAGCCGCATTTGCCAGGAGATAGTGAAACACTATGATGTGGACGGTCTGCACTTCGACTACATCCGCTACCCCGAAGGCGCAACAGCTTTCCCCGACGGCACCACGTTCAGGAAATATGGCGGCAAGATGAAGAAGGACGACTGGCGGCGGGAGAACATCACACGCATCGTAAAAAAGATACACACAGATGTAAAGGCCCTGAAGCCCTGGATACGCCTGAGCTGCTCGCCTGTGGGCAAGTACCGCGACGTTACACGCTACTCAGCACGCGGCTGGGCGGCCTACACCACCGTACACCAGGATGCACAGGGATGGCTTAGAGACGGCATTATGGACATGCTTTGCCCCATGATGTACTTTGAGGGCGACCACTTCTACCCCTTTGCAGCCGACTGGCAGGAGCAGTCCTACGGACGCACCATTGCACCGGGACTGGGCATCTACTTCCTGCATCCCAAAGAGAGAGACTGGGAATGGGGCATTGTGCAGCGCGAGCTATGCTACCTGCGCCAGCAAGGCCTGCAGGGGCAGGCCTACTTCCGCAGCAAGTTCCTGACCGACAACACGAAGGGCATCTACGACTACCTGCACCAGGTATTCTACCCCCACCCCGCCCTTTTGCCGGCCATGACCTGGCAGAGCCAGAAACGGCCCGATGCACCGCAAATAACCGAGCAGAAACGGGTGGACGGCACCAACGAGCACCTGGCATGGAAGGCCGTGGAGGCCGACGGCCAGCCATGCCGCTATGCCATATATGCCAGCCGCAAAATGCCTGTGGACACGGAATGCCCTGAGAACCTGGTAACCGTAACCTGGCAGCCGGAATATACCTACAGCCTGCTCTCCTCAACCCTCTACGGCCTGCACCTGGCCGTTACCGCCATTGACCGCTACTGGAACGAGAGCGAAGCCACGGCTGTGCCTTAGATCAAGAACAATTAAAACCTTTTTCCTCGTATGACAAACAGAAGAGATTTCATCCGCAGAATGGCAGGAGTGGGCGCACTCATTGCCACGGCCGACCTGCCAGCATTGGCAGAAGACAATCCCGCAGTATTCCCCAGCCGAGGGCAGTATGAACGCATGTCATTAAGCTATGCCACCGTAGAGATAGGGCTGGGTGAACCGTTCTCCGTACTGCACCTCTCCGACTCGCACCTCACTGCCGCCTACGACAACGAGGGCGAAAAGAAGATGAAACTGCGGGAAACACGTACCACCACATTCGGCGGACGCCAGGAAGAAGCCCTGCGCGATGCACTGGCCTGGGCCAAGCAGCACGTGGACTACGTTGTTCACACAGGTGACCTCATAGACTGGCAGAGCCAGGCCAACTTCGACCTGGTGAAGAAGTACTTCGGGCGCGAAGTCATAGGCTCGGTAGGCAACCACGAGTTTACGCCAGACATGTGGCTGAGCGAGCCAAAAGAGGAACACACCGAGGCATTCAAGGACCTGACGCGCAAGAAACTACAGGCAGTGTACCCCTTCGACATCACCTTGCAGTCGCAAGTGGTACACGGAGTGAACTTCATCACACTGGACGACGTATATGGATACGTCACCGAGGAACAGGTAAAGCGCTTCAGCCTTGAGGTGGAGAAGAAGCTGCCCATCGTGCTGTGCATGCACGTGCCGTTCTACACCGACAACATCTGGCGGGCTTCAATGCGGTTCTGGCGCGACAAGGGGCCCTTGAAGAGCGGAGCACTGCCCAAGATAGACGGAGCATACAAACTGCAAAGGGAAGAACCCGTAACGAGCAACTTCATCAAGTACCTGAGGCATGAACCCCTGCTGCGCTGCATACTGGCCGGGCACGAGCACATCACAGTTGAAGACCAGTTCTCGCCCACCTGCCGCGAATACGTGGTAGCAGGCGGCTTCCTCTTCCATGGCCAGGAGGTACTGTTCATCTGAAGAACAGCCAGCATCATATTCAGCCCCCGGCAAGATAGAGATTTATACCTGCATTCAGTATGAATTTCTCACTTTCAAGGAAAGAAATACATATAAATTCTTTTCTTTCAGGCTATTTTTTCGTAATTTTGCAACCAAAATTTGTATGGAAGTGAGAATGAAAAGATATATTCTGTGCCTGGCTGCATTTACGTTGAGCCTCTACATACAGGCATTTACCGTTGTTATTGATGCCGGACATGGAGGCAAGGATGCCGGCGCAGTGGGACGTACGGCCAAGGAGAAAGACATCAATTTGGCCGTTGCGCTGGAACTGGGGAAACTCATTGGGAAGAACCATCCCGAGGTAAAGGTCATCTACACCCGGAAAACAGATGTCTTCGTAGAGCTCAACGAGCGGGCTAACATTGCCAACAAGGCCAAGGCCGACCTCTTCATCAGCGTTCATACCAACAGCACTGCCGCAAAAGTGGGGCCACAGGGCACGGAGACCTACACCCTGGGTATGCACCGCGCAGCAGACAACCTGGCCGTAGCCAAGAGGGAAAACAGCGTAATCACACTGGAGAGCAACTATGAGGAACGCTATGAAGGCTTCGACCCTTCGAGCAGCGAAAGCTACATCATATTTGAACTCATGCAAGACAAGTATATGGAACAAAGCGTGGAACTGGCACGCAACATCCAACAGGAATTCAAGCAGACAGGCAAACGTAAAGACAAAGGCGTGCACCAGGCCGGATTCCTCGTACTAAGGGCTACAAGCATGCCCAGCGTACTCGTTGAGCTGGGCTATGTCAACAACCCCACCGAAGAGCAGTTCCTCAAATCACAGGCTGGCCGCCAGTCGCTGGCACGCTGCATTTATAACGGATTTGCAAAGTACAAAAAAAGCATACAGAAATGAAAATTAGCAAAGAAGCAAAAATTGGACTTACCGGAGTGGTCGCCCTGGTTATTCTGTTTCTGGGCATTAACTTCCTAAAGGGCGCAAGCCTCTTCAGTTCACGGGACATCTACTACATATCCTTTAGCAACGCCAAGGGATTAAGCAAGAGCAGCAAGGTATATGCCGACGGATATGACGTAGGCATCGTTAGCGCCCTGCACTACAACTTTGACAAGCCCGGACAAGTGCTGGTGGAAATCAGCGTGGACCGCGGACTGCGCATTCCCAAGGGGAGCAGTGCCGAACTGGACGAGGGGATGCTGGGCGGCTGTACGCTGAATATGCTGCTGACAACAAACCTTACAGAGGCTTATCATCCAGGCGATACCATAAAAGGCTCTGATGCTGGAGGACTGATGTCAAAGGCCGCTGACATGATGCCGCAGATTGAAAAGGTCATTGCCCGGGTGGATACGTTGCTAATGGCCCTGAATACCCTGGCAGCCGACTCCAGCCTGCCAGCCATCATCCAGAATGCAGAGCATCTGACAGCCAGCCTGAACCAAAGCGCAAACGACCTGAACCGCCTGCTCAAGAAGGACATTCCGCACCTAACCAGCACATTTGATCAGGCGGGGCAGCATGTAACGCAGTTGACAGACCACCTCAACCAGCTGGATCTGCAAGCCACACTGGATAATGTGAACACAACAATAATCTCTGTTCACCAAATGATAACACAGATGCAAAGCCCAGATGGAAGCCTGGGCCTGCTGATGCGCGACCCGCAGCTCTACAACAACCTGAACCATACCGTCCAGAGTGCCGACAGTCTGGTCACCGACCTCAAGAAACACCCCAAACGATACGTTCATTTCTCCATCTTCGGGAAAAAGAAATAAAATACTCTATTTAAATTTAATCCGAATAGCCTAAGGGTGATTTTAGAATAGCTCTAACAACCCCGAAAGAACGTTATTTGCAAGGGTTTTTGAGGGGTTGGAGCACAAATTAAAGAAGAGTCTGAGCTAAAATACAATCGTCTGTATTTCAAATACTTGAAAATTTGCAAATAGCATTCACGAGATAAAAAAAACGTTTCCTCGTCTATGCCTTGTAAAACAGATGATTAGCAAACAGACCGGACTATTTTTTGCAAAAGAGAGGTAACAAAGAAAATTTTGCCGTTTCATAAAAACTGCATACCTTTGCACTGTCAAAAACGGCAAAGAAGACGTTTTTCTAATGAAAGCGGATGCAACGAAGACGCTTTTCTAATGAAAACGGATATTTAAGTGATAATTAATATAAAATAGGTAAACAACAGCAGATGGCCGAATCACCACAGATATTGTGGCAACGCTGCATGGAGATATTCCGAAGCAACGTGAACGAACAGCAGTTCCAGACATGGTTCATGCCGATGAAGTTCAAGTCCTTCAGCGCCCAGAAGATGGAACTGACGGTTTTCATACCGTCTCAGTTCTTCTTCGAGTACCTGGAGGCACACTTCCGTCGTCTGCTGCATCTGACCCTGCGCCGAGTCTTCGGAGCCCAAGTCACCTTGAAGTACAAGGTTGAAGTGGCCAGCAATGAAACCGTAACGGTTGAGAGCGACAACGTGATCGAGAGGGAAGCACCCCAGCAGGCCACCGGCGTCAACAAGTCGCCGACGATGCTGCAGGCGGTAGGGCATGCCCAGGACCTTGACTCGCAGCTCAACTCGAAGCAGAACTTCGACAACTTCATTGAGGGCATCAGCAACAAGCTGCCTCGCAGCGTTGGGATGTCCATTGCCGAGAATCCAAGCCAGCAGGCCTTCAACCCCCTGTTTATTTACGGGCCGAGCGGTGTGGGCAAGACCCACCTGGTAAATGCCATCGGTACAAGGCTGAAAGAACTGCACCCTGAGAAAAGGGTGCTCTACCTGAGCGCGAATCTCTTCCAGATTCAATACACGGACTCCATCCGCCACAACACGTTCAACGACTTCATGCGTTTCTACCAGAGCATCGACGTACTCATCATGGACGACATTCAGGAGATGATAGGCGTGGCCAAGACGCAGTACGCCTTCTTCCACATCTTCAATCACCTGAGGCAGAACGGACGCTACATCATACTGACCAGCGACCGTCCGCCAACGGCAATGCAGGGCATGGAAGACCGCCTCATCACGCGCTTCAAGTGCGGACTGATGGCCGAGCTGGAACGCCCCGAGGAACAGCTGCGACGCGATATCCTGAAGAGCAAGATCAAGCACGACGGACTACGCATTCCGCAGGACGTCATCAACTACATCTCTGAGAACGTTTCAGACAGCGTGCGCGAACTGGAAGGCGTGGTACACAGCCTGATGGCCTACTCCGTCGTTTACAACCGCGAGGTTGACCTGGACTTTGCCATGCGGGTAATGAAGCGCAGCATGCGCACCGAGCAGAAGCCCGTAACGATGGACGCCATCATAGAGAGCACCTGCGAACATTATAATATAAAGCAGGAAGAGATATACGGGAAGAGCAGGAAGGCAAACATCGTGCTGGTGCGCCAGCTGAGCATGTACCTGGCACAGCAGCACACGAAGCTGACCATTAGCAAGATTGGCACCCTGGTAGGAGGGCGGAACCACGCCACCGTCATTCACAGCGTGAAGACGATTGAGGACAGGATGAAGGTTGACAAGGAATTCCGGAAGACAGTAGCCGAGCTGGAAAACAAACTAAAGGATAGACTATGAACATCAAGAACCGCAGAACGATTCGCCAATATACTCAGCAGCCCATTACAGATGAGCTGCTGAATCGGTTATTGGACGACGCAGCCAGAACGCAGACAATGGGCAACCTGCAACTGTACAGCGTAGTGGTAACCCGCGACCCGGAGATGAAGGAACGACTGGCTCCCGCACACTTCGGGCAGCCGATGGTGACGTCGGCTCCTGTGGTCCTGACGATTTGCGCCGATTTCCGGCGAACCACGGACTGGTGCCTCATGCGCGAGGCCAGCCCCGGCTATGACAACATGCTGAGCTTCATGAATGCCGCCACCGATGCGCTGCTCTACACCCAGACGTTCTGCAACCTGGCCGAGGAGGCCGGGCTGGGCGTGTGCTACCTGGGCACCACCATATACATGCCTCAGGAAATCATCGACATACTCCAGCTGCCTCAGCTGGTAGTCCCCGTTGCTACGCTCACCGTAGGCTGGCCGGCCGAGGAACCGCCGCTGACGGACCGCCTGCCCCTGGAGGCCTTCGTGCACCAGGAGGTTTACCAGCCGTATGACGAGGAGCGCATCGACGCCCTGTACGCCGACAAGGAGCAGAGGCCCGAGAACCTGAAGTTCCTGGAGATAAACGAGAAGAAGACGCTGGCGCAGATATTCACCGACATACGCTACACGCGCAAGGACAACGAGGCCATGTCGCAGGGACTGCTGAACGTGCTTTGCCAGCAAGGCTTCCTGAAGACGTCGGACCTCACCTACCCCATCATGCCCATGATAGAGACCAGGCCCGAGGTGCTGGAGTGCGACGTGGTGCGCTTCCAGAACAACAAGGAGAAGTGGGTGGCCTTCGTGGGGCTGATGGACAACCAGCCGTACGAGATATTCACCGGGCTGATGGACGACGAAGAAGGGATTGCGCTGCCGAAGAGCGTGACGCGCGGGCGCATCATCAAGCACGTTGAGAGGGACGGACAGAAACGATACGACTTCCAGTTCGAGAACAAGCGCGGATACAAGACCACCGTAGAGGGACTGAGCGAGAAGTTCAATCCCGAATACTGGAACTATGCCAAGCTCATCAGCGGCGTGCTGCGCTACCGTATGCCGCTGGACCACGTCATCCGCCTGGTCGGTTCGCTGCAGCTCGACAGCGACAGCATCAACTCCTGGAAGAGCGGTGTGGCACGCGCCCTGAAGAAATACCTGCCCGGCTCCACCACCGAGGACGAGAAATTCGAATAGCCACATGAGCGACGTCAGCCTCTGCATAAACCGCCTGAAGCTGTATGCCTACCACGGCGTACTGCCGCAGGAACAGAAGGTAGGAGCCAACTTCTACCTGACGATAAATGCGCGCGTGGCGGCCGACCGCGCGGCGCTGGAGGAGGACGACCTGGCGGGAACGGTGAACTATGCGGAGGTCATCAGGGCCGCTACCGAGGAGATGCAGACGGCCAGCCGGCTGCTGGAGCACGTGGCGCACCGCATTGCCCGCCGGCTGCTGGACGACTTCGGGCGCATAAGGGAAGTCAGCGTGACGCTGGAGAAGGAGAACCCGCCCCTGCGGGCCCAGACCGAGCACGTCAGCGTAGGGCTTACCCTGGCAAGATGAAACCTACTCTGCAAGATGAAGCCTACTGCCAGATGAAGCCTACTCTGCAAGATGAAGCCTACTGCAAGATGAAGCCTGCCCCGGCCGGATGAAGCCCAGGCCAGGCGAACCGATAATTAAAGACAAACATTCATAAACTAATAACAAGATTGGAACCATGAAGCATCTGTTTTCTGCACTTGCCCTGATGGCAACGACGCTGTGCCTGCATGCGCAGCGCGTAGAGAAAGAATTGGCCGACCCGGCGCCCGCAGCGGCCGAGGCCTGGCAGAACGTTAAGGACATTACCCTGGCCTGGGGAAGCACCGACGAGCGCTATTCGCGCAGCGAGGTACCCGCCCTGCAGAAGGCCCCCAAGCGGCTCAGCCTGCACGGCTGGAAGGGTGAGCGGCTGAGCGCGCAGGCCGTGCTGACCGCTCCCACGGAGATAGGGAACGTCAGCCTGAGCGTAAGCGACCTGGTGAGCGGGCGGAAGCGCATTGCCGCCAGCAACGTGCTGCGCTACTTCGTATGCTACACCATGAGCGACAAGGACTCGGGCCGCAAGGACTCCCTGCTGGTGGCCGACCGCCTGTCGCCCGTAGCCGGCATGGCCGTGGCGGCGAAGAGCGTGAGGCCCATCTGGCTGGACATACGCATTCCGCAGGATGCCGAGGCCGGAACCTACACGGCCACGCTGACCGCCCAGTGCGACGGGCGAGAGCTCAGGGTGCCCTTCTCCGTGGAGGTGGCGAACCGCACGCTGCCCGCCCCGAAGGACTGGAAGTTCCACCTCGACCTGTGGCAGAACCCCTACGCCGTGGCGCGGTACTACGGCGTGCCGCTGTGGAGCAAGCAGCACTTCGACCTGATGCGACCCGTCATGAAGCACTATGCCGACGCCGGAGGAAAGGTCATCACGTGCTCCATCATACAGCGCCCCTGGAACGGACAGACCGAGGACCCCTTCGAGAGCATGATTGCGAAGATGAAGACCATCGACGGACAGTGGCGCTATGACTACACGGTGTTCGACCGGTGGGTGCAGTTCATGATGGACTGCGGCGTGACGAAGCAGATCGACTGCTACACGCTGGTGCCCTGGCACTACCGCTTCGACTACTTCGACATGGCCTCCAACAGCGTGCGATACGTGGACTGCAAGCCCGGCGAGAAGGAGTACGAGGACTTCATACTGCCCTTCCTGCGCGACTTTGCCGCCCACCTGAAGCAGCGGGGATGGTTCAGCCGCACGTGCATTGCCATGGACGAGCGGCCGATGGACCAGATGCAGGCCACATACAATATCGTTAAGCGGGCCGACCCCGACTACCGCATAGAGGGAGCCTTCAACTACTTCCCCGAGTTCACGGCCAACGTACACGACGTAAGCGTAGCCTACCAGTACGACCTCATCGACGAGAAGACGCTCAGCGAGCGCCGACGGAAGAACGACCCCATAACATTCTACACCTGCTGCGGCCCGGCATGGCCCAACACGTTCACCTTCTCGCCCCCAGCCGAGTCGGCCTACATGGGATGGCACGCCGCCGCTGCCGGATACGACGGATACCTGCGCTGGGCCTTCAACAGCTGGGTGAAGGCACCCTGCCAGGACTCGCGCTTCCGCACGTGGCCCTCGGGCGACTGCTTCTTCGTCTATCCCGGCGAGAGCAGCATCCGCATGGAGCGGCTGGTGCAGGGCATACAGGACTACGAGAAGATTCAGCTGCTCATGGGCGAGCTGACGGGACGCAAGCTGGACCTGCTCAGGCAGACCGTGGAGAAGTTCCGCTCCAACAAGTATGAGCCCAAGGACGATGCCGCACAGATGATACGCCAGGCCGAGGCCGTGCTACGGCAGCTGGAATAGGCTGACGGTTATAGCAGACGCGTCGAAGGCGGAGTGCACCCCGGTGCACTCCGCCTTTGTCGTAGGATAGTCCCTGCACGCTGCAGGAGCTTTCCCGAAGGCTTCGGATGGGCCAAGCACGCTGCAGGAGCTTTCCCGAACGCTTCGGATTGGCCTTGCACGCTGCAGGAGCATTTCCGAAGGCTTCGGATGGGCCTTGCACGCTGCAGGAGCATTTCCGAAGGCTTCGGATTGGCCTTGCACGCTGCAGGAGCTTCCCGAACGCTTCAGAATGGCCCTGCGCTCTGCAGGAGCATTTCCGAAGGCTTCGGATTGGCCTTGCACGCTGCAGGGGCATTCCGAAGGCTTCGGATTGGCCTTGCACGCTGCAGGAGCATTTCCGAAGGCTTCGGATTGGCCTTGCACGCTG
>CAMJQA010000004.1 GCA_946407895.1 uncultured Prevotellaceae bacterium
ATGGTCTCGACGCCGTTAAGGGTGACGTTGCCAGCTTGCAGACTGCCGTTGCAGGCCTGATTGCTGCCGACAACGACATTCAGACAAAGATTGACAATCTGTTTGGTGAGGCCAGCGCACGTATCGCTACCCTGACCGGCACTGTCGGCACCAACGAGGCTGCCATCAAGTCTCTGCAGGATGCTCTCACAGCTCTGCAGAATGGCGACATCAAGTCTCTGCAGGATGCCGTTAAGGGTCTTGAGGGTCAGATTAAGGATGCCCAGGGCGCTGCCACCGAGGAGATTGGCAAGGCTACTGCTGCTGTTAACCAGCTGAAGGGTCAGCTGGGCACCCTGCAGGGTGTTGTTGACGCTCTGACCGCCAGCGCTGTAAGCCAGACCGACATTGACAATGCCGTTAACGCACTGGCTACTACCGTAGGTACCAACTATGACGACCTGAAGGGTCAGATTGAGGCTCTGAAGGGTGGTATTCCCACAGCTGCTGCTATTGCTGCTGCTGCCGAGGCTGCTGCCAAGGCTGCTGCCAATGAAGCTGTTGCTGCAATGGTTAAGGAATATGACCTCAGCGGTATCAACGCTTCTATCGCCGAGCTGAAGACTAACTACTCCAGCATTGACAATACCATCACAGAGAAGGTTGACGTTGCCAAGGAAGAACTCCGGAAGTATATGGAGGACTATGTAAAACAGTTGGTAGGCACAGCCGGCGAAGGCGGCGAATCTGCTGCTGACGGTTCTCTGCAGGCTCAGATTGACGAGCTCGCTACTGTTCTCTATGAGTATCTGTTTGGTGCTGAGGCTGAGGCAGGTGCTAAGCTGAAGGCTGGTGAGGAAGCTGCCGAGAAGGCCAGCGCTATCTCCAAGCTGAAGGATGCCATTGCCAAGGCTACTGGTGCTACCACCAGCGAGACCACGCTGAGCAGCATCACGCTGATTCCCGACCTGTACATCAACGGTATCGAGGCTCTGCAGTTCAAGGCTCTGACCTATCAGCCACGCGCATTCGATAAGGCTGTTGAGAACCAAGTTCCTAACTACAAGCGAAGCTTGGTTAATGCACAGGATAAGGACAAGAAGGATCTTCCCGAGAAGAACGTTGACAACGGTGGAACCACCGCTTACTATCGCCTGAGCCCCATGACGGTGAAGGAGAATGACATCGTTAAGGATGGCATTAAGTTCTATAGCAAGACTGCCAAGACTGAGACTCGTGGTCTCGCTGAGGATGCTGGCCTGAAGGAGAATACTCCCATTAAGCCCGCAAGCGTTCAGATTGAGAACGGTATCCTGGCCGTGAAGATGCAGAAGACCGTTACCGGTAGCCTGAGATTCAAGGGCGAAGGTAATCCTGCTACGCTGGTATCTCTGATGGTTCCCCGTGCTGACGGCAGCGCTGACATCTACTCTGAGTTCTCTCTGATTGACGAGAACAACTTCAAGGTACACATTGCAGCTGAGAACCTCTACGAGAAGAAGGGCGGCGACGGTAAGGTAATCACCGACTGGGCTACCTATCACGAGGATGCTGCTACCATCTATGGCCACTATGCTGGCTATCAGGCTGTTTATGGCACCAACGTTGACGATGCTACCTTCATTAAGAAGGAGATTGCCTACAACGAGACTTACGACCTGCTCAAGCTGGTTGCCGGTTGCGATGACAATACTCATGCCAGATATTCTGTTGCCGAGCTGAAGAGCTTCGGTCTGACCTTCGAGTTCAGCATTCCTACTGATGCTTATACCAAGAACGCTGCCAACGGCACCGACCAGCAACAGTTTGCTAAGATTGACGGCACTATCATCAGTTCTAAACTGCCTGATAATGCGCATAGCGAATCTGCTAACCGTGCTGCCATCGACAAGGCTCCTATCGTACGCGTTGTCCTGAAGAATGGTGGTGATATCGTGGACGAGGCTTACTTCAAGATTAAGTGGGTTGCCGAGCCTATACCTGTACTGCCTCCTCTGGATCCTGTTACATTGGACGCTGTTACAAAGTTTGGCGATTTGAAGTGCGACCCCGTAACTGTAGGTCTGACATGGAAGGACTTCATCAACAATGTTTACGGTGCAACATTCGAGAGAAATGGCGAGACCGTTAAGCCCGATCTGAGCTATGACGAGTTCAAGACCATCTATCCTGCTGGTGACATCACCACCAAGCTGGTTACTCCTGGTCTGACCACCGCTCTGGTTGTTAACACTACTGCTCCCGATGAGGACGCTCAGGTAGCTTCTTGGACCATCAATCCTGATGAGTTCGGTAGGATTCTGCCCGCTCGCTCAAAGACCGTTGAGGCTCAGATTATTTTCAAGTCTTCTAAGCCCACCCAGTATCCCGACCTGATTCTTCCTTGGAAGTACACTGTGAAATTGCCCGTGGCTCCCGTTGTTAACGGTTACAACACCAACTACTGGTTCGCTACAGGCGAGAAACTGTATGTCCTGCCCGTTCAGTACAACACTTTGGATGCAAGCGGTACAGTTTGGAATACTGAAGTTAAGTATGACTACAACATTATGCAGGCCTTCATAACCAGCACTAAGACTGAGACTGGTACCTTTAAGGATTGGATACTGAAGAACGTGCCCAGCAACTGCGGAACATGGGATCTCCAGTTTGCTATTAATCAGAGTTATGGTCTTGAGTATCATCCTGCATATATGGCTTGGGACGCTGGTAAGAAAGCATGGACTGGTTCTGAACCTCTGAAGGATGAGGGCGTTGCTTTTGCAACCTTTGGTGCATATCAGCTCCAGAGAGATCTTGGTGCTAATTTGGGTGATATACCTACTACTGGAATCCGTCTGAACTGGCTTAATGGTGGTCACACCTCTTGGCAGAACCGTGAGGATAATCCGTTCGCTGTCCTTAACGCCACTAAGGCTGATAAGAATGTTGTCGCTCCTCTGTTGAATGACCTCTCAGATGATAACGAAGCTGACGGCTGGACACCTAAGAAGACTAATGCTGACAAGAAAGCCATTGACCTGACTATATGGGCTAAGTACAATGCCTTCAACGAAGAAAAGGTAACAGACTTCAAGGCATATCTGGTTACTCCTATCCGTATTAACCACAGCCTGAATGGCGCATTCGAGAATGGTCACATCTCTGGTACAGTTGTTGATGCTATGGGTAGTCTGAACATGACTGACTTCCGTGGCTATCTCGTACGCAAGACTGCTCCAAGTGCAGATGAGGCTAAGGTTGAGCGCACGAAGTACACCGACAAGTTGTACACTTACTATGGTCTAACCGATCCTGCCTTTGACATTCCAAATGCTAAGTTTGGTTTAAAGATTGAGGGTGGCAACATGGTTGCTGTTAACTCCGCTTCTTTGTCTGCTGATGAAGTTAAGGCTCTTACCGCCGGTGGTATGGCTCCTTCTCTGGAGGAAGTAGGTGGTAAGTTGGTTTACAAGAACATGGGCGGTCATGAGCCCGACTTTGTTTACAATGTATATGTTCCTGTTACCATCACTCACGCGTTCGGTGTAAAGACCAGCTACATTGCAATCCCCATCTACCCGAAGGGACAGGCTGCAGCTGACGGTTATAAGTATGGTCAGGATGGTGACTACGTGAAGATTGCTAAGTAAGAATTTTGACAAGAAGATTTATTGAAAAGAGTAGTTCAATAGATTAAATTAAACTTGAGAGTGCTCTGAGACTGTTCAGGGCACTCTTTTTTTAAAACAAACAAATCAGCAATGAAGAAAGTATTATATGTTGTCCCAATCTTTTTACTCATCCTTGCGGCTGCTTGCTCTGGCGGGAAGAAGGAAGGTGTACAGATAGCTCATCCTCGTTTTGACGAGCACATGACGCGTACGGCGCAGGATTCTGCAGACGTACTGAATCTGACCAACCGGTTCCTCGACCTGCTGAAAGCCGAGCAGTATGACGATGCTTTGAATATGCTCTACACCTTCAACAGTGAAGACAGCATTATTCAACCCATCAGTGATGCGCGCCGTCAGGAAATGCTCAATACATTCGGCACCTTCCCCGTGCTGAACTACGAGATTGATACCGTACTGATGTATACAGATTATGATACTGAGGTACGCTATATCTACGAGTTCTTCAAAAAGCCCGAGGGCAGCACGATGCCTAATACGATGAATGGTACGGTCTGCCCTCACCGCCAAGACGGTAAGTGGTATTTGACGGTTCCAACCGAAAAGAGCGAGCGTGTTTTTGAGAAGAATAGGACACGAGATTCCAGATCATAGATAATCGTTTTGGGGCGTTTTCGTTAAAACGTCTGTTTTTCGAGTTGTTGTTTGTGGAGGGCGTGCTAAGTGCTGGCATGCCCTCTTTGTTTTTTCATTCGAGGCAAGCGGTTGAATTGTTCAAGTCAAACGCTTGAATTGCCAAATTTAAACGCTTGAATTGCCCATAATCAAATGTTAGAATGTCGAAAGTCAATTCTTTCAACGACTCGAGTGAATCGATTGAATGACTCGAGTGAATCGATTGAATGACTCGAGTGAATTGATTGAGTGACTCGAGTGAATTGATTGAGTGACTCGAGTGAATTTATGAGACAATGCCCTAAGGCCGTTTATTCTCATAAAAAACGCTCCCCTGGGCAGGGAGCGTTTACTTCTTTCTCCCCGATTCAGGGGAGCTTGATTCTGTTTAATCTTAGAACTCGGCATTCTTTGGTGTTCTTGGGAAAGGAATGACGTCGCGTATGTTCTGCATTCCCGTCACGAAGAGGATGAGCCGCTCGAATCCGAGTCCAAAACCTGCGTGGGGGCAGCTACCGTAGCGGCGTGTATCGAGGTACCACCACAGGTGCGTCATATCCATCTGGCGGCGGTTAATCTCGGTCATCAGCTTGTCATAGCTCTCCTCGCGCACGCTGCCACCGATTATCTCGCCTATTGAGGGGAACAGTACATCGGTGCCCTGCATTGTGGGGCCGGGTGCAACTGCTCCCTTGTATCCGATGGAGCCGCCGTCGGGGGTAGCAGCGTTCTGCTTCATATAGAACGATTTGAAGGAGCGCGGATAGTCGGTCATGATGACTGGCTTCTTGAAATGCTCCTCCACGAGGTAGCGCTCATGCTCGCTGGCCAGGTCGTCGCCCCATTCGCAGGGGAATTCGAACTTGTGTCCCTGAGCCTTGGCTTCCTGCAGTATGTGTATTCCCTCGGTGTATGGCAGGCGTACGAAGTCCTCCTTCAGCACGCCCTCCAGGCGCTCTATCAGGCCCTTATCGACCATTTTGTTGAGGAACTCCAGGTCGTCGCGGCAGTTGTCTAGTGCCCAGCGTACGCAGTACTTGATGAAGTCTTCCTCCAGGTCCATCAGCTCCTCCTGGTCCATGAAGGCTATTTCTGGCTCAATCATCCAGAACTCTGCCAGGTGGCGCGGCGTGTTGCTGTTCTCGGCACGGAAGGTGGGGCCAAAGGTGTATATGGCTCCGAGGGCTGTGGCACCGAGTTCGCCCTCGAGCTGACCGGAGACGGTGAGCGACGTCTGCTCGCCAAAGAAGTCGTCGCTGTAGATGATCTTGCCCTGCTCGTCCTTCTTCAGGTCGTAGAGGTTCTTTGTAGTCACCTGGAACATATTGCCCGCTCCCTCGCAGTCGCTGGCGGTGATGAGGGGCGTGTGGAAGTAGAAGTATCCGTGCTGGTGGAAATAGCTGTGGATGGCCATTGCCATATTGTGGCGTATGCGGAATACGGCGCCAAACGTGTTGGTGCGCGGGCGCAGGTGAGCCACGGTGCGCAGGTATTCCCAGCTGGCTCCCTTCTTCTGCAGGGGATAGGTGTTGTCGCAGTCGCCCAGCACCTCTATCTGCGTGGCCTGAATCTCGCTGGCCTGCCCTGCTGCGGGGCTCTCCACGAGCTTCCCGTCCACGCTGAGGCATGCTCCGGTGGTTACGCGCTTCAGTGTCTCCTCGGGGAAGTTTGCATCATCGCCCACTATTTGTATGTTCTTTATGGTGCTTCCGTCGTTGAGGGCGATAAAGAAGATGCCCTTGCTGCCGCGCTTGCTGCGCACCCAGCCTTTCACGTTAATTTCGGCGCCGAAGTCAGTACGCTTCAGCGCGTCTATTACCTTTGTACGTTTCATGTTATCTTATTCTTTTTAGTTTCTGTTCTTAATGCTCGCGTTTCCGGCCCCCTCTCCCCCCCCCTTGTGCAAGGGGAGAGGCGGGTGTCGGAGTGGGTTGAGCCTGCTACTCAAAGGCTCCGCGGCGGAGCATAGCCACCTCGGTCTCGGTGAGAAAGCGCCAGTCGCCCCGGCGCACGTTCTTCTTGGTCAGGCCGGCGAAATATACGCGGTCGAGCTTGATGACACGGTAGCCCAGGCTCTCGAAGATGCGTCGCACAATGCGGTTGCGGCCCGAGTGAATCTCAATGCCTACCTGCTTCTTGTCCGTCTCGCTGGCGTACTCAATGGCATCAGCCTTTATGTCGCCGTCCTCCAGCGATATGCCGTCGGCAATCAGTCGCATATCGGCTGCCGTAAGAGCCTTGTTCAGATATACATGGTATATCTTCTTCTTCAGATACTGCGGGTGTGTGAGTTTTGTGGCCAGGTCGCCGTCGTTGGTGAGCAGCAGCACACCGGTGGTATTGCGGTCGAGCCTGCCTACGGGATATATGCGCTCGCGGCATGCATCCTTCACCAGGTCCATCACCGTCTTGCGGTTCTGGGGGTCTTCGCTGGTGGTTACGTAGTCCTTGGGTTTGTTCAGCAGCACATATACCTTCTTTTCGATGCTTACCGGCTGGTCGTGGAAGACCACCTTGTCTGAGCGCTTCACCTTCGTGCCCAGCTCAGTCACCACTACGCCGTTCACGCTCACCAGCCCGGCGGATATAAACGTGTCAGCCTCGCGACGGCTGCATACGCCGGCGTTAGCCAGGAAACGGTTCAGGCGGATGGGCGCCTCGGGGTCGAACTGCACCGATTTGTACTCAATCTGCTTCTTCATGCTGTACTTGGCATGCGGATTGTAGTCGGCCGTGCGTGGTTTGCGCTGTGCGCCGCCCTTCTTGTATCCGCCCTGCTGACGGGGCTGATAGCCGCCCTCGCGCTTCTGGTAGGCACCCTGCTGGCGCGGACGATATCCGCCTTCCTTAGGCTGATATCCGCCTTCGTGGGGCTTGTAACCTTCGCGTGGCTGATAGCCTTCACGGGGTTTGTAGGCCTCGCGCGGCTGATATCCCTCCCTGGGCTTATATCCTTCACGGGGCTGATAGGCGCCTTCGCGGGGCTGGTATCCCTCGCGTGGCTGATAGCTCCGGGTAACGGGACGGCTCAGTTTGCCGTCAGAACTGGCGCTGAATGCCGAGCGGTTAATACGTGGACGCAGGGGGCGTCCGCTGGCGCTGAAGCGGCCAGCACTTTCACTTCTTTGGGGGTGAGAACCATCCCGGTTTGTACCCTCATTGCCTTCGGAGAACTTCTCCCTCCAGCTTTCGTCTTCAATGCTCATAGAAATTGTTTTTAGATAGTGAATTCTTAAATGCCTGTATATGTATGAGGAGTTATGGCGCGCAGCTCATCCTTCACAGACTCGCTCACCTCCAGTTCCTCGATGAAGTCTTTTATTGTCTGCCTGTCTATGCCTTTCCCTGTCCGCGTCAGGGCCTTCAGGGCCTCGTAGGGGTGGGGGTAGGCTTCGCGCCTTAGTATGGTCTGTATGGCCTCGGCCACCACAGCCCAGCAGTTGTCCAGGTCGCGGTTGATGGCATCCTGGTTCAGCACCAGCTTGCGCAACCCTTTCAGGGTGCTCTGCAGGCTGATGACCATGTGCCCCATGGGCACGCCCACGTTTCTGAGCACGGTACTGTCCGTCAGGTCGCGCTGCAAGCGGCTCACGGGCAGTTTCTGGCTCAGGTGCTCCAGCAGGGCATTGGCTACGCCCAGGTTGCCCTCGGAGTTCTCAAAGTCAATGGGGTTCACCTTGTGTGGCATAGCGCTGCTGCCCACCTCTCCGGCCTTTATCTTCTGACGGAAATATTCCATCGATACGTATTGCCAGAAGTCGCGGTCCAGGTCGATGATGATGGTGTTGATGCGCTTCATCGTGTCGAAGAGGGCACCCAGGAAGTCGTAGTTGCTTATCTGTGTGGTGTATTCCTCGCGCTCCAGGCCCAGCTTCTCGGCCACGAAGCGGTTGCCAAACTGTCGCCAGTCATACGTGGGGTAGGCCACGTGGTGTGCATTGTAGTTGCCCGTTGCCCCGCCAAACTTGGCTGTTATGGGGCATGCCTTCAGCATGGCCAGCTGGCGCTTCAGGCGATATACGAATACCATGACCTCCTTGCCCAGGCGGGTAGGGCTGGCGGGCTGTCCGTGCGTCTTGGCCAGCATAGGCACCTCGGCCCACTCTGCGGCATAAGCCTCCAGCTGGCTGATGAGTTCCTCAATCTGGGGGTAGTAAACCTCGTTCAGCGCCTCGCGGATGCTCAGGGGCACGCTGGTATTGTTGATGTCCTGCGAGGTCAGGCCAAAGTGGATGAATTCCTTGTATGCCTCCAGTCCGCCAATAGCATCGAACTGCTCCTTGATGTAGTATTCCACGGCCTTTACGTCGTGGTTCGTCACTTGCTCTATGTCCTTCACGCGCTGGGCATCGGCTTCCGTAAAGTTGCCGTATATGGCCCGCAGGCGGGGGAACAGGCTGGCCGGAAAGTCGGTCAGCTGTGGCAGGGGCAGTTCGCACAGGGCAATGAAGTACTCCACCTCCACCCTTACGCGATAGCGTATGAGTGCATATTCCGAGAAGAATGCAGCCAACGCTTCCGTCTTACTGCGATAGCGGCCGTCAACTGGCGATATAGCTGTCAGTAAATCCAATTTCATAATAAAAGTTGCGAACTTAAGTATTTTACTCTTTTTCCTATTTCGTTTAGACTCTTTCGCGGGGTTATCCTTGCTTTAAATCCCCCTTTGTTCGATTCAGGCCACAAAGGTACAACATTTTTCTATAATAGGAAGGGAAGAAAGAGTTTTTTTTGTGAATTTGCTCAAAAAGTGAATTTTCAGGGCAGCAGGAAGCCGTCGTCTGCGGCGGAGGCCTCTTCTTCCTCCTCCTTTGTGGCCTCGGTTGGGGTGGAAGCCTTCTCGTCGGGCTTCATGGTTTCGAAGAGGTGGTAGGTGGTGCGCAGCACCTTGAATTCCGTCCGGCGGTTCAGGGCGTGGCATATTTCCTGCTTCTCCTCGGTGTCGAGGGCCATGATGAAGGCTTCGCTCAGCGTGTCGCCCTCGTTGAGGAAATCTATTTGCTCGGCCATCTTGCGGGTGACCACCTTAGGCCGCGTCTCGCCATAGCCCACGGGCGTCAGTCGCTCCTTCTCAATGCCGTGCCCGATAAGGTAGTTCACCACGCTCTCGGCCCTGCGCTGGCTGAGCTTGTTGTTATACTCGTCTTTTCCGCGGAAGTCGCAGTGGCTGGAGAGCTCGATGGTTACGTTAGGGTTCTGGTTGAGCAGGTCCACCAGGCTGTCCAGCGCCATCGTGCTGGATTCGGTCAGCTCGGCGCTGTCGAACTCATAGAACACGTTGCGTATGAGCACGGGGTGGTTCAGGCTGGCAAGCGGAAACTGCAGCACGTACTCGCGGCTGACGCTGGTGGTATCCACGCGCAGTTCCTCCTTGTGGTTGAGGAATCCCTTGCAGGTTCCCAGGAATACGTAGTCCACGTTGGGCTTTATCTCCTGCTCAAACGAACCGTCTCCGCGTACGCTCAGCTTCAGGTTGGTGCCGTCGTTGCCCACCATATATACAAGTGCCTCGGGCAGCTCGTAGCCGTCTTTTTCATACACCCATCCCTTCACGGTCTGCACTATCTCGGGGCACTCGAATGACATGATGTGGTCCCAGCCGCGCTGGTCGCCGCGGCTGGTGCTGAAGTAGCCCCGGTTATGGAGCCCTTCGAAGGTCATGCCGAAGTCGTCGCCGCTGGAGTTCATGGGGAACTGCAGGTTCTCCACCTCCCACCGTCCCAGGCTGTCGGGGCGTGCGCAGAAGAGGTCTAGGCCGCCCATTCCGGGATGCCCGTCGGAGGAGAAGTAGAGGTCTCCGTTGGGGCGGAAGGTGGGAAACATCTCGTTGCCCGGCGTATTGATGAATATGCCCAGGTTCTCCACCCCGCCCAGCCCGGCATCGGTGAGGGCTATGCGCCAGATGTCGAGCCCGCCCTGCCCGCCGGGCATATCGCTTACGAAGTAGAGCCACTTGCCGTCGGGCGAAACAGCTGGATGGGCGTAGCTCGACAGGGTGTCCTTTGTAATCTGCAGGGTCTGCGGCTTGCTCCAGCTTGCATCAGAGCGCGTGCTGGTGCATATCTCGGCATAGCGGGGATAGTCGGGGTCGAAGGTGCAGCGCGTCAGGTACATCGTCTTTCCGTCGGGCGAGAAGGCGCAGGCGCCCTCGTCGTAGTCGGAGTTCAGTTCGCCCTCAATGACCTCCGGCTGGCTCCACTTCCCCTTGTCGTCCTTTTTGCTGAAGAAGATGTCGCCGCTCTTGGTGCCTGTAATGCCGCTTATCTCGTTGCCGGTAGCCTGGGGGCGCGTTGTACTCAGGTAGAGCTGGTCGAAGTCATCGCCGTACAGCACGGGCGAGAAGTCGGCGCGCCGGCTGTTGAAGAGGGGCTCCTTCTTCACCTTGTACAGGGTGGGCTTCTCCTTCCACTCCAGGGCCTTCAGGCATCCGCGCCGCCCGTTGTTGGCCAGCAGGTTCTTGGGGTCCAGCTCCTGGTATGCCTCGTAGTTCTTGATGGCGTTCCTGTAGTCGCCCTGCCGTTGCTGCATCTGTGCCAGGTAGAGTAGGGCCAGGCTGTCGGGGTACTTGTATCGCACCGCGTTCTGGTAGGCTCCGGCCGCCTTGGCTGCATAGTTGTTGAGCCTGTAGCACTCAGCCATCTTCCATGCCCGTTCGCCGCGCTTCTCCTTGTCCTTGATGGGCGTTCGTGCATAGGCCTTCTTGTACTCGGCCGCCGCGTTGTAGTATTCGCCAATGGCCAGGAAGGCATCGCCCTTCTTGACGTACTTGTCAACGCTGCACGACAGGAGGAGCAGGGGCAACAGGAATAATATGAATCTACAACTTTTGGGCATCATCATAGTATAATAACGCAGGCTCACCGTTTTTATTGCGTTAAGTCCTTTTTTTATTCGGGTAAGAATCCTTTTTGGGCATCAAAACGTCTTCAGAATGTTAAATAGTAGTATTTTTTATGCAGTTTTCATTAAAATAATTGCTCGTCCGTAGTATTTTTACTACTTTTGCATCCGAGAAGCTGAGATATATAGGGAATATGGATTTGGCAATATGAACAATATCAAAGTATCCAGAATTTTGGAGGCGCTCAATAAGGACGGCTGGGTCTTGACGGCGCAGAAGGGAAGTCATCGCCAGTTCAAGCACCCGGTTAAGCCCGGTAAGGTAACGGTAAATGGCCATCCAAGTGATGTTGTTTGTGGATTCCTGTTGAAATCTATTGAGTCTCAGTCGGGGTTAAAGTTCTGATGGAACCTATATTTAATCCTCAAAGACGAACTTATTTGTTGAACCTAAATTGTAGTCATATGGAAAGAATTATTATGAACACAGGCCTAACCGAAACAGGATACAGTTGCTCCTGTGACCTCCTGCCCGGATGGATAGTATCTGGTTCTAATGATTTTGAGCAATTCAAAAAAGAGGTAAAGGACAGCATAGATTTCTATATTGAATGTGCAAAGGCTGACGGAGATGAATATCCCTCCGTCTTCGACTCAGACTATGAAGTCGTTTACAAGTTTGATGTCCGTTCGCTCCTTGAATATTATCGGGGTATTTTTTCCTTCTCGGCATTGCAGACTATTACGGGAATAAACCAGAAGCAACTGGCTCATTATGCCTCTGGAGTCTCTAAACCCAGGCCCCAACAGGTACGCAAGATAGCTGATGGCTTGCACTCTTTGGCCTGTGAGCTGCTGACCGTTACTGTTTAGGCTGCATATCCCTTACTTCTTCCCCACTTCTACCGTTACGCGGCGGGGCGCATTGTCTCGGAGCACCGTCATTACGATGTCTGAGACCATCTGCTTCAGTTCGCCCAGGAAGGTGGCGGGCTCGTACTCGTGGCGCTCTATCTGGCGCAGCTTCTTCTCCCAGATGCCCGTCAGCTCGGCGCTCTTGAGCAGCTCCTCGCGGATGAGCCCTATGAGCTCCACGCCCGTGGGAGTGGCCCAGAGGGACTTACGCTCCTTGCGTATGTAGTGGCGCTTGAACAGCGTCTCGATGATGGCAGCCCGGGTGCTGGGGCGTCCTATGCCGTTCTCCTTCAGCGCATCGCGCAGCTCATCGTCCTCCACCGTCTTTCCGGCCGTCTCCATAGCACGCAGCAGGGTGGCCTCGGTATAGGGTTTGGGCGGAGTGGTCTGCTTCTCGGCCAGGTCGGGGGTGTGGGGGCCCGACTCGCCCTTGGTGAAGGAGGGCAGCAGGGGGGCATTCTCGCCTTGTCCGCCCTTTGCCGGCGATGCCGTACCGCCTTCCGCAGCCGGGGCATCGGGCTCATCGCTGTCGGCAGCATTCGCCGCCGCCATCACTACGCGCCATCCTGGGTCGGTTATCTCCTTGCCCGTAGCGCGGAACTGCACCTCGGCCACCTGGCCAAGCACGGTTGTCGTGGTGAACAGGCAGTCGGGGTGGAATACGGCAATGAAGCGGCGGGCCACCAGGTCATATACCTTCATCTCCATATCCGAAAGCCCCTGTGCCACTACGCCCGTAGGGATAATGGCGTGGTGGTCGGTGACCTTAGAGTTGTCGAACACCTTCTTCGTCTTGGGCAGCGGCTTTCCCTTGATGCGGTCCATCAGGTGGAAGTAGGCCCTCAGCCCGTTCATGATCTGCGGACACTTGGGGTAGATGTCGTCGCTCAGGAAGGTGGTGTCAACACGCGGATAGGTGGTGAACTTCTTCTCGTATAGGCTCTGTATGAGCTGCAGGGTGGTGTCGGCGCTGAAGCCGTACTTCTTGTTGCACTCCACCTGCAGGCTCGTCAGGTCGAACAGCCTGGGCGGCCCCTCGGCCCCCTTCTTCTTCTGCACAGCCGTAACGGTGAAGGGCAGTTCGCGTATCGAGGCCAGTGCCCGCTCGCCTTCCTCGCGGGTGCGGTATCCGCGGTCGCCCTCCTCCATAACGGCCGAGAAGGTGACGTCGCGATAGACCGTAGTCAGCACCCAGTAGGGCACGGGCACGAAGTGCTCAATCTCCTGCTGCCGGCGCACGATGAGGGCCAGCGTAGGCGTCTGCACCCGCCCTATGCTGAGCACCTGCCGGTTGGCCCCGTACTTCAGCGTGTACAGGCGCGTGGCATTCATGCCCAGCGTCCAGTCGCCAATGGCGCGCATCAGCCCCGCCTCGTACAGGCTCTGATACTCGCTCTGGTCCTTCAGGTGCTGGAAGCCCTCGCGTATGGCATCCTCCGTCAGGCTGCTTATCCACAACCGCTTCACGGGGCAGGTGGCCCGCGCCTTCTGCATCACCCATCGCTGAATGAGCTCGCCCTCCTGCCCGGCATCGCCACAGTTTATAATACCCTGGGCGTTCTGCATCAGCTGCTCAATGATGCGGAACTGCTTCTCCACACCCTTGTCAGCCTTCAGCTTTATGCCGTATCGGGCCGGAATCATGGGCAGCTGCCCCAGGCTCCACGTCTTCCAGAGCGGCGTATATTCGTGAGGCTCCTTCAGCTCACACAGGTGGCCGAAGGTCCACGTCACCTGGTATCCGCCCCCCTCCATATATCCGTCCTTCTGCTGCGTGGCGCCCAGCACATGCGCAATGTCCCTGGCCACCGACGGTTTCTCTGCTATGCAAACAATCATATACCGAAGTCCAAAACTGTTTCGTGCTGCAAAAGTACGATTAAGCGAGCGAAATACAAAATAAATCGGTAATTTTTTTTATTTCCGAGGTGAAGCCTACTTTCGACCGCAGGTCAATGGTACGTTTTATCGTTTGAGTTAACTCGATCGATGATTTGAGTTAACTCGATCGATGATTTGAGTTAACTCGATCGATGATTTGAGTTAACTCAAGGTTTTTGGGATGACCATTACTTTTTTGAACACGAATTTCACTAATTTTCACAAATATTCTCTGTTGGGCAAGGTCTCAAGCGAATAGTCGCAAGCGACTGACAAATCGCACGAATGTGGGTCATGTGGCATATTCGAAAGTTGACTACCGTCTTCTTCTGTCACGACTCGGCATAGTTCAAACGAGTTTGGCTCTGCGCTCGCTGCTCCATCAGTTAGTTGCATCTTCAGATGCATTCATATTGCACGTGCTTAACAAAACTGATTCGTCAGATTCGTTAGTTGACTATTGTCTTCTTCTGTCACGACTCGGGAGAGTCGAAGCAAGCTTCACTCTCCGCTCGCTGCTCCATCAGTTCGTGTTCCTTAATTTACTCCCGAAAGTTGAATTTCTAATACTCGCATTGAACAAGCCTACCCATACCCTATCCAAGCAGTACACAGTGTCTTCCCAAGGTAATGGCATCCCCTTTTGCTTGGCTACACCTTGGCTACACCTTGGCTACACCTTGGGTACACCTTGGGTAGAGTATGTGAAATCCATGGCAAAGGTATAAGAATTCCATGAAATGGGAAAAGAAAGGGTGATCTTTTATTACTGACAAGTACCTCCTAATTTCCAGTATTGCCAACTGGCACGTGCCAACAGGGTGACGCATCGCCGAAGTCGGGAAATATAAAAAAGGAGGGAAAGCCGAAGCTAACCCTCCACAAACAACAACTCGAAAAACAGACGTTTTAACGGAAACGCCCAAAAACGATTATTTTATATGAAGCGCGAATTAATTTTCTTCAATTAACGTTTGATATATTCTCATTTTTGGCAAAAGGTATAGTCAAATACCATTCACCATTAACGCGAAGTGGACAAACGGAACCTGAAATAGTGTTAGGAAGAGGACTGTCTGCTGGTTTCTCAAAGAACTGGTAACTGTAGCGTACTTCGGTATCTGTTTCTGAATACATTAACAAGGTGTCAATCTTAAAGTCCAGCACAGGAAAGCTCTCATAGCTTGACATAAGCATCTTGCAATGCCCTTTATCTATGGGCTGCACTGTACAGTCCTCTTCGTTATATGCGTATAGCATTTTCAAGGCTTCATCATATTGTCCGCCTTTAAGCAAATCCAAATATTGAATCGTTAGGTTTCTTATTGTTGTAGAATCCTTACTCGTTCTTGACATTTCAGTCACATATCGAGGATCAGAGGAAGTATTCTCGATTCCCGAAATTTCCGACTGATTCTTCTTGCCAAGGCATGATGCCAAAATAAGAAGGCTAATCGAGTACAGGACAAATTGAATTTTGCGCATTACCAAAATAGTGTAGATTTAATTTATAAGAGGGTGCTCTAATGGACTTAGAGCACCCTCTTCATATCCACTATACTTTAATTACTTATAAAGGAAGTATAGTTCTAGAAGCTTCTTTTCTTTACTGAGTAGCCACGAGGATGAATTACAATCTTCACATAGCGAGTAATGGTACCCAATTCATATGTAACCTTTACAGGTATAAATGCATTGTAGTCGAAACCTACATTCTGACCTCCCAGATTCTTGAAGATAAGTTCATTCGTGCCTGGATCATAGGTGACAGAAGGCTCAACACCACCTGAGGTAGTACCAGATACGGCTGCTGATGTCATACCCTTGTTTTGTACATTATCAACAGACACCGTTTCGTCTGCAACCAGGTCATTATTAGCTACTTTCAAACCATACTTAACATTGTTCGTATCCCACTGAATATTCGTAATGCCATAATACGTATAAAGTTCTGCTGCCCACTGCTTACTTGACTCACGTGTGCCAACCTTCTTTGCTGCATCAATCTCAGCCTGAGTAAAGGCTGTCTCACGTACGACATAACCAGCGAAGTCGGTCATAGTCAAGCCCTCGGCGCAAGAAATCTTAGAACCACCAGCAATACCATCAACAAAGTAGTCGGTGAAGTTGGCATCAACACGAATAGGCTCTACAAATGCCAGATAGAAGGGAGAGTTACCTACCTCGTAATAGTTCCAAGGATTCAGTTCACCCCAGATGTTCATCTTAATCTGCTTCGTATGACTATACTGTGGAGTTACACCATCTTTTTCCATTTCGTCTTTCAACGGATTCAGAATGGGATAAACCTTAGTGTTATCAGCCTTCAAAGAGGCAGTTGCAGCACCAGCATTTTCAACCCAGCTGTCGGCGGGATGAGAACCACCCCAATCAATGTTCAGTACCTGTTGACCAGCCTGATTGTAGAAGACATATGCTTTCTCTGTGGTCTGCTGGGTTGTAGCACCATTTGCTATACTCCAAGTGTAAGGACCATTGTTCTTATCAAAGTTACTGGTCATGTTATCACCAGCCCAAGTATAAGGACGAAGAGGCTGATAGTTCAAATCTGGATTATCATAGTGATATTGAACATCATACTTGCTCAGAGGCTCGCCAAGACTGTTCAGGACATTCTGGTTGGGCTTTGTTGCGAACTGGAAGTCCCATGCGGGGCAAGCACCCATCATATTGCGCACTACCCATTCGTTACCAGTGGTAGGACGTGTGAAGCCTGACAACAGGTTGAAGTCATACTTAACCTTTGCACCAGCTGTAGAGGTGTTATACTGAACAGGAAGAACCCACAAGATATTGGGATCATCTTTGCACCAGTTGATGGTATTCTTACCGACAGTAGAGGTATTTGCAGGCAACGTATACTTCACTGTCCAGTAGAACCACAAATCGGGGAATGCAGAGGAATCTCCTGATTTGAAGTTAACCTTAATCTTGAAGGTTCGACCGTCATTGGGCAATGTGCCGATTTCATCAATTCCAAGCTTCCAGCGAATAAGGATAGCATCACCTTCTGCGTTGGTTGTATTCTCGAAAATGGGAGCGAGACCATCATCGGCACCAGCAAGATTCTTACCATCTGCACTGCCATATTCAGCCTTTACGTCGCGTACATACTTCTCATCGCTGAGAACATCCCATGTCATGTTAGCAATAGGATAGTTCTGCTCAAAGCGTGACTGACTCATACCTACGATATTACCATTCTCATCCTTAATTTTACCATAGACATTGTTGATAACTTCTTTCCAAGTCATCGAAACTGTCTGGCTGGTGCAAGAAAGTTTCATATCAAGATTTTCCTTGTCATCAAGATGAATGTCAGCAAGTTTCTTGTTTATCCACTTAATCTTGAAGTAGCGCTGGTCAACCAACTTGTTGTTTACTGTATCCTCAAGAGTTACACATACGATAGGCTCTTTACCAACTACAGCCTCATTATCATGGCCATAGGCAGGATCATCAGGAAGAACAGGATAGATTATATGGTTGGAAGCACCCCTAAGCTTTGCAAATTGCTGCTGATCCGTTCTGTGAGTTACATCGTTGTAAGCATCTTTAGGAATGGAAAAACGGAAAGCTAAACCGAACTGCTTCAACTCGTCCTTAGTAATCTGGATATGATTACCACCGGTTGAATAGTCACCAGTCACCAATGTGAACAGATTCAGTTGATTTTCTTCTTTTTCTTTATAGTAAACCTCCTTTGTTACACGATCATTGGCATCAATGAGAGATGCATAAATGTCTGTATAGTCCGAATAGTGAGGTTGCCAATCGTATGTTGCATGAGCTGTGTAGGGAAGAGCCGCAATATAGGGCGTAAACTCAGTCTCCACAATGCGAGAATACTCAGAATAAACGTCGGTATAATCCTCAGCTTCTGCATAATTAGGATTCTTGGGCACCTTCAACGCGATTGTGCGGATTTGATCTGCATTCAAACCATTAGCCAACCTGGTTGTTGCGTCGTTCTTTTTCAGGTAAACGGTCATAATCTTAGTGCCATCCTTACCAACGCCAACTTCAGCCTTATTAACAGATACCAGAGAGTTTGCCTCAGGGCCAACAGCTGCACGTGTATTAGCCACATTTGATACAACACTAACTTGATCAATCAGATAGCTGTTGTCATCAACGCTGTTAGGACTCAGACGATACAGAGCTGTTGTGTTCTTGTTGTCTACTCTTCTTTGAGCTTCACCAGGAATATTTTCAATGTTGATGTTCGCATTGTTTTCCTGACGCTGTCCGATACGGCCATTTACCATGTAAACTCGACGTGGGTTATAGATCAAAGTCTTAAACTCAATAGCCTCAATACCGCCAATGTACAGACGGGGAATCAAAGTTACGCTGCTGAGAACCTTATTCTGAACAGATACATTATTCATCTTATTCATTTGTTCTTTCAGTTTCTCAGCCAAAGTAGCAGCTTTGCTGTTACCTTCATCAGCGGCGGCGAACAGCTTAACTTCTGCCTCTTTATCGTTCAAATCGATACCGAAATACTGAGCCAGAATCTCAGCGAGAACGTCTATATCACTCTGCAATGCCTCGTCACCCTCTTTGATAGTGCCTTCCAGTTCAGACAAAATAGCAGGCTTCAGCTCATTAATCTTAGCTGTAACCTCACTGGCAATCTTGTCATCAATCTTACCATACTCTTCCTGAAGCGTGCTAATAGCAGTGTTGATACCAGAAAGATCCTGATTGAATTCACCATTCTCAATCTTGGTGAGCAGTTCGCCTACAGCCTTGTTAACAGCCTCGTCAGCAGCTGCTTTGGCAGCAGCAGCAATAGCAGCAGCTGTGGGAATACCACCCTTCAGGGCATCAATCTGACCCTTCAGGTCGGCATAGTTGGCACCTACGGTAGTAGCCAGTGCGTTAACGGCATTGTCAATATCGGTCTGGCTTACAGCGTTGGCGGTCAGAGCGTCAACAACACCCTGCAGAGTAGCCAGCTGGCCCTTCAGCTCGTTAACAGCAGCAGTAGCCTTGCCAATCTCCTCGGTGGCAGCGCCCTGGGCAGAAGCAATCTGACCCTCAAGACCCTTAACGGCATCCTGCAGAGACTTGATGTCACCATTCTGCAGAGCAGTGAGAGCATCCTGCAGAGACTTGATGGCAGCATTGTTGTCAGCCTGGCCGTTGGTCAGGGTAGCAATGCGTGCGCTTGCCTCACCAAACAGGTTGTCAATCTTTGTCTGAATGTCGTTGTCGGCAGCAATCAGACCTGCAACGGCAGTCTGCAAGCTGGCAACGTCACCCTTAACGGCGTCGAGACCATTCTGCAGAACCTCAATCTGCTTCTGATTGTTGGAAATCAGACCCTTCAGAGCCTCAACCTGGTCGTTCACCTTGTTGCCCAGAGCATCGATGGCATCCTGAGCCTTCTGGTTGGCGGCCTTCATGTCGGCCAGCTGAGTAGCCTGGCCCTCAATCTTAGCCTTGTTCTCGGCAGCCTGAGCGGCAGCTGAAGTCACCTGCTGGCCAAATACGTTGATCTGGCTGTTCAGGGTCTCCTGAGCATTCTTCAGGTTTTCAGCGATGGTTGCCAGATTCGTAGCGTTCTGGGCAGCCTGCAGCTTAGCCTCATCGGCAGTGCCCTGAGCCTTCTCGGCAGCAGCCTGGGCGGCCTTGGCAGCATCCAGAGCCTGGCTGGCCAGGGTGTAAGCCTCGTTGGCGCGTGCAGTAGCGGTGGTGATACCCTGCTGCAGCTCCTTGTCAGCCTGAAGCAGACCGGTAATGGTCTTGCCCTGCTCGGCGAGAGTTGCATTGGCGGCATCGATTGAGCCCTTCAATGCATTCTGGGCGTCGGTCACCAGGGTGGTGGCAGCTGCAACGGCAGCGCGCTGAGCCTCGGCAGCCTTCACGTCTGCATAGCTGTTGGCAGCCTTCTCGGCAGCCTCAGCCTTGGAGGCAGCCTCGCCGGCAGCAGCGTTCTTGGCATCTGCTACAGCGTTGTTGATGGAAGTCTGCAGGGCAGCATCGGCATTCTTGTAAGCTGTTTCCAGGCTTGACAGCTGTGCCTGCAGATTGTTGGCCTCAATCTCCAGATTGTGAACCTTGTCAGCAACCAGAGAATTAAGGTCGGTCGATTGGTTTCTAATCTCGTTGCGCAGCTCGGCGATGTCATCGTCGTAGTCCTTACAAGAGTTCAAACCGCCTATGGCAGTCACTACCAGTGCTGCCAACAGGATTGAGCGAAATTGATTCTTTCTCATTTGACAAAAAATTAAATTAAACATAAATTTTAATAATTGTTTTTAGTTCTTTCTTGTTTCTTTACTTCGTTTTGTTGGTTGTTTTCTTAGTCTCTTTTCCTTTCTGTTTCTTGAATTTTCGGTTTATAGTTTTTTTGTTGTTGAACTTATATACATTATTTATATTAGCCCCGCCGGGCTTCATCTTACCTTGTTTTTACCGTCTTTTGGCCCACTCTCGCACAGAGAGCGATATAAATTATGTTAAAATCCGCGGTGATATAAGTGGTTAGGAATCTGTGGAATGTGTATTTCTTAGAATGGAAATGTGTAAAATATTTTGATAAAATGAAAAGAGCGCGTTGAAAAGATTTTTTCAACGCACTCTTAAATGGTGTGGATAAGGCTGTTTAGCCTTGTCTTTTTGTCAAAAATTAGGACAAATCTTAATTCTCGCCTCCTCCGGCCAGGTCGTTCTCGTCAATGAAACTCAGATGATGCTGAAGAATAACATCGTGTGCCTTTTCTGTCTGGTCGGTGCGGAAGATGAGAATTCCCTTTCCGCCCCAAAGGAAGGTGTACATGTAGGTTATGCTGATATCTGCATCGCTAATAATGCGAACGGCATCAGCGGCTTTGCCCGGCTCATTGTCCAGCTCCAGGGCAAAGACATCAGAAAGGGCTACGGCCACACCGGCATCCTTCAGTTCCTGATAGGCGCGTGAGGGCTCGCTGCAGATGAGGCGGTAGATGCCATACTCAGCCGTATCGGCTATGGTGGAAGCAATAATCTGGATGCCAGACTGCTTCAGGATGTCGAGAACCTTGACGAGTGTGCCGGAACGGTTCTCGATGAAAATGGAAAGCTGATTGATAGTCATGTGTATAAAGTTTGGAATTTGTTGTTTTGCTGTTTATTGATAAACCTTTCGCTTGTCAACGACTCGGACTGCCTTACCCTCGCTAACAGGGAGGGTGCCACGAGAGACGAGGCGGACAATCGGGGTCAGCAGGATTTCGTCCTTCAGCCGACGGCGGATTTCCTTCTCCAGCTCCTGGAGGGCCTTGTAGTCATCGGTCCCTTCTGCCAATTCAACTTCTACGGTCATGTTGTCGTTATTGTCGTCGGTAGTCAGGGTGATGAGGTAGTTGTTGCCCAGTTGCGGGAACTGCATGAGGATCTTCTCAATCTGGATGGGGAAGATATTGACGCCGCGCAGCACCATCATGTCATCGGAGCGACCGCGCATACGGTCGAGGCGGATATGATTGCGGCCGCAGGGGCACGAACGGCCCAGCACGCGGGTGAGGTCGCGGGTGCGATAGCGCAGGAGAGGCATGGCCTGACGGCACAGCGTGGTCAGCACGAGCTCGCCTATCTCGCCGTCGGGCATTGGCTCCAGCGTTTCGGGGTCGACAATCTCTACGATATAATAGTCTTCCCAGAAGTGTAGTCCGTTCTGCTCGGGACACTCGAAGCCTACGCCGGGGCCGCACATCTCACTCATTCCGAAGGAATTGTAGGCCTTCACACCCATCATGTCCTGAATGCGCTGGCGCTGTTCTTCGGAGTGAGGCTCGGCACCGATGGCCAATACCTTCAGCTTTGTGTCGCGACGCGGATCGACACCCTGCTCCTGCATCACCTCGTAGAGACGCGTTACATAGGAGGGAACGGCGTGAATGGCGGTTGTGCCAAAGTCGCGGATGAACTTTATCTGGCGCAGGGAATTACCGGCTGCGGCAGGTACGGTGAGCATGCCAAGGCGCTCAGCCCCGTACTGAAAGCCCAGACCGCCGGTGAACATGCCATAGCCTGATGAGTTCTGGAAGACGTCATCGGGCCGCAGGCCCACCATCCATAGGTTGCGTGCCACCTGGTTGGCCCATTCGTCGAGGTCTTTCTGCGTATGCAGGATGACTGTTGGGTTGCCAGTTGTGCCTGATGAGGAATGCAAGCGCACACAGTCGCGCAGGGGTACGCATGACATGCCGAAGGGGTATGTCTCGCGCAAATCTGCCTTTGTGGTGAACGGCAGTTTCCTGACGTCGGCCAACGTTTTGATGTCGTCGGGTGTGATACCCATTTCCTTGAATTTCTTCTGGTAGAATTCATTTTTCAAACAGTGACGCACGGTCTTCTGTAGGCGCTCCAGCTGGAGTGCCTCTATCTGCTGGCGCGTCATTGTTTCCAGCTCGGGATTGAAATAAGGTGAATAAGTCATATTTTAATAGTTCAAATGACGGATTATATCTTGCGTTTATCGATGACATGAGCACTCTTGCCCTGGCTGCGTTCGATGGTGCCTGGTGCCTTCAGCTGTACTTTTGCGCCAATGCTTAAAACGCTCTTCAGGCGGGCTGCCAGGCGCTTCTCCAGTTCATCGATGGCTGCAGGCGTATCGAAGGTGCTGGTGAAATACTCTTGGCGCAACTCTACCTGTACCTGCAGGGTGTCCAGGTTGTTCACGCGATCCACAATGAGCATATAGCGGGGCGCGAACTCCTTCATGCTGAGCACCACACTCTCCACCTGCGAGGGGAATACATTGATGCCGCGAATGATGAGCATGTCGTCGCTGCGCCCTTCGATGCGGCTCATGCGGACGCTGGTGCGACCGCAACCGCACTGCCCGTCCATGAGCGAGCACAGGTCGCGCGTACGGTAACGCAGTACGGGCATGCCCTCCTTCGTAAGCGTCGTGAACACCAGCTCGCCGGTCTGCCCCTTGGGAAGAGGCTCCAGGGTGACAGGATTGATTACCTCGGGGTAGAAGTGATCCTCGTTGATATGCGATCCGTGCTGCTCCTGGCACTCATAGCTGACACTGGGACCCATAATCTCGCTGAGGCCGTATAGGTTATAGCCCTTCAGGCCCAGGCGTTTCTGAATCTCGGCACGCATGTTCTCCGTCCAGGGCTCAGCGCCAAAGGCTCCCACGCGCAGGTGTATCTGATCCTTGGTGATACCCATCTTCTCCATTGTCTCGGCCAGATAGAGGGCATAGGAGGGCGTACAGGCGATGCCGGTGATGCCCAGGTCGCGAATGAGGCGTGCATGCTTCTCGGTGTTGCCCGTAGAGGCAGGTACCACCGCGGCGCCAATCATCTCAACACCATTGTGGGCACCCAGTCCGCCAGTGAACAGGCCATAGCCGTATGATACGGAGAAAATGTCGTTGCGCCCTACACCGTATGCCGTGAGGCAGCGAGCCATACATTCGGTCCATACCCCAATGTCCTTGCGCGTATAGCCTACGATGGTAGGATTGCCCGTAGTGCCGCTGGAGGCATGGATGCGGATTATCTCGCTCTGCGGAGCTGCCTGCAGACCGAAGGGATAGTTGTCGCGCAGGTCCTTCTTCGTGGTGAAGGGAAGCTTGACGATGTCG
This sequence comes from uncultured Prevotellaceae bacterium, assembly GCA_946407895.1. Taxonomy (GTDB): domain Bacteria; phylum Bacteroidota; class Bacteroidia; order Bacteroidales; family Bacteroidaceae; genus Physcousia. The sequence continues at coordinate 23,524 of CAMJQA010000004.1, forward strand.
TCGATAGTCTGTATGTCATCAGGTGTGATGTCCATAGACTGCAGCTTATGGCGATAGAAGGGCACATTGTGGTAGACATACTCCACAATCTTGTGGAGGCGTTTACCCTGGAGCGCGCTCATCTCGTCGCGGCTCATACATTCTTTGTTTGGATTCCAAATCATATTGTTTCTGCGTTGATATTGATGTAATCCGATGCAAAAATACGATTTTTTCTTTATTTCAGCATCTGTTTACTGATAATTTTTCTTATTGTTATAGCTGTTATTATTTGTAGCACTCAAACATTCGTTCTACTTTTGCCCGCTCCATCTTAGGTGTGAAGAGGCTGACGAGCCATACCACCGGGAAGCCGCCCAGCATGGCGATAGCACCACAATTGATGGGGTTGATGGGATTCCCGAGCAGCATGTTTACAACCGTCAGGCCCACGCCCCAGGCAAAGCAGGCCCACACACTGGCTGTCGTTACGCCGCGCCAGTAGAGGCCCAGCATGAAGGGAGCCAGGAAGGCTCCGGCCAGAGCGCCCCACGAGATACCCATCAACTGGGCAATGAACGTAGGCGGATTGAGGGCAATGAGCAGGGAGATAACGATGAAGAAAACAATAAGTACACGCATGACAACGACCTTACGACGCTCTATGCGTTCGGCCACGATGTCGTCTATAGTGCCTTCCTCCACCTCGCCGGGCAGCGATTTCTTGTCGCGATAGATGAGGTCGAGCGTCATCGTTGACGAAGAGGTGAGGACCAGGGAAGCCAGAGTGGACATGGAAGCCGAGAGCACGAGCAGGACCACCAGGGCGATGAGGGCCGGTGAGAGCTGCACCAGCATGGCAGGCACGATGGAGTCGAAGGCAATCTTGCCATTCTCGGCGATTACAGGGTCGTAGAGACGTCCGAAGCCACCCAGGAAATAGCATCCGCCAGCTACGATAAGCGCAAAGACGGTGCTGATGATGGTTCCGCGGCGGATGGCACTCTCGTCAGTGATGCTATAGAACTTACCCACCATCTGGGGCAAGCCCATCGTGCCCAGGGAAGTAAGGATGACCACACCCAGCAGCCCCCAAGGGTCGGGCCCGAACCAAGAAGAGAATACGCCCACCTGACCGTCGTCGCCCGCCATTGAGCCCAGCTTGCCTACAGCCTCGGCGAGTCCGCCCTGCGATGCCAGCACGGCAATGATTACGGCCACTATACCGAAGAGCATGATGATGCCCTGGATGAAATCATTCATGGCTGTAGCCTTATAGCCGCCCAGGATGACATAGACGGCAGTGAGCAGGGCCATAATGACCACGCAGTACTCATAGGGTATGCCGAAGCCCATCTCGAAGAGCGTGGATATGCCCTTATAGACACCGGCTGTATAGGGGATGAGGAATACAAAGGCAATGACGGAAGCCACCACGCGCAGGCCCTGGCTGGAGAAACGTGTGCCAAAGAAGTCGGGCATGGTGCGGCTCTCGATGTGCTGCGTCATCAGCTTCGTGCGCTTGCCCAGGAGGAGCCAGGCCAAGAGGGAGCCTATCACAGCATTGCCTATACCAATCCAAGTGGATGAGAGTCCGTACTTCCAGCCGAATTGTCCTGCATATCCCACAAAGACGACGGCCGAGAAGTAACTGGTTCCAAATGCGAAGGCTGTGAGCCACGGCCCTACCGAACGGCCACCCAGTACAAAGCCTTCCACACTGCTGGCCTGCTTGCGGGAGTAAATGCCTACTCCAATCATTATGGCCAGGAAAACGACGGTTAAGAATATCTTGATAAACATGGTGTTTTGATTTTTTTTCTTGATTAGTTGAAACGAACTTGTAACTGACACATTACGGCATGACAATCGTCCTGTATAAACATTGTGCCGGGATTGTTTGCCCTGCCGGTGAGATAGGCGCTCTTATAGACATATTGTACCTGCAGGCGGCACTTCTTGTAGAACCAGTATTGCAGTCCGGCAATAGCCTTGTGCTGATCCATGCCGCGCGTGGTATTGAAGTTGAAATAGTCGTAGGAGCCTACAAACTCCAGCTGGGGACATCCCAGGGGCACAGCGCCTGTGAGATAGCCGCCCCGGCTGGTTACGTCGTCGTCATAGCCTTCGATGTATTCGCCATGAGCCTTGAAGGCCTGGCACTTATAGTCGAAGCCCAGTGTCCAGCGGTTTCGCTTATAGTTCTGTCCTTTCTGGATGGCGGGGTTATAGACGGAAGCCTGACCGTCCTCCAGAATGCTATGGCCACGGCCTATCTGGCCCGTAGCCACCAGGTTAAGTCCCGTTGCGGGACGATATTCCAGACGGGCAATGAAATCCTTGAAGTTATTGCCGTCCTTTCGGTTGATACCCTGTCCGTTCATGACGTCCAGCTCGTAGCGGAACTTGCCATTGTCCGTCTCGCCAAAGAGAGAGAGACCGAGGTCACGGCCATACTGGACGCCCAGGAGAGGATCGCTGCCGCAACCCGTGAGGTACGTCACGCCCTCGCTGTAGACATCGATGGCTTCCATAGAGGTGGGGGAGAGGGGGTTCTCGAGAGACAGACCGTTCTTGAACTGGCCCACCCTGACGGTAAGCGCCTTGTTGCGGGTGATGCGATAGTCTGTGTAGAATTCCTGTACGACGCTCGAGAAGTCGTGCATGAAAAGAAATGACCAGCGGTCGGTAATTTGGGCATTAGCCCAGAAGAGCACACGTTTGAGTTCAAATGTGTTGGTGCTTGCGCCATTTTGGCGGGTGAAATTGTAGCCGCCCTGTGCATAGCCGTGCAACTGGATGCGACTGGCAAGTTCCTTTACCCATTTCCTGTCCGTGAAGGACGTGGAGTCGTTTTTCTGGGATGTTTGTCCCATGGCGGCTGTACTGCTGAATATGGCCAGTGCCACAGCCAGCGTAGCCTTTACGAAGAATAATCTCTGTTTCATTACTGTTAATATTAAAGGTTAGTTATATAAAAGGTTTTATGCGTTGTTCTGGGCAAACACGGCCATCCGCTCTTCGAGCTGGGCGTATTGATGATCCTCGATGAAGGAGGTGCATACGCGCAGGCCTTCCTGGTGGGATCCTGTGGTGATGAGGCTGATGGCACTGACGCCATAGTACATCAATTCGTGGGCGAGCTGGCCGCTGGTCATGCCCGGATAGCCGATGGTGAAGTAGAAGCCGTCGGCCACGGGCTGCTCTCCATCGCGGTCATAGACGATATGGAAGCCGTGGCGCAGGAAGATGTCCTTCAGCCTCTTGGCCCGCTGCCCGTATACTTTAACCTCGTCTCGGAAGCGGTATTCTCCGTCGCTGGCTGCGCGGAACATCTCGGCCAGGGCGTATTGGGCTGAATGGCTGGTGCCGCTGCTTAGGGCGTAGAGCATGCGCGTGGAGAAGACCAGACCGAAGGGCAGTCCCTCGTAGCGGGCTGACAAATCGGGGTAGTGGCGATGGAACAGCTTGTCGCTGATGCACACCACGCCGATGCGCTCGCCTGCATAGCTGAAGGCCTTTGAGCCGCTGATGAGCAGCATGTAGTTGTCGGTGTAGCGGGCCACGCTGGGCTGGTAGGGAGGCTGGAACGGCTGGCTGAGGTCTTGCCGGAAGTCCATGGCGAAGTATGCCAGGTCCTCCATGATTACCGCGTCGTATTGAGTGGCGAGTTGGCCGATGATGGACAGTTCTTCCTCGGTGAGGCAGACCCACGAGGGATTGTTGGGGTTGGAATAGACAATGGCGCAGATGCGGCCCGTGCTGAGGTATTCCTCGAGCTTGCTGCGCAGTCGTTGGCCGCGATAGTCGTAAACATCGAACGTTTGGTAGCGTACGCCCTGCACCTGGAGCTGCATCTTCTGCACGGGGAAGCCCGGATCGATGAACAGCACGGTGTCCTTCCGATGGTCAGCCTGCGAGCAGGTGAGGAAGGAGGCAAACGTGCCCTGCATGGAGCCGCTGACGGGCACGCAGCCCTCGGGGGAGACGTCGACGCCTACGAAGGCCTTCACAAAGCGCGAGGCCTGCCGTTTGAGCTCGGGGTAGCCCTGTATATCGGGGTACTGCGATGCAATGCCGCCCTGTAGGGCCCGCACCTGTGCCTCCACGCCCACGCGGGCGGCTGGCAGGCCGGGTATGCCCATCTCCATCTTTATGTACTCCACGCCCGAGGCCTGCTCGGCCATGGCAGCCACCTGTTTAACCTCTCGTATGGTGGCCTTGGCAAAGTCTTGTATGCCGAGCTGGGCTATCAGCCCGTCGACGATATCTTTCCTTATAGGTGTGTCCATAACTTTCTTTTTGTCAGAAACCGGGCGCAAAGATAAACATTATAATGCAGAAAACCGCACGAAAGCGTGAATTTGTTAGCCTTCGTGCGGTTTTTTTCTCCGGGCAGCCCGTATCGGCCGTCTCCGTGCCGCCGCCGGGGCCTGTTCCATGCCGGGAGTGGTCCCGCCGCCATCGCCTTATTTATTGCAGTCCGTGTAACGGGTATTGATCGGAGTCAAAAGCTTCTCGCAGACGCGTAACGGGGTATTGATCGGAGTCAAAAGCTTCTCGCAGACGTGTAACGGGGTATTGATCGGAGTCAAAATCTTCTCGCAGACGTGTAACGGGGTATTGATCGGAGTCAAAAGCTTCTCGCAGACGTGTAACGGGTATTGATCGGAGTCAAAAGCTTCTCGCAATCGTGTAACGGGGATTGATCGGAGTCAAAAGCTTCTCGCAATCGTGTAACGGGGTATTGATCGGAGTCAAAAGCTTCTCGCAATCGTGTAACGGGGATTGATCGCGATCAATGTCATTCCAATTTTAACATTTCAACAAAAAAACACACGCCCAAGCCCCGCCCATTTGCTTGCCCCGCCCCCAATCCCTCTCCTCAGAAGGGAGGGGGAATGCTGGCGCCCTTCTTCTCCCGTCTTCTCGGGAGGGGCTGGGGACGGGCTTTTGGGGACGGGCTTTTCCGTACGCTTAGAATTGTCCCGGGCCGCCCGGGATAGGGGTGTAGTTCGGTCCCCCGCTCTGTGCCAGCATCCTGCATGGCTGCAGCCTGACGATCCGCATGGCGGGCTCCGGCCGTCGCCGCCGTCATCATCGCGAGCAGCAGCGCCGTGGCCGCCCGCCTCGCATAGTCTCTGATTAATGTCTTTCTTCTCATAATGCTATGAATTAAAAAGGATAAACAGGAGGGGGATTGCTCCTATACATTATTATATATATAGGGGGGGCAGGTTCTTCCCGGCGCGGGGCTAGCCCTGTGCGGCGCGTCCGAGGGCGAGGGCCTTGATGTTGGCCTCCACGACGGCCTCGCCCTTGCGGCCGAAGATGCGGCGGATGGCGTCTTCCAGCTTGTGGTACTCGAGGCCCAGGGCCTTCTGGGCTGCGCCGAGCAGGATGATGTTGGCCGAGCGGGGCACGCCGTTGTCCTTGGCCATCTGTTCGATGTCGATGGCAACCAGGTGGCTTATTTCGGAGAGCTCGGCGCGGATATCTTCGATTGCCGGATAGTTGGGGATGTTTATGAAGGGTGCGCTGGAGGTTATAATCCATCCGTCGCGCTTCAGGTAGGGCAGGTAGCGCAGGGCCTCCATGGGCTCCATGCTGATGATGACGTCGGCGCCGCCCAGGGCGATCAGGTCGCTGGCGATGGGCTCGCTGCTCAGGCGCAGGTTGGACTGTACGTCGCCTCCGCGCTGGCTCATGCCGTGCACCTCGGCCTGCTTGATGTATAGGTTCTCGTTCATGGCGGCCTCGCCAATCACGGTGGCGATTGAGAGGATGCCTTGGCCTCCCACGCCGCAAAGTATAATGTCGGTCTTCATAGGGAATTCATAATTCTTGATTCATAATTTGCTGCGGGCGTCAGGCGTTCGCGGCTTCCTTCTGCTTCTCCCTGAGGTGTCTGCGCAGGGTCTGTATGCACTCTCGGCGCGGGATGATTACCGAGACGCCTTCGTACTCGATCTCCTCGCGCAGGATGCGGGTGATCTCCTCCATGTTCTTCGGCAGCGGCACTACAACGCGCACATGCTCTGGTTCTACGCCCAGTCCCAGGCAGATGGCCTCGAACTTGTTCGTGCCTGCCGAGTCCTGTCCGCCGGTCATGGCCGTGGTGAGGTTGTCGCTGATGATAATCGTGATGGGGGAGTGGTCGTTTACTGCATCCAGCAGGCCGGTCATGCCCGAATGGGTGAACGTGGAGTCGCCGATGACGGCTATGGCCGGACGAAGGCCTGCATCGGCTGCTCCCTTGGCCATGGTGATGCTGGCGCCCATGTCCACGCAGCTGGCAATGCTCTGGAAGGGCGGCAGGGCCCCCAGCGTGTAGCATCCGATGTCGCCGAAGATGCGGGCACCCGGGTACTGGGCGGCTACCTCGTTCAGTGCAGTATAGACATCCCTGTGCCCGCACCCGGGACAGAGCTGTGGGGGCCGCGGGGCCAGGTTCTTGGCCGTGCCGTAGGCCTGCTCCTGCCGACGCCCGAAGGCTGCCGCCACATTGTCCGGCGTGAGCTCGCCCGTGCGGGGCAGATGGCCAGTGAGGCGTCCCTGGACGGGATAGTCGCGCCCGACCAGACCCTTAACCTCCTGCTCCACCACGGGCTGGCCGTCCTCCACGACCATGATGGCTTGGCACGTCTGTGCAAGGAGCCTCACCTGCTCCTGCGGCAGGGGATATTGCGATATCTTGAGCACGCTGACGTCGTGGGGCGCACATTCGCGCACATAATTATATCCGATGCCGCAGGCGATGATGCCCAGCCGCGGCTGGCCGTCCTGCTCCAGGCGGTTGAAGGACGATTCGGCTGCCGACTGCTCCAACTGAGGCTGTTTGTCGATGAGTGCGGCATACTGGCGGCGCGCAATGGCCGGCAGCAGCACCCAGTTCTTGCCCTCGGCGGGGTGGAGGGGATTCACGGGGCTTGCCTCCGTGCTGACCTGCACCGAGGCGCGCGAATGGGCCAGGCGCGTTACTACACGCAGCAGCACGGGCAGTCCGGTCTGCTCGGAAAGTTGGAAGGCCAGCCGCGTCATGTCGTAGGCCTCCTGTTGATCCGATGGCTCCAGCACGGGCACCATGGCGAAGCGTCCGTAGAAGCGCGAGTCCTGCTCGTTCTGCGAGGAGTGCATCGAGGGGTCGTCGGCTGCCACTACAACGAGCCCGCCGCCTACTCCGGTGATGGCAGCGTTGACGAAAGCGTCGGCGCAGACGTTCATGCCCACGTGCTTCATGCACACCAGGGCGCGGCGGCCGGCATAGCTCATGCCCAGGGCGGCCTCCATGGCCGTCTTCTCGTTTGTGCACCAGCGGCTGTGTATGCCTCGTTCCTGCGAGAGGGGGTTCTGCTGTATGTACTCGGTGATTTCGGTTGAGGGCGTGCCCGGATAGGCATATACGCCCGAGAGCCCTGCGTGGAGGGCTCCCAGTGCGATGGCTTCGTCGCCCAATAGGAATTTCTTCTCCGTATTCATATTTATGATATAGGTATTTTGTTGTTTCTAATCGTTGCTGAGGACGGGGAACTTGCGGCGGAACTCCCGCAGGGCCTCTATGTCGATGTCGGCCGATGCGCAGTCTTCGTGGCCCGGCTTGCAGGCCGCCAGCTCGTGCCCGTAGGGGTGGATGATGGCCGAGTCGCCGCTGTAGTGGCACTGCGGGTCGCTGCCCACGCGGTTTGCGCCGGCCACGTAGCACTGGTTCTCAATGGCGCGGGCCCTGAGCAGCGTTTGCCAGGCCAGGCGGCGCTTGGTTGGCCAGTTTGCCACGTAGAGGATGGCGTCGTAGTCGCCGCGGCACGCGCTCCACTGCGGGAAGCGCAGGTCGAAGCACGTCATGAGCAGGAACCTTGCGCCGCGGAAGGGGACAACTACGCGCTCCCGTCCCGGCGTGTAGGCGCGGTCCTCGCCGCCGTACTGGAAGAGGTGGCGCTTGTCGTAGGCGGACACGCTGCCGTCGGGTTGCACGAAGAAGAACCGGTTGTAGAAACGTCCGTCCTCCTCCACCGCCACGCTGCCGGCCACGGCGGCGTCCATGCGGCGAGCCTTCTGGCGCATCCACTGGAGCGCAGGCCCGTCCACGGGCTGTGCCACACACTCGGGCTCGGTGCAGAAGCCTGTGGGGAACATTTCCGTGAGCACGCACACGTCGCAAGGGGCCAGCCGGTCCACGAGGCTGTCCAGGTGGGCCATGCTCTCCTGCGGCTTCATCCAGGCAATGTCGTGCTGTAGTACGGTTATCCTCATTGCTTCTCTTTTTTGTGATAGCAAGTGCAAAGTTACGAATAAATTTCAATACCGCGTTGCTTTTTGCAGCATTTTTTATGTGATTTTATCCCGTTGCATGTCATTTTGTTGCCGAAAGGGGCAAAAAACGTCCCGATTGTTTGGCCGTTTCGCCCCTGATTCGTAATTTTGTAGCGCGAACAGGTAGAAGACCCTACGCCAACTATATACACGTTGACTACAGGCTAACAATATGAATAACAAAGCGTAAATAAGCAGTCGGTCATGGCTGCTTATTTTCTTGGGCTGTCCTGTCCTTGTCTGCAGGTCCTGACAAGGCAAAAGGGGTGAAAGGCCTATACGGATGGTATATGGGCTTTGTACATAAGCGAAAGATGCGTTAAGCCGGATGGAATGCCGTCTCCTGTCGCTTTATGAGGCCTTGCCGGAATGCGCTGGCGATGAGGGAAGTGGCGGGGCGTCCGCCCATAATCCACGAATGGCCTCCCGCGCAGGGGTCCCGTGCCAGCAGTCCTCTCCTCATTACGTTGGTGAAGCCCGAACGGGCAGAGTGTGGGCTGGTGGGCTGGTGGGCCCGTGGGTCTGGTGTGTCTGGCGAGTCTGTGGGGGCCTGCCCTCCCTAATGATTGCTCCGGTAACGTCTCAGGCCCTCGTTGAGGAACTCCAGGTAGGCCGGAATGTCCTCGTCGTATGAATAGGAACGGTTCAGGGGACGGCCTTCGTTGTCGACAAGTACGTAGAAGGGCTGGGCGTTGGCCCCGAACTTGCTGCGCTGTAGGTAGCTCCATCGGTCTCCCACTGTGCGCAGCTTGCGGTCTGCCCCGTTTTCCTTGACCAGTATGGGTTCGGGAAGCGGCGTCTTGTCGTCAACATAAAGCGTAATGAGCACGTAACGGTTGTTTATGACCTCGGCAACGCGCGGGTCGGTCCATACGGCCGCCTCCATCTTGCGGCAGTTGACGCAGCCATAGCCCGTGAAGTCGAGCATGACAGGCAATCCGTTGGCGCCGGCATAGGCCATGCCCTGTTCATAATCGTGGAAGCGGGCCTCCACCTCGGAATGGGAGAGGTTGAAGTCCTGGGTGTACATTGGCGGGGCGAAGGCACTGACGGCCTTGCACGGTGCACCCCACAGCCCGGGAACCATATAGAGGGCGAATGAGAGCGAGAGCAGGGCCAGCAGGAAGCGGGTAACACCTATGCGGGGGCGCTGGATGACGTTGCCCTGCTCGTCAAACTCGTCCTCATCGTGCGGAAGGCGTATCCACCCCAGCAGGTAGGCGCCCAGCAGGGCAAAGAGCATAATCCAGAGGCAGAGGAACGTCTCGCGGTCGAGCAAGTGCCAGCCGTATGCCAGGTCGGCAACCGAAAGGAACTTCAGCGAGAAGGCCAGCTCGACGATGCCCAGCGACACCTTCACCACATTCATCCAGTTGCCGCTGCGCGGCGCACTCTTCAACCAGGCGGGGAAAAGGGCGAAAAGCGTGAAGGGGAAGGCCAGGGCCAGGGCAAAGCCAAGCATTCCCACCGTGGGGGCCACAAGGCTGCCCAGAGTGCTCACCTCCACAAGCAGGAACCCGATGATTGGACCCGTACAGGAGAAGCTGACCAGGCTCAGGGTGAAAGCCATCAGGAAGATACTGAGCAGGCCAGTGGTGCGCTCCGACTTTCGGTCGACGGCGTTAGTCCACGAACTGGGCAGCATTATCTCAAAACCGCCCAGGAAGCTTGCCCCGAAAAGGAATAGCATCAGGAAGAAGAAAATATTGAACAGCGCATTCGTGCTGAGCGCATTCAGGGCACTGGCACCGAACAGGAGGGTGACGAACAATCCCAGCAACAGGTATATAACTACGATACTCAGCCCATAGGTGACGGCATCCCGAACCCCACGCTTCTTGTCCCGGCTGCGCTTCAGGAAGAAACTGACGGTCATTGGTATGATAGGCCACACGCAGGGAGTGAGCAAGGCCACAAAGCCACCCAGCAGTCCAAGCAGGAAGATGGCAAGAAGGCTGCGGTCGGCCGGCTGAGATGCTTCGCCAAATGCCTGCAGCTCCGAAATGACGGGCTTCCAAATGGAAGAATCCGCAGCTTCTTGGCCAGTCATAACCGCGACATCGCTCTGACTTGCCACGTCTAGGGCAATTGCGTGTTCAGCGTTCATGCTGTCGGCAACCGAAGGGGGGTCGGACGGGCCAGGGGCGGGCTTGGTGACTTTGGGGGAAGTGGCAGAAGCCTCTTGCTTGCCCTTGAAACTGAACTCCACACTGGTGGGTGGCAGGCAGTTTTGGTCGTTGCAGGCTCCGTAGGTGAGATAGCCCGACACCTCATAGTCTGGACCAGTGAGGGTGAACGTCTGGGCAAAAGAGATGTCGCGCTCCATATAGCTGACATCCATATTGAATATCTCATCGTGGGCACGCACAAGTTTGCCTGTAGCCCGAAGCTTACCCTTTAAGCGTACGCCGCGGGAAGTCTCCAGGGTCAGTTCGGCACGGGTGGGTCCCCCGTCGGCTATATCTGTTCCATAGACGTGCCAGCCAGGGTCTGCCCGGCCACTGAAAACAAGCTCAATCTCGGTGTCGGAAATCCGCTTCTGGCTGGCCTCCATCACAACGGGTTGTTCAAACTGCGCACTGACGGTCTGAGCCAGGCAAAACAGGAATATCGCAAGAACTTGTTTCATACCAATCCTGAGCACTTGTTTCATTTCATTATATATTTATTATTCTTATTTATTATTCTTAGCATCCGCAAAGGTATCAAAAAAATACATTCAAGCGCCAAAATCGGATACATTTTTTATGAAGGGACCTCATTTTCTTGCACAAAAACGTACTGAGTGTGCATTTTTAGCAAGTTTTCACACTTGTTCCTTGCATAAGTGAGTAATTTGTCGTTACTTTGCACCCCGAAAGAACAAAATCGTTATTTTTAAGTATAACTAAATTGAATTATTATGTCTGAAATTGAAGCTAAAGTAAAAGAGATTATCGTAGACAAGTTGGGTGTTGACGAAGCTGACGTAACTCCCGAAGCTAGTTTTACAAACGACCTGGGTGCAGATTCTCTGGACACCGTTGAACTGATTATGGAGTTCGAGAAGGCCTTCGAGATCACTATTCCTGACGATAAGGCAGAGAAGATTGCCACCGTTGCTGACGCTATCGCCTTCATCGAGGCCAACAAGTAGAGCACAGAATTCACACAAGTGGAAACGTTGAAGGCTGGGTGAGCAGAGGCGCAAGAAGCACCGAAAGACATCCAGCGTTCAACGTTCGGCTTTTTTATTTAACACGCAGGCGCGCGCCTGCGCTTTTCCTTACTTTGTCCGCGCGCGTAGAAGCACGCCCCCGCACACAGGCGACGAGCACGAAGTTCCGGACAAGGGGATAAGACGAAAAAAAATAAGAACTACACACATGGAACTGAAAAGAGTTGTAGTGACGGGCATAGGTGCCGTCAGCCCGCTGGGCAATACTGCCGGGGAAACCTGGCAGCGACTGCTGGAGGGCGCGAGCGGTGCTGCTCCCATCACCCATTTCGATGCAAAGGACTTCAAGGCACAGTTTGCCTGCGAAGTGAAGGACTTTGACGTAACAAAATATGTGGACCGCAAGGAGGCTCGCAAAATGGACCTCTACTGCCAGTACGCTATGGCATCGGCCACGATGGCCGTTGAAGACAGCGGACTGGACATGGAGACGCTGGACAAGAATCGCGCAGGCGTAGTCTTCGGCGTGGGTATTGGCGGCATGCACACCTTCGAGGAGGAAGTAAGCAATTATGCCCTCACTGGCGAGAAGCTGGGCCCCAAGTATAGCCCCTTCTTCGTGCCCAAGATGATTGCCGACATCTGTAGCGGCCACATCAGCATCAAGTACGGCCTTCACGGCCCCAACTATGTAACCACGAGCGCTTGCGCCAGCAGCACGAATGCCCTGGCCGACGCCTTCAACCTGATTCGCCTGGGCAAGGCCAAGGTGATGGTAAGCGGCGGTGCAGAGGCTGCCATCTTCCCCGCCGGAGTAGGCGGATTCACCGCTATGCACGCCCTGAGCACACGCAACGATGATCCGCAGCATGCCAGCCGCCCCTTCAGCGCCAGCCGCGACGGCTTCGTAATGGGTGAAGGCTCGGCCTGCCTCATTTTGGAGGAGCTTGAGCACGCCAAGGCTCGCGGAGCCAAAATATATGCCGAGATGGCCGGGGCAGGCATGAGTGCCGATGCACACCACATCACAGCCTCGCATCCCGAAGGACTGGGTGCCAAACTGGTGATGGAGAATGCACTGGAAGATGCCGAAATGAAGCCTGAGGATATCGACTACATCAATGTTCACGGTACGTCAACGCCAGTTGGCGACATTTCTGAGGTGAAGGCTATTCAGGCCGTATTCGGTGAACACGCCTACAAGCTGAACATCAGTAGCACAAAGTCTATGACCGGCCATCTGCTGGGTGCTGCCGGCGCACTGGAAGCTATGGTCAGCGTACTGGCCGTGAAAAACGACATTGTCCCCCCGACCATTAACCATGAGGAGGAGGACAAGGATCCCGAGATAGACTATAACCTGAACTTCACGTTCAACAAGGCACAGCAGCGCATTGTTCGGGCAGCCCTAAGCAACACATTCGGGTTTGGCGGACACAACGCCTGCGCTATCTTCAAAAAATACGCTGAATAAATAGTGCAGACATTGAACCTTATAGACGCGATAAGGTTGCCTTTCCGAAAGGACAAGGCACTTTATCGCTCTTTTTATGCCATGCTGGGCTTTTATCCCCGGCATATTCAGTTCTACCAGGAGGCACTAATGCACAGCTCTATGTCGGCCAAAAGCGAGAAAGGGCGTCCGCTGAACAACGAGCGGCTGGAGTTTCTGGGCGATGCCGTACTGGACGCAGCGGTAGGAGATATCGTCTTCCGCCACTTCCAGGGCAAGCGCGAAGGGTTCCTGACAAATGCCCGAAGCAAGATTGTGCAAAGAGAGACACTGGGACGCATTGCTGTGGAGATGGGGCTTGACAAGCTGATTATTCACACGAGCCGAGGACATCAGAACCACAACAGCTACCTGGCAGGCAACGCCTTCGAGGCACTGGTCGGTGCAATCTACCTGGATCGCGGCTACAAGGCCTGCCTGGATTTCCTTGAGGCACGCATCCTGAGGCGATACATCAACATCGACAAATTGGCCTACAAGGAGATGAATTTCAAGAGCAAGCTGCTGGAATGGTGCCAGAAGAACCACCTGCACGCCCAGTACCAGCTGGTAGATGAACTGCGGACCAAGGAGGGGTCTCCAATGTTCAGGTCCACAGTGTGGATAGAAGGCATAGAATGCGGCACAGGGCAGGGCTTCTCAAAGAAGGAGAGCCAACAGATGGCAAGCAAAAGCGCAATTAAGAAGATTGAAAAGGACCCCGCCCTGAAGGAGAAACTCAAAGAGACAGGGCTATCGAAACTGAACGGATGAGTATAACGCGAATCATACGACCACTCCTGGCTTTACGTCTGCGGCAACTGGAGTTGTACACCAGTCAGGCACAGGAACTGCAAACAAAGGTCCTGAAGAAGCTGATGGCCAAGGGGGCCCAGACGGAATGGGGGCAGGCACACCAATATAGCGGACGGGAAAGTTACGAGGCATTTGCCCGGCAGACACCCGTCAGCACCTATGAAGAGCTGAAGGGGTACATCGACAGGATGCGCCAAGGAGAACGCAACGTGCTCTGGCCTGGCCAGGTGCGATGGTATGCCAAGTCCAGCGGCACAACGAACGACAAGAGCAAATTCATCCCCGTAAGCCGGGAAGCCCTGCATGACACGCACTACGCCGGCGGTACAGACGCAGTGGTCTGGTACCTGAGGAACAATCCGCAGAGCCGCATCTTCGACGGGAAGGCCTTGATTCTGGGTGGAAGCCACGCACCCAACTATAACCTGAAGAACAGCCTGGTAGGCGACCTGAGCGCCATCCTGATAGAAAACATCAATCCCCTGGTGAACCTGGTTCGCGTACCGAGCAAGGCAACCGCCCTGCTTAGCGACTTCGAGGTGAAACGCGACCGTATTGCAAAAGAGTCACTGAAACAGAACGTGACAAACCTGAGCGGCGTACCATCCTGGATGCTCTCGGTGCTGACACGCGTAATGGAAATCTCCGGTGCCAGGCATTTAGAGGAGGTATGGCCCAACCTGGAAGTCTTCTTCCACGGCGGAGTGGCCTTCACCCCCTATCGGGAACAGTACCAACAACTCATCAAAAGTCCCCGGATGCACTACATGGAGACTTACAACGCCTCGGAGGGCTTTTTCGGTCTGCAAGACGACCCGGGCAATCCCGCAATGAGCCTGATGATAGACTATGGCGTTTTCTATGAGTTTATCCCTATGGACGAACTGGAGAGCGAACATCCTTCGGTTGTTCCCCTTTGGGGCGTAGAGACAGGTCGCAATTACGCTATGGTCATCAGTACGACGAGCGGACTATGGCGATACATGATTGGCGATACAATCCGCTTCACGCAGAAAGACCCCTATAAGTTTATTATTACAGGGCGCACGAAGTTCTTCATCAATGCCTTCGGCGAAGAACTGATTGTGGACAATGCCGAGAAGGGACTTGCCGAAGCCTGCCGCCAGACCGGAGCACAGGTACTGGAATACACGGCTGCCCCCGTCTTCATGGATGAGCACGGGAAGTGCCGTCACCAGTGGATTATCGAGTTCAGCCAGATGCCCGAGGACCTCAACGCCTTTGCCCGCATACTGGACGAGGCCCTCCAGCGGATAAATTCCGACTACGAAGCCAAGCGCTTCAAGGACATCACCCTGCAACCCCTGGAAATCATCGTAGCCAGGAGAGGACTTTTCAATGACTGGCTGAAGGGGAAAGGAAAACTGGGCGGGCAGCACAAAGTGCCGCGCCTGAGCAACAAACGAGATTTCATCGAAGAAATACTGAAGCTGAACAAATGAGAGGAAAACACCTGGCATACACTATGTTTCTAATGCTGGTAGTCATGGCCTGCGCAAGCATTGGAAGCCCTGATGGCGGCATCTATGATGTGAACCCGCCAAAAGTGGTCAGTTCCAATCCAGGCTATCGTTCAGTCTCAAACGCAAAAAAGAAAATCAGCATCCTCTTCGACGAATTCATCAAGCTGGAAAATGCAAGCGAGAAAGTCATCGTCTCGCCCCCGCAGATTGAGGCGGCCAATATTAGAGCCGAGGGCAAGAAGGTAAAGATAACCCTCTATGACAGCTTGCAGGCCAACACTACATATACTATCGACTTCAGCGATGCCATCCAGGACAACAACGAGGGCAACCCGATGGGGAACTACACCTTCTCGTTCAGCACGGGCGAGGAAATAGACACGATGGAAATATCCGGCACTGTGCTTAACGCTCAAGACCTGGAACCCGTCAAAGGCATTCTGGTGGGCCTATATCCTGCCGACTCAACCTTTAACGACACCCTGCTCAGCAGTACGCCATTCCTCAGGGTGTCGCGCACAAACAGCAGCGGACGCTTCTCTATCAAGGGCGTAAAGAACGGCAGCTACCGGGCCTTTGCCCTAAAAGATGCCGACGGAGACTTCCTCTTCAATCAGAAGAGCGAAATGATAGCCTTCGACACCACTATCCTGACTACTTCGAGCAAGCCGGACGTAAGAATGGACACTATCTGGCGCGATTCCACGCACTATGATTCCATTCGGGTAATCCCATACACCCACTTCCTGCCCGATGATGTAGTGCTTTTGGCTTTCCTCGAGGAAGGGCAAGACCTTCACTTACTGAAAACAGAGCGCCCCGAACCGGACTTCTTCAAATTATACTTCACCGCACCGGCCGACTCGTTGCCGACCATTGAAGGTTTAAACTTTGACGCCTCTTGCCTGCTGGCGGAACCGACGGAGAACAATGACACCATAACCTACTGGATTACCGATACAACATACTCGCACCAGCAGGACACCCTTTCACTGGTGCTCACCTATCTGGAGACAGACACGCTGGGCAAACTCTCGCCTCACTCGGATACGCTGGACTTAGTCTCGAAACAGCCCTATGAAAAGATACGCAAGGAGAAACAGAAGCAGATAGACGACTGGAACAAGGAGCGCGAGAAAAGGCAGAAAAAGTCAAAAGAGCCGCTGCCGCCAGAGGAGAACCCCTACGAAAAGACTTGGCTGGAAATTTCGGCAAAGCCAACCGGCACGCTGGATCCTAACCAAAACATGCGCTTTACGGCAAAGGAGCCGCTGGCAAAAGTGGATACCTCGCTTATACATTTCACGATGAAAGAGGATACGACATGGGTAGATGCCCCCTACCTTTTCCTGCCTGTGGAACACGACTTAAGCTCGTATATGCTATACGCCGAATGGGAGCCCGAAAGGCAATATCGCTTTGAGGCGGACAGCGCTGCATTCAGAAGCATAATGGGTAACGAATCCAAGTCCCTAAAGCAGGAATTCAAGATTAAGGGTATGGAAGAATACGGGTCAATATTCGTTAATGTCATCCTGCCCGACACAGGCGTAGTCGTACAGTTGATGAATAAGAGCGACAAATTAGTAGCCGAGGTGAGAGCCGACTCCACTGGCAGGGCCGATTTCTACTATCTGAAAGCAGCCGAATACTACATGCGATGCTATATCGACCGAAACGGAAATAACAAATGGGACACCGGCAACTATGCCGAAGGCCTGCAGCCCGAGGAAGTCTTCTATTTCCCAAAGCCAATGAATCTGAAGGCGCAATGGGATTTGGAACAAGACTGGAACGTAAGGAGCATCGACCGCAGCAAGCAAAAGCCCCTGGCTATTACTAAGCAGAAGCCCGACAAGAAGAAATCCACCACCGACCGAAACAAGCAGCGCGAAGAAGAAAGGCGGAATGCGAAGAAAGGCTCCAGCAGCCGGCAAAGTGGCAGCAGCGGCTTCGGCGGTAGCAGCTTTGGCGGAGGCGGCATGGGCTTCTGACAGCAATCCGGAAGAAATAGCAATAAAAACATATAAGGCCAATTTAGAGATGCGACACTATACATTATATATATATATATGCGCAACGCTTTTGCTTTTGTTTTTCCCTCCTCAAAGAATCGGTGCGCAATGCAGCATTGTAAATACAGCCGTACAACCAGGCGAGTCCCTGACCTACCAGCTATACTTCAACTGGAAGTTCGTTTGGATGAAGGCCGGTTCGGCTATATGGTCGACTACAACCACAACCTGGAATGGGAAAGAGGCATTTCAAAGCCACCTGTTGACAATGACGAGTGGCAAGGTTGACAAATTCTTCATGATGCGCGACACCCTGCAGAGCATCATTTCATACGATATGGTTCCCTGGTACTACAAGAAGGCGGCCAACGAGGGCAACAAGTATTATGTCGACCAGCTTTGGTATTCTTATCCTGAAGGCAAAACGGCTTTAAGGCAGGAATACCTGAACAGGCAAGGCGTAAAAACCTATGGCCAGACAACGCGCCCCGACTGCGTCTATGACATGATGAGCATGATGATGAGGGCTCGCTCTTTTGATGCCAGCAAGTTCAAGGAAGGCGAGAAGATGGAATTTCCGATGGCCGATGGCCACAAAGTGGAAGACATCACGCTGATTTACCGCGGCAAGCGGAATTTCAAGATGAAAAGTACGGGTGTTACGTACCGCTGCCTGGTCTTTTCCTTTGTTGAATATGACAGGAAAAAGGAGAATGAGATTATCACCTTCTATATCTCCGACGACAAGAACCACATACCCGTGCGCCTGGACTTGTTCTTGAAATTCGGAACGGCCAAAGCCTACCTGAGTAAAGCCACTGGTTTGCGCAATCCAAGCACCTCTATTATCGAAGAGTAAATTTCTTATGAAATTCTAGGTCAATCTTAACGAGAAATTCCTAATCGTGCTATATTTTAACGTTGTAATCCATAGAAAAGAGTACAAAAAAACATTCTACATCACAAAAAAAAGTTAAATAAGGCGTTTTCTCTGTAAATATTACAACAAGAACAAAAACATTAAGCTCGGTTTTTGTAACTTTGCAACCAGTTTCATTAATTTACAATCTAAAAGTCACAAGTAACATGAAAGAAAAGAAATTTTTGACAAAGGCAGAGCATCAGGTAATGCTTATCCTTTGGAATTTGAAGGAAAAAGGTGGTTTCACGAATGACATTCTCAAAGGTTATGAAGAACCCAAGCCTGCTTACACCACATTGGCTACGTTCTTGAAGATTCTTGTAAACAAGGGTTTTGTCAAGTCAAGCAAGGTAGGTTCAATGCTCTATTTCACTCCCAAGGTTTCCAAGATGGATTACTGCAAGATTGTTATGGAGAAGGCCTGCAACGACTATTTCGACGGCGACATCGTGAAGTTCTTCCAGTTCCTGGCTAAGAACAACGAACTGAACGATGATCAGAAAGCAGAAGTTTTGGAAGCTTTGAAATAAGCACTACAGTTATTAATGAGAGAAAAGGTAGAGGCGGTTCCCTGAGGGAATCGCCTCTATTATTTACATCTCAGCCCATTCTGCGCTTTGGCAGGCAGTTTATTCCGCGTTTTAGCCCTCTATTCCGCGCTTTAGCTCTCTATTCTGCGCTTTTGGTTTCCCTTTTGTGCTTTTGGTTTCCCTTCCGCGCTTTTGCTCTCAGCCAAAGCGTTGGCTTGCGGCCGATTGCGGGCTATCTGTTGCTTAATTTCTCGCCGAAAGCGAGGTCGCCGGCGTCGCCCAGGCCTGGCACGATGTATGAGAACTCATTGAGGGTGGGGTCGATAGCTGCACACCAGAGGGTGATGTCATCGCGGTCGGCATAGCGCTGTGTCAGGTGGTCAACGCCCTGCTGGCTGGCTATGATGCAGGCCAGGTGAATCTGCGAGGGCGTGCCGCGCGTTACGAGGGCCTCGAGGGCGAGTTCCAGGCTTTCGCCCGTGGCCAGCATGGGGTCGACGAGGAGCAGTATGCGTCCGTTCAGGTCGGGGGTGACGATGTATTCGATGTGAACGTCCACCTGTCGCTGAGCTTTGTCCTTATAATAACGGAATGCGCTGACGAAGGCATTGTCGGCGCCGTCGAAGACGTTGAGGAATCCCTGGTGATGCGGCAGGCCGGCCCGAAAGACCGTGCCGACGACCACTTGCTCCCGCGGAAGCACCATATTAGCCTCGCCAAGGGGTGTTTTCACTACGCGCTCGGCATAGGGCAGCTGCTTGCTTATCTCGTATGCCTGAATCTCGCCAATGCGCTCGAGGTTGCGACGGAACCGCATGCGATCCTTCTGCACGTTTACGTCGCGCAATTCAGCGACGAACTGGTTCATTACGCTCGTCGACTGACCCATATTAATTACCTTCATTTGATTTATTTGCTTTTAGTGTTGGTTATATATTCACATTTTCAGCATGCAAAAATAGCAAAAAGTTTTCTTAATTGCCAACTCGGCTTCGCAAAATTAGCATTAAAAAGAAAATATGTATTGCGAGGGGGCAAAAAAAGTGCCTGACCGTTTCGTTAGTTCAAAAGAAAAGCGTACCTTTGTGCCGCTTTTGCGACCGAATTGGTTTTACTGGAT
The DNA here is from genome assembly GCA_946407895.1 of uncultured Prevotellaceae bacterium. Taxonomy (GTDB): domain Bacteria; phylum Bacteroidota; class Bacteroidia; order Bacteroidales; family Bacteroidaceae; genus Physcousia. The sequence continues at coordinate 43,349 of CAMJQA010000004.1, forward strand.
TAAAATCGGGCCGGAAGCAGATGTTTTTGAGGTAGAATAAGGTAGAAGATATTATATTTAACTATAAATAATTTAAGGTAAAAGTATGGCAACATTAGATCTTACAAAGTATGGCATCACGGGGTCCACCGTGATTGCCCACAACCCTTCCTACGAATTCCTCTTCAAGGAGGAGATGAAATCCGAGCTTACCGGCTATGACAAGGGCCAGCTCACTGAGTTGGACGCCGTGAACGTGATGACAGGCATCTTCACGGGCCGTTCGCCTAAGGACAAGTACATCGTGAAGGACGCCCAGAGCGCCGACAAGGTGTGGTGGACGACAGAGGACTACCCCAACGACAACCACCCCATGTCGGAGGAAGTATGGGCCAAGGTGAAGGAGATAGCCGTAAAGGAGCTGTGCAACAAGGAGCTCTATGTGGTCGACGCCTTCTGCGGCGCCAACGAGGCCACCCGTCTGCGCGTGCGCTTCATCGTAGAGGTGGCATGGCAGGCACACTTCGTGAAGAACATGTTCATCCAGCCCACAGCCGAGGAACTGGAGAAGTTCGAGCCCAACTTCGTCATCTACAACGCCTCGAAGGCAAAGGTTGAGAACTACAAGGAGCTGGGCATGCGCTCGGAAACGTGCGCTGCGTTCAATACCACCACGCGCGAGCAGGTAATCATCAACACCTGGTACGGCGGCGAGATGAAGAAGGGCATGTTCTCGATGATGAACTACTACCTGCCCCTGCAGGGCATCGCATCCATGCACTGCTCGGCCAATACCGATATGGAGGGCAAGAACACCGCCATCTTCTTCGGTCTTTCCGGCACGGGTAAGACTACCCTCTCCACCGACCCCAAGCGTCTGCTCATCGGCGACGATGAACACGGCTGGGACGACGAGGGCGTGTTCAACTTCGAGGGCGGATGCTACGCCAAGGTCATCAACCTCGACAAGGAGAGCGAGCCCGACATCTACAATGCCATCCGCCGCGATGCACTGCTGGAGAACGTTACGGTGGACGCCCAGGGCAAGATTGACTTCGCCGACAAGAGCGTGACGGAGAACACGCGCGTGAGCTACCCCATCAACCACATCGAGAAGATTGCCCAGAAGGTGAACGGCAAGAGCGCCGGCCCCGATGCAAAGAACGTCATCTTCCTCTCGGCCGACGCATTCGGCGTGCTGCCTCCCGTCAGCATACTGACGCCCGAGCAGACGAAGTACTACTTCCTCAGCGGCTTCACAGCCAAGCTGGCAGGCACCGAGCGCGGCATCACCGAGCCCACGCCCACCTTCAGCGCCTGCTTCGGACAGGCCTTCCTGGAGCTGCACCCCACCAAATATGCCGAGGAGCTGGTCAAGAAGATGGAGAAGAGCGGCGCAAAGGCCTACCTGGTGAATACCGGCTGGAACGGCACGGGCAAGCGCATCAGCATACGCGATACGCGCGGCATCATCGATGCCATCCTGGGCGGGGCCATACTGAAGGCTCCCACCAAGAAGATTCCCTACTTCGACCTGGAGGTTCCCACACAGCTCGACGGCGTGGCATGGGGCATCCTGGACCCCCGCGACACGTACCAGAACCGTGCCGAGTGGGAGGAGAAGGCTAAGGACCTGGCAGCCCGCTTCATCAAGAACTTCAAGAAGTACGAGGGCAACGAGGCCGGCAAGGCACTGGTAGCAGCCGGTCCGAAGCTGTAACAGGGAGACGTCGCGGCCAAGCGCCCCGCGCCGTTTGCGGCCGGGGGGCGAGGCTGTAACGCAGCCGGAAACAGCGTGTCTCACACGCGCTGTTAGCTGCCGGCCCCGAAAGGGGACTGGCTCGCAAAGATTTTTTTTTTCATTTTTGGAAGGGGCAGTCGCCGTGATGGCGGCCGCCTCTTTTTTCTTGTGTGTGTGGGGGAGCAAACGCAGAATGAAGTTCACTTCAATCCTGCTTATAATCTTTCGCGTAGTTGAGCGTTGTGTCGGCCTGCAGGTCATAGAACTCTGTCGTTGGCAGCTCCACCCTCTCCGGGCTGCATCCCACGCCCACGTAGCCCAGCGGGTGGTATCCGCCCTGCAGGTAGTTGGTGTTGGCAAACCTCAGGGTGGGGCGGTTGCATGCCGGGTCCAGTATGCCAACGGCCAGTATATACGTGCCGCTCTTCACCTCTTGTGGCAATCTGAACGACCCACAGAGCCGGTTTCCCGCTGGCTGTAGCCTGTATGCCCCAGTCCTGCTGTCCCAATCCTCTCCGGGCATCCAGGCCGAGATGTGTGCCCTGCTGAACCTCTTCTTCCAAACCGGCTGGCGGCTTCTGGCGTCGAGCAGCGCCAGCTCTACAGGCCAGTCATAATAGAAGGGCGACGAGCCCCGGTTCTCCACTTCTATGCCGACTCTGAACCTGCGCCCCCGTTTAAGCTGCCGGGGGAATGTGGCTTGCGTCATGACGAACCTGTAGCCCATAGCCTTCTGCAGTTCGCCGGCCCGCGCCATGAAGAGCGAGTCGGAGAAGTCGGCCCATGTGACGCCGCCCAGGTGGTTGCAGTGAAGGTTGCGCACCTGCTCCATCGTCCTGCTGAACGTCAGGCTGTCCTTCAGGCAGTCCTCCAGGCTGCGGAAACCATTCAGTTGCAGGGTGCCCCAGTTCCATGTAATCTCGCCTCCCACAGGGCAGTTGCGCCAGTAGTCGCCCCGGTGGAGCATCTCCCTGTATCCGCGCCCCTCTTCCTCGGGCTGTGCCCACGAGTCCCAGTAAATGCCGAAGTCGTAGTCGTTGAACTCATATGCATATCTCACCATGACCTTCTTGTTGCGGAATGCCTCCCTGAACGCATCGCCCAGCACCTTCTGCATACCCGGAATCCACGTTCTGCCCGCCACATGGCGAGGCTCGTCGTGCGGCGGATAGACGGTTGACAGGTCGGGGTCATGATGCTCTCCCCATTCCCCTATGATTCCCATCTCCACGTATGCCACGCGCGGATCGTTGTCCCATGCCTGTCCCAGCTTGCGCACCAGTGCCCGCACCCTGTCGGGGAACCTCGGGTCGAAGTATCCGCCGCTGATGCAAGCAAGCGAGTCGGCCTCCTCCACGTATGCTCCTGGCGACCCCGGTCTCTGCCTGTACGGGCCTGTTTCGCCAGGCATGTCGGCGGGCCAGTGCCATCCGTTCAGGTCGTAGGGGTTATGCGGATTCTTGGCTTGCCCGCCGTGCCAGGGTTCCATCCATACGATGAATACGCGGGGTATGACCTTCACGTTCTGCTCCTCTACGCCCGCCCATAGTCGGTTTGAGCAGGCAACGACGGTAGCCACGCTGTCCCCCGCATCCCGCTCCAGCATGTTCCAGGGCATATACTCCTTTATCATCGAGCCGAAGGGGTAGGGGTAGTCAGGCCTGCGGCGGTCGCTCCCCCTCATGAAGAACTCGCGGAATCCCTTCATGGGGTTGCGCATAGCCCCGGGGTATTCAGCCATGCTGACCATAACCCTGTTCTTGTCGGCAATCGCGCAGTACGAACTGCCGCCAGCCGTCGCACGCGCCCCGCCAGCGTTTTGTGATGATGCCTCTATGCTTATTGTGGCCAGTGCCAGGGCACAGAGGCCAGCCCTTCTCAGAAGTGTCTTGTTCATAGCGTCCCCGAGCTCCTCATTCCCTTCCCCGCCTCCCTGAGCCAGATGCGGAAGCGGGTTAGCCCGTCGGCATCTGTGCGGAGCGAGAAGCGGCACTGGTGGCGGCGCAATACCTCGCGCACCAGCAGCAGGCCCAGCCCGCTGCCCCTGGGCTTGGTCGTGAAGAAGGGGGTGAAGAGGCTTCGCTCCACCTTCTCCGTTATACCCGAGCCATTGTCGGCAATGATGATGCAGGCGGGGCTGGCCTGTGTCTCTATCCATATCTGTCGGGGATTCGATCCCTCGCTCTCCACGGCGTTCTTCAGTATGTTCACCAGCGCCTGCATCATCAGCTCTGCGTCGCACATCACCCTGGGGTTCTCGTTGCAGAGAGAGAAATGCAGCTTGGCCTGGCTACGCGAGCAGAGCGACTCCAGGAAAAGGCGGTTCGACTCTACCAGGTCGTTCAGTCCTACGGGCATCAGGTTGGCTTCGGGCACCTTTACCACACTGGCAAACCTGGTGATAAAGGCCGAAAGGGCATCGCAGCGTTCGGCACAGGCTTCCAGTGCCCCGGCTGCCTCCTGGTGCTGCGGTTCGGAAGATAGTTCCTGATGTGTCATGTCCAGGATGGAACGGGCCGTAGCCATACTGTTGTTCACCTCGTGCGCTATCATGCGAATGACCCGTTCGTATGCCTCGCGCTGTGCATTCATCACTTCTTCCGTCAGGCTCTCTACGAGCAGGAAGGGATGCGAGAAACCCCTGTCGGGGAACGCGGAGCGCGTAAGCCTGTAGATATGAGCATCGTTTGTTCCGGTGGTCAGCGACTCTCCCTCCTTCAGTTCCGCCAGGCGGGTGGCCAGCGGACTGTCCAGTTCGGCAGGCATCTTGCCCTCTGCCGTCCCGCTCACTGCCAGCAGACGTACGGCAGCCGGATTCATACTCTGTACCCTCCCGTCCAGGTCGAGCATGACTACGCCCATGGGCGATACGCTCACCAGCAGGTCGAGCAGTCGTTCCTGCTCCCGCACATGGAGTCTCTCCTCCCTGAGTCGCCCCATCATACTATTGAAGACCTCTACCACCCGGTCCGCCTCGGGTTGCCCTACGGGACTTAACCTGCTGGAGAAGTCCTGCTCCCGCAGCAGCGACATGCCGTCGGTCAGCGCCCTCATGGGCCGCATCATACGGCGATGCAGGATGGGCAATAGGACGAGGAGGCACAGAGCCAGGTAGAAGGCCCACCCCCACAGACCCCCTCTGCCCATTAGGGCCTCCTGCGGACCGAGGGAGGGGAGCAGGCTGTATAGCAGCAGTAGCAAGAGGGCATATACTGCTATCATTATTATATATGTGCTTTTTCCCTTCATTTTATCCCGTATCTTTCCATTCTGCGATAGAGGGCCCCGCGGCTGAGTCCCAGTGTCTGGGCTACACGGCTTACGTTTCCATCGCACTGCCTCAGGGCTTCTATAATGGCCTGGCGCTCCTGGTCTTCCAGTGTGAGCAAACCTTCCCCGGCCCTGTTCTCCACTTCTGCCCTTGGTTCCTGCTCCACCTGCCGCTCGAAGTCTTCCCGTCCCAGCCAGCTCTTCTGGCTGACCAGCAATGTACGCTCCACCACATTCTTCAGCTGCCGTATGTTTCCGGGCCAGGGCAGGCTGCTCAGGTACTGCTCTGCCTCGGGCAGCAGCTGGGCCGTGTAGGGTATAGCCTGGGTGCGCCCTGCCTGGCTGATGAAGTGGCGAGCCAGCAGCGGAACGTCCTGGCGCCGCTCCCTGAGTGCCGGCAGCCGCAGGGTGATGAGGTTGATGCGGTAGTAGAGGTCCTCGCGGAAACGTCGCTCCCGGATGAGCCCCGGCAGGTCGGCATTCGTGGCGCATACCACACGCACATCCACCTGGCGCGGCCGGGTGTCGCCCAGTGGCTCGAATGTGTGGTCTTGAAGTACCCTGAGCAGCTTTACCTGGCTGCCCATATCGAGGTCGCCTATCTCGTCCAGGAAGATGGTGCCGCCGTCGGCTACGGCGAAACGTCCCTCGCGGTCTGTGTTGGCTCCTGTGAAGGCTCCCTGCCGATAGCCGAACATCTCGCTCTCGAAGAGGGACTGCGACATGCCGCCCAGGTTCACCTTCACGAATCGCTTGCCGCTGCGCCGACTTAGGCGGTGCACGGCTTCGGCTATCAGTTCCTTGCCCGTCCCGCTCTCGCCGGTGATGAGCACACTGGCATTCGTGGGTGCTATGCGGCGCACGGTATCGAGCACCTGCAACAGGGCCGGCGAGCGTCCCACGATGGTGGGGGATCCGTCGGGCAGTCCATCTCCCTGCCCCTCGGCGGCGGAGTGGGGATTGGGCCGCCCCCCCTTCCTGTCTTTTGCGGGAGGCGGGTTTTCTGTAATCTCCAGGGCATTCTCTATCTGTTGCATCAGCGCGGCATTGTTCCAGGGCTTCGTCACAAAGTCGAAGGCTCCCGCCCGCATACCTTTCACCGCCAGCTGGATGCTGCCCCAGGCCGTCATCAGTATAACGGGTACGTCGGGCTGGAAGAGCTTCACCTGCTGCAGCAGCACGAGCCCCTCGTCGCCCGAGGTGGTCAGCGAGTAGTTCATATCCATCAGGATGAGGCGCGGTTTCTGCTGCTTCACTATGGCTATGGCCTCCCTTGGCGAGGCCACCGCATGTGGCTCGTATCCGGCACGGCGGAGCATCATTGTCAGTGATGTACGGATGCCTATGTCATCGTCTATTATCAGTATCATGGTTGCAAAGGTACGATTAAGCGAGCGAAATACCAAATTTTGGAGCAGCGAGAGCAAACAAAACACGTTTTGTTATGCCGAGTCGTGACAAAATAAGACCATAGGTCAAATTTATTTGGATATTTCCGAGCGAAAGGATCACGAACTATGTTCGCTTGGCTCGTCCAAGACTTTCGACCGCAGGTCAAAGTTACGATTCCTCATCCTTCACAATTGCCTCGATATCCGCATTGATACTCTCGTTCCTGTCGAAGTCCCATAGGGTGATGCTGCGCAGTTGGTAGTATCGGTACCAGTATTGGTGGAGCTGCTCTATGCGCCGCTGGCGGGCCTGGTCCTTGCTCTGCTGGGCGTCGTTGAGCTCCAGGGTGCTTATGCTGCCCGCCAGATAGGTGGCTATGTTTGTCTCATACCTGCGCTGTGCGATGCTGTCGGACTCCTGGGCGATGAGTAGCTGGCGGCTCTGGTTGTTCAGTTCCTCCACCAGTATGTACAGGTTCTGCTCGAAGGACTGCCGCTCCTGTCGGGCCAGGCTCTGCACCATCTCGCGGTTGCTCTCGGCCACCCGCACCCGTCCGCGCCGCTTACCCCAGTCCAGCAGGGGTATGCTCAGGCCCACCTCCACCGTCTGGTAGTCGCGCAGGGGAGCATAGGCCCTCCGCATCGCATCGCCCTGCCCCGTATAGCCCACGCTGGCATAGAGGCTCATACTGCGCTGGTTGCCCCGGGCGGTAGCCACGCTGTAGTCGGCCTCCAGCGTCCTGCGCTCCAGGTTCAGCACGATGGGGTTGTTCTCCATGGCCCGTTCCAGCGCCTCCTCGTAGTTTACGGGGCGTGGCCGCATGTCGGCCGCGAGGTCTTCGTACCCGATGTCTATAGAGTCGGGCAGGTCCAGGTAGGTTGCCAGACGGAAGCGACTGCTGTTGAGCTGTGTCTGCGAGTTGGTGAGGGTGCTCTCTGCCTGCAGCATAGAGAGGCGCATTTGTCTGAGGTCGTTCTCGCTGATGGAGCCCATTTGCCTCTTCACCTTGGCTACCTCGTATAGCTTCTGCGCATTCTCGTAGTTTTGGCATGCCGTCTTCAGGTTCTCCCGTGCCAGTAGCAGGTTGAAGTAGTAGGTCACAGCCCTCATCGTCACCTCTTCCGTATCGGCCAGGAAGTTGGCCTTTGCCTCCCTGTATCGCAGGGGCTCTATGCGCCGCCGCCACTTCACCTCGTTGGCTGCAAAGAGTTGTTGCTGCAGGGTAATGCCCACCGGGACGGACATGAAGCGGTGCTCTCCGCCCGTGCCGAACTGCCGCAGGAAGTCTATGCTGGTGCTCAGGGAGAGTGTGCCGCCTGTAGGCCATATCTTCTGCACGGCCTTCAGCGTGCCGCCTGCCTCCAGGTAGTTACTGCGCACGTAGGTATAGCTGCCCTCGTCGGTCTGGTAGGCATTGTATCGCTTGTTGTACGTAGGCAGGTCGGCGCCGAGCGTCACCTCGGGCAGCAAGTCGGCGCGGAAGGAGCGGTATTCCCAGTAGGCAGCCTTCAGCTCGTTCAGCGCTACGGCTGCATCGGCACTTTGCTGCCGTGCCAGCCTTACCGTCTCTTCCAGCGTAAGCATACGCGCGGCCATGACAGGCTGTAGGGAGAGGCAGGTGAATAATATATATATAATAATGTATAGCCTATTCATTCCTCAGTACGTCGATGGGGTTGGTGCGTGCTGCCTGCCGGGTGGGGAACCAGATGCCGGCTATGATGATAAGCAGCAGGATGAGGTAGGTGAGGCCCAGGTTGATGAAGAAGCGTCCGCCCTCGAAGGTCAGGCCGTTGTAGAGTTGTGTCACGCCCTTAACAGCCAGGTTATAGTCGATGAGTACGGAGGGCAGGAAGGCTATCGAGAGTAGGAGTACGGCCTCGCACATCAGGCGCAGGGCCACGTCGCCGGGCGTGGCGCCCATAGCCTTTTGCAGTCCTATCTCGGGGAACCGTTGCTGGGTGCGGAACCAGAAGGTGCCCAGCAGGCCCAGGAAGACGTTGAAGAGCAGGAAACCGCCTATCATCATGGGCAGCTGCAGTGTCTGACGGTCTCGTGCCACGGCCTCCTCGCGCAGGGTCTCGAAGCGCGTTATGCCGCTTATGAAGAGGTTGCCCACGCGCAGCTGCCTGTCCCTGATCTGGCGGCGTATGCGCTCCTCGAACTGGCGCTCGCGCCCGGCCTTCACCCGCACGGAGAAGTCCAGCCATCCGTTCTCTATGCCACCGCGCTCAAGTAGGAATATGTATTCCTTGGAGCACTCGTTGTCCAGCCCCTCGCGCTCTATTCGCTTGATGGGTTGCACCAGGCCTGCCACGCGGAGGAGCCCGCTATAGTCGGTGAGCATCCTGCCCACCAGGTGGCGGGCGGAGTCGCCTTCCATGAGGTTCGACGAGATGAGCACTTCGTTCTTCTCCAGGGCATCGGCCATCTGCTGCGCCGTCATACCGCTCTGGCTCTGCAGGCGGAAGACGTGTACGAAGTCGGGCTGGACTACCATGACCCGGGCGCTGATGAACGTGGAATCTATGGCGTAGCCACTAAGCATGGCCGAGAGGTTGTAGGGCGCGCAGCTCATCGAGTAGGCGGCATATTCCACGTCCTCGTCATTCTGCATCATGCCGAGCAGGTTCATCCGTGTCTCGTACTTCAGCGTCTCATCGTCGTAGGAGGCGTCGTACGAGGGCGAGCCCTTGCTGAACCATTTGGTCTGTATCTGATAGCAGTGGCTGATGTCTGTGCCCATAGGCTCGCTGTAGAGCAGATGCAGGCACCACGCGGCATCGACGATGACGAACATGATGCAGGCTATGATGAACAGTTCCAGCAGGAGCGCTATGTTGGAACGCCGCTCGTTCCATATCTGTGTGATGAGGTAACGATATATCTGTTTCATAAGGCTATACTTTTATGGAGGTTCATTTCAAGGATTCCACTATGTTGCAGCGGCTGGCCCGCCAGGTGGGGACAAGGCTGCTGATGGCATTCAGTATGAGGCAGAAGAGAAGGGTCCACAGCCATACTGCGGGCTGGAAGAGGATGCTCAGGTCGAGCGTCCAAGCGAAGCCGAAGGTGGGCCCCATACTTTGGTTCAAGACACCCTGCGTGATGCTGCCTCCGAAGCAGGCGAGCAGCAGGAAGCAAAGCCCCAGGCCCAGCAGGCCGGCCAGCAGCGTCTGCACCATCGACTCCATGAAGGTCTGCACCAGGATGGCCCGCCGCGTGGCTCCGAAGGCCCGTCGCACGCCTATCTCGGCCTCGCGCTGGCGGAGCCGGCTCCGCGTCATGCTGGCGATGTTCAGGGCGGGGATGACGAGCAGCACCAGGTAGATGATGTAGAACTCCCTGCGTATGTTCTTCAGCCCAGGTATGCGGTTGGCGGAGTTGCGGTAGAAGTAATCCTCCTGGCTAGCGGGCTGCCCCAGGAGGTCGAGCGTGTCGGGCAGCACCGTCTGGTTGTGTACGCGCAATCGCTGCTCCACCTCGTCGCGTATGGCCGCCAGGCCGGCCTCGCTCTCGCCCAGCATGGCCACCTGATAGGGCCCATTCCGCCCGAAGTCCTCCTCAACCGAGCAGGGTATCCAGGCCTGGGCGTATGCGGCCTTCATGATGGAGGCCACGTCGCGCACCACGGCCTTCACCACGTAGCTGTCTTCGTTGATGCTCACCTCCTGGCCCACAGCCTCGGCCGGATGGCTGAAGTAGTGGGCGGCCACGCTCTCCGAGAGGATGACCAGCCGACTGCCCTCGTGGCACTCCTCGGGCGTGAAGGTCTGGCCGGCCAGCAGGTCGAAGCGGAAGATGCGGAAGTAGTCGGCATTGGCGGCCCTGACGTAAATCTCCTGCGACTCCAGGCCCGTCAGCGCTACCTCCTGCTTGCTGATGCCCTTGAAAACGGCTATCGCCTGGGGCGTCTTCAGGGGCAGGAAGACTTCGTTCACCAGCCTGCCACCCATCCAGGAACTCTCGGTGCCCCCCTTCGCCCGCTTGAATACCTGGGCACAGCAGTATAGGGTGCGCGAGCGGTTGGGTTCGTTACCGTAGTCGGCCAGGCTTGCCTGGCGGACGATGAAGACCATCATGACCAGGCAGATGCTTACGGCCGAGCCGATGACGGTGAGTGCAGCCAGCAGGGGCTGCGTGCGCATGTTGATTAGCGCCAGTCGGAATATCTCTTTCATTCTTTTTTATTTGATGTCGTTATATCGAAACATCGGAATATCGAAACATCGAAATCTCGGAATCTCGGAAAAATCACTCTACTTGCCGCCCGTCGAAGAAGCGGATGATGCGGTCGGCCTGATGGGCCTGCTCCTCGTTGTGAGTCACCATAACGATGGTGCGCCCCTCCTTTTGGTTCAGTTGGAGCAGCAGTTGCATAATCTCGGCACTCATGTGCGAGTCCAGGTTGCCCGTAGGCTCGTCGGCCAGCAGGATGTCGGGGTTGCAGGCCATGGCGCGGGCTATGGCTACGCGCTGGCTCTGTCCGCCCGAGAGCTGGCTGGGCAGGTGGCGCAGGCGGTGGCTCATGCCCACCTGCTCCAGCAACTGGCGTGCCCGCTCGTGCCGCTTGCCCTCGCTCATGCCGCAGTATAGCAGGGGCATCTCCACGTTCTGCAGCACGTTGAGCGAGGGAATCAGGTGAAAACTCTGGAAGACGAAGCCCACCGTCCGGTTGCGGAAGGCTGCTGCCCGCCGGTCGCTGAGGCTGCCCGTGGGCGTTCCCTTCAGGATGACTTCTCCCTCGGTAGGCCGGTCCAGCAGGCCCATGATGTTCAGCAGGGTCGATTTGCCGCATCCGCTTGGCCCCATTATGGCCACGAACTCCCCCTTCTCGATACTGATGTTTACATTCTCCAGGGCTATGGTCTCCACCTCGCTGGTGCGGAAGACGCGGCCCACTTTCTTCAATTCTATCATACTCATATCTTTTTGTTTTGTTTTATATCTGTTGAACCCTGAACCTTACTTCACCCTGATTTCCCTGTGGTCGGCGAAGTCCTGCATATCGCTCACGACCACCTGCTCGCCAGGTTTCAGGCCCGAGAGCACTTCTACATAGTCATACCCGCCCAGTCCCAGTCGGACATCGCGTCGGCGCAGGACGTTGCCCTCCCTGACGAACAGGGAGTATATGCGAGGTTCCTCGTAGAAGGAGCCGTTCCTGATGCGCAGTACGCTGTCCCTGAGCGCAGTAAGTATGCGTGCCTCCACCCTGAGCCCCGGTCGCAGGGCGGGATGGTTGGGCTCCGCAAGGCTGACCAGGAAGGAGATGTTGCCCTGCTGCGACAGGGGGTTCACGTTGCTCACCACACCGTTCAGCTCGGCCTGCCCGGCGCGAATCCTCACCTGAGCGCCCGGCACGATGCGGTCGGCATACCGCTCGGGTGCCTCACCCTTCAGTCGGTAGCTGCTCAAGTCGCTGATTACGGCCAGCTTTTCGCCGGGCGATACCTGTGCGCCTACCGAGCTATGCAGGAAGGTGAGCGTGCCAGAGCGCGGAGCCCGCACCTGAGCCTGCTCCAGGGTGCGGCCCAGGGCGGCGAGGTCGGCGCGGAAGACCTGCAGTTCCAGTTGCTGCACCTCCCTCTCGGCCTGTGCCGAGGTCTGCTCGCCGCGCAGTTGCTGGCGCAGCTGCTCCAGTTCCAGGCGGGCCGTCTCGTAGTCGGCCTGAGCCTGCCGCACCCTCTCTGTGGTGCCCGAGCCTATGCTGTCCAGCTGTTGCTCGCCGCGCAGCTGGCGCTGGCGGCTGCTGAGCGTCGTCTCCGCCACCTTTATTCTCATCCCCAGGTCGGCCAGCCTTGTCTGCTGGTTGGCCTCCAGCTGTACGAGCTTCAGTCGGCGCATCTTCTCCTCCTCCACCGCCTTCTGGTAGCTGTCGCTTGCCTGCTGCAGGTCCAGGCTGAGCAGCGGTGTGCCCGCCTCCACCTCTTCGCCCGTCCTGTGATGGACGGCCATGATATGGCTGCTGATGGGCGAGGTCACTATCTGCTGCACCTCGGCCTCCACCAGGGCACTGGTGCCAACGCCTGCCTCCACGCTGCCGTATTCTGCGGCCGAAAGGGTGAACTCTGCTATATCGTAGCGGCGCTCTATCAGGCGCACAGCCCCATAGACCGCTATCAGGGCCGTTCCCAATACTATTGCCGGCCGCAGCCAACTGCGCAGGCGCATCGTCAGCCGTTCGCGGCGGCTCAGTGTCCTGTCCATTGTGCTTTGTTCTCTTCTGCTTTGCATACTTTCTTGTCCGTTATGCCAAACTATGTAACAAAAAGCGTGCCAAACTCGTAAGTGCCTGTCTTTCTGGTGACTATGAGTTTTTACCGCTGTCCGTCTGCGGACAGTGTGTCCGTAAACGGACAGTCGGGCGGGCAGACAGGTGAGTTGAAAGGATGGACAACTACCAGTACTTACACGGCCCTATACAAGAACAACGGCGTTGTTTTGACAGTTCTATACCGATGTTTTGTCGAAACAACGCCGTTGTTTTTATGTTTCCGAGGCGGGTGTAGAATTTGCTAAACCCGCCTCTTGCAAAATTTCCTCACTTCTTCCACACGAACCGGTAGTTGAATCGTCGGTTTGGTGCGGTGTCGCCGTGGGTGCAGAGCGATATGGGGTCGCGGAGCTCCCCGGGGTTGTCGGCCCACTTGAAGTCGAAGGTGGCCTGGCGGCCCTGTATGCCCAGCCACTGGGCGGGTAGGGACAGCTCCAGCTCGCAGCCGCTGACGGCCAGGGGCGCGGTGCCCAGGGCGGTCCACTGGCCATCCTGGTAGCGCTTGACTACGGTGGTGTGCGCATCGGGCACCTCCTGGTTCACCAGCAGGTCGTAGCCGTACCAGCCGGTCTGGGCGTCCTGGTCGGCATCGATGAGCAGCAGCATCCAGGCGGGGTCGGTATGGGGCGTAATGGGCGCGCCGCAGCGTACGTAGAAGGCCACCTGCCCCCTGCGGGTAATGGCTACGCGGGCCTCCTGCAGGTCGTTGCGGCCCGTGCGGTCGGTGTAGTGCAGGCCGGCGTAGCCGTCGGCATCGCGGTGGGTGACGTCGCCCCGCGTATCGCGGTAGGTGACCTCCACAGACTCCCAGTCGGCGAAGCGGCCGTCGATGCTGATGCGCCTGCGCCCCCTGTTCTCGGGTATGGGGCGCACGCCCTTGTAGCGCCGTATGTTCTGGGCCATCTGCATGTAGTAGTTGTCGGTGTAGCCCCCCTTCATGGGCTGTATGGTGCGGTTGAACTCGGCATTGTACTGGTCGATGAAGGCGAAGGGCGGGTTCTTGCGGCCCATGAAGGGTGCCCACCAGCCCCACTTGCCGGCCGTCCACTCGTTCCAGTCGTTCAGGTAGAGGAACTGGGGGTTGGCCGCCAGGGCGTCCTCCCACCGCTCCTGGAAGTAGATGCCGTAGCCCTCGGGGTGGTCTACCTGGCGCCCCAGCCAAGGCACGTAGGCCCGGCGGGGCAGGTCGTACTCGTTGAGCTCGGGCTCCAGGGTGTGGCGCGACCACGACTTGCCCACGCCCATGGGCTCGCCCTCCAGTCCCACTGGATGCTGCGCGGGGGTTACGGCGGCCTGCTCGGGCTTCCCCTCGTGGCGCGAAACGAGCTCCGAGGGCTTCATGCGGATGATGTCGAAGTTGTTCATCTGGTAGCCGAAGCTCCAGTTGTCCTCGGTGCCGACGTACCGCTTGCCCTTGTTGCGATAGGAACCCCACCACATGTTGCGCAGGGTGAAGAAATCGCGTATCTCCTGGGGATAGTCGGAGGCGTGCCGGTCGGGGTGCTCGCCGGTGGCATCGCTGGAGGGGTCGGCATTGTAGAGGAGCAGCGGGCGGCCGTCCCACTGGAACCAGAGGTCGCGGTACAGCCCGGCCTTGTAGTATCGCTGGTAGATTTGCCTGACTACCTCAACGGGGTTGCCGTTGTACGACCAGAAGGCGAACTGCGGCGTGCGGTTGCCCTCCTGGCGCATCTTGGTCATGGTGGCGAAGAGGAGGTCCCACTGGTCCCAGTAGCAGATGCCGTTCGTGGCATCCAGGATGAGGACGTCGACGCCTGCATCCTGCAGCATGGAGAGGTCGCGGCGTATGACCCACTCGTCCTGGCTAAGGAAGTAGCCCACCTCGGGCTCGCCCCAGTGGTACATGCCGAAGCGCCATGCCTTGGGGTCGTTCTGCATGCGTGCCATCGGGTTGTCCTGCAGGATTTCCGTAACGTTGGCATAGGGCCCCTGGGTGTTGTGGTTCTCGGGCGTGTGCCAGGTAACGTAGAAGATGCCTACTACGCGGCGCTGGTCGTGCCTGACTACGCCTACGGAGTCTACGCCGGGCATGGTGCGGCCCAGGGCATCGGTGGCCACCCAGGTGTCGCTCATCAGGTCGGTGGGGTCGTCGCCCTCGGCGTTCGGTTCCGGCGTCCCCTGCGCATACAGGCTCAGGCTGCTGAGCAGCAGGGCTGCGGATAATATATTCTTTCTCATGATGTTCTATAGGCCCTTCGGGCGTTTAAAAGGTTGACCTACGGTCTTCGTCTGTCACGACTCGGCAGAATCCAAGCGAGCTTGGTTCTGCTCTCGCTGCTCCAGACGTTCAATTATCAATTAGTCTGCGGCCTGACGCTAAGCTTCGCTTTTCGTCTGTCGCGACTTGGCCAAATGAAAGCAAGCTTTCAATGGCTCTCGCTGCTCCTGACGTTGAAGCCGTCGAGGCGGAGGAGGGGAGAGGTGCCGTCCTCTTCGCACCAACGGATACTGACGGTTATCTCCTCGCCCGGCATCAGGTGGAAGTAGTTCTCGGAGTACTCAACGGGCAGGATCTGCTCGTTCCTGTCCGCATCGTACAGGTTGAGATGCAGCATCAGGGCTGGGGTGGTGCCGGAAGGATTGGATATGACGTACTCGCCCGGCCGGTCAGCTCCTGCCGGCCGTATCTCTACGTCCACTTCGGGCAGCTGCCAGAGGTCCTGATGCGAACCATCTGTGGAGAGCGTATAGACGTTCTTGGATGGCAGCTGAGGCAGGGCATCGGTCTGGAGCGTCAGGGAGAGGAAGTATGTGCCACGGTAGGCGGCGGGTGACTCGGCAAAGAAGCAGTCGATGGTAGTGTCGGTCAGCGACTCCACCCGCGCCGTACGCTGCCACAGGGGGCGTCCCTGCAGGTCGAAGACGGTGGCCGTTATGCCCACTTCGCAGGTGGGTACGGACATGTTGACGAGCTGCACCATTCCCGTCAGCGCATTGTACTGGACATGGAGGGGCTCGCAGGCCTTCTTGACGCCAAAGTAGGCGGCTGTCGGGTCGAAGTAGTAGTCGTAGGTCTGCCACACCATCGAGGGCCAGCAGCTGTGGCTCATCCAGATGAGCAGTCCCTGCCGTTCGGTCTGAGATGCCTCGTACATGGCGCGGTATCCGTCGTAGTTAATCCACTGGGCCAGACGGGAATAGGCAGCCAGCGTATCCATTTGTTCCGGAACGCGCAGAGGGCCGAAGCGCTCCTCGAGCATGCGGTTGAACGAGGCCCCGCCCTGTGCACCCTGCTGGGTGAAGTCGTGGCGGCCCCATTGGTCGTCCTGCGGCCAGTAGTGGCGGCCGTCGAGCATGCGTCGCAGGCTCCCTGCGTTGGGAATATTGGGCATGCCGCGCTCGCTGTGCAGCTTGCCCGTCTGCTTCTCGAAATACTCCTTGTAGGGACGTGCCTGGTAGGGTCCGTGTCCGCTCACTCCGTCGTCGGCCGAGCTGGGGATGTAGAGCGAACCGGGCACGAGCTGTTCGGTCATCTCGTCGAGTTGCTTGTTGAGCGTCTCGGGCGGATAACCCTCGTTTCGTCCGCAGTAGAGGGCTATGCTGGCGTGCTGGCGGATGCGGCGCACGAAATCCCTGGCATTGGCCATAAACATAGGCTCATCGTCGGGATTGGGACCGTCCACGGGGTTGGCCAGCCAGAAGTCCTGCCACACCATCACGCCGTAGCGGTCGCAGGCCTCGAAGAATTCCTCGTCGCCTGTCTGGCCTACCCAGTTGCGAATCATGTTGCAGTTCATCTGCTGGTGGTAGCGGACGGCTATGTCGTACTCCCGTCCCCGATAGTTCAGGTGGTTCTCCGGGAAACCCCAGTTACCGCCCAGGGGTACAAGTCGCTTCCCGTTGACGTATAGCTGCAGCTTCTGCATCTCGTCTGCGTAGGTCACCTCGCGAATGCCTGCCTTGTAGTTGTACTCGACGATACCCTTCTTGTCACCGTCCGAGGGATAGAAGGTGTAGCCCGCCTCATAGAGGTTCGGTTCGCCGTAGCCCGCCGGCCACCAGAGCTTCATCTCCTGGTTGGCAAGCTGCTTGAAGCTATTGGGGCTGAAGCTGATTTCCTCCTCGCTCTCGGGCGCCAGGATGACGTTCTTCTCGAACCGTATGTCACCGATGTGTCCGGCCAGTATGCCGGCCACCGTCTCGCGGCTGTGGTTGCGCAGGAAGACGCGGGGGGTCATCGTGGCCTTCCCGTCCTTCAGGGTAGTGGAAACGAGCGGGTCGGAGATGGTGAGGGCATTGGTGGCCGAGAGATAGACATCGTTCCAGATGCCGATGTCGCGACCCGGGATGGTGGTTATCCAGTCCCAGCCGATGGTGGCGTGAAAGGTGGGGTTGTCGGCTCCCAGCACACCGCCGTTGAAGCTGGTGCTCTCGCGCGTCTTGGTCTTTCGCGAACCGGGATGGGCCGTCTGCCGGATGAGCACTTCCAGCTGGTTCTCTCCCTTGTTCAGGTATTCCGATATATCGAACTGTCCGCGTATGAATGCGCCGTCTATACGACCTATCGCATGGCCGTTAAGCTTGACTTCGGCCTTCCAGTTGATGCCGTCGAAGTTCAGCAGCACCTGCTTGCCCTTCATCTCGGACGGAACGTGGAAGGTGCGGGTATAGAGGAAGTCGCGGTGGAAGAACGACTCGGAAATGAAGTTCAGGTTGTCGCCGGTATTCGGGTCGGGTAGGGCGCCGGCATTATGGTAGGACGACAGGATGGTGGCGGGAACGGTAGCCGTAATGCTTGGCGCTTCATCTTCGCCCAGCGGCTTCAGCGTCCAGGGACCTCCGTTCAGATAATATTTCCCGTCGTGCCACCCCTGTTCCGGCTGAGGCTGAGCTGTAACGCCTCCCCGGCCGATAACCTCAAGTTCCGAAATGAAGAGTGGGGTATCCTTCTCAGCCTCTGCATCCAACTGCACATATCGGGCCTTGGCACCTACGGCCAGGGTGGGCGACTTCTTCGACCGCAAGTCCAGGCGCCCCAACTTTGTCCAAGTGCTTCCGTCGCTGGAAATAGATACATCGATGCTGCCCTGCGGCAAAGCCGGGTGGATGCGCACTTCCTGTATGTCGGCCATAGCACCCAGGTCAACCCACGCTGCACATTGTCTGCGTGTCATCCAAACGCTCCGGAAATGGTCGGCAGGCAGGACGGCGATGCGTTTTCCCTTGTGCATCAGGGTGACCTCCTTCACCGACCAGTAGAGGGCGTTCTGCTGGTCGAAGGTGAACAGGAGAGACCCCAGTCGGACTCCTCCCTTCATGCGGAAGGACTGCTTCAGGGCGCATGCCGAAACATCTGCACCTCCCGTCTGCTTGTTGGGGTCGCTGCTCACCTTGCGCTTATATGGCTCGCCCGGCAAACTGTGTCCCTGCATCTTCATGCTTCTGCTCTTGCCTCCGGGTTCGGTCAGCTGGCATGTTATCTCATAGCCGTTGAACGATTTCGATTCGTCGTAGGCCACAAAACCCTCGATAAGAATCTCGTCGGGCTCCACAATCATGCCGTGCCAAGTATAGGAGATGGTGGCGTGACTGCCCTCAGTAACGGTACTCGACCATTCGCTGATATTCAGCGTCTTTTCGCGGTCGGCAGTATTCAGGGGCTTGTCGTTGCAGCGCACTTCCAGCCAGGCCGGCTCGCCCTGACTTACGATGCCGTCGGTGAGCAACTGAGCCGTCAGGTTGTTGTCGTAAGAGGCATTTGCCGAATACTGATAGACGGCGCGGTGAAGTGCCAGGTTGCGCAACTCGTTATCCTTAACTATCTTCGGCCCGAAGTATTCACTGGGGCGTCCGGGATAGATGCCGATTCCGCGGTTCTGCTGGGCCATAGCCAGCGTTGCGGTCATCGTCAGGCAACACATCAGGGCTGTCCTACAATATCCGTTCCGGAGTATTGAAAAAATGAGACGTGTCATTGGGGAAAGGCACAAAGGTGCACGGTTTGATAAGTCTTAGCGTAAAGGTAAAAAGAATCCCCCTCCACCGAAAGGGAAAGAGGGGGATTGTAAGGGGAACTGATTAGAGACTGCTGCACACCAGATAGAGCATGAGCAGGCCCAGGATAGCGTAGAGCTCGGGGAACACGGCCAGCACCATGGTGGTACCGAAGGCGTTATGCCCCGCACCGATAGCGCTGATGCCGTTGGCGCAAACCTTTGCCTGGCGGATGGCACTTACCAGGGCTACCAGGCCCAAGGCCAGGCCTACACCGAAGATGGCACAGGCGTTGAACATGGTGATCTCCGGCGTGATGAGCTGGAACATGTTCATGATAATGAAGTAGCCGATGAAGCCGTAGAGGCCCTGGGAAGAAGGCAGGGCGGCCAAACCCATATAGGCACCACTGGCGCTGGGGTTCTTCTTGAAAGCTCCGATTGCGGCATTACCGCAGATTGTTACACCATAGGCACTGCCGATGCCCGACAGGCCCACACACAGGGCTACGCCCAGATAAGCTAATAGGATTTCCATACTGTTATTTTTAATTTAAATTTATTGTTTCTGTTATATATATATAAATAAATGTGTAATTATGCAGGCCCCGGCCGCTATTTCTTGAACGGTACGTAGGCCTTGCCGCCTCCGCTGAAGTCGGCATTCTTGAAGAACTCCACGAACGTCAGTCGCATCGGGTGGACGAAGGCGCTGATCATGCTCAGGGCGAACGTCAGGCTGTGGCCGAAGAGCAGGATGATGGCGAAGAGTATCCAGCGGGGAGCAAAGGGCATATCCTTCGTAAGGTCCCAGGCGAGCGAGTTGAACACGAAGCCCAGGATGCCGCCCGTCAGGCCAAGGGCAAAGAGGCGGATGTAGCTGAGCAGGTCGCCCAGCAGGCCCGTTGCCATGCCGTAGGTGCCCCACAGACCGCCGCCGATGTTCATCAGGGGGCCCAGGATGGGGTTCTTGTAGGCCGAGGGGTTGTTGTAGAGGAAGATGCCCAGCGCGCCGATACCGATAAGGCCATAGAGCGCGTACCGGACGGGCGAACCCTCGGGCACGGCCAGCAGGGCAATGCCGCTAAGCAGCACGACTACCCAGGAGAAGGTGCCGATGGCATAGCCGAAGCCATAGTTCTTCCATGCCTTGCACCCCTTGAGCACCATGCCCAGCAGCACCTGGATGAAGCCGATGATAACGGAAAGCACCATCATCGGGCTGTAGCCGAAGATGGGGCCGCAACCGCTGTCGCTGAGGAAGTATTTCTTCACGGGAGCCAGGAAGGCCCAGTCCTGCTCCGTCAGGTTGATGCCGAAGACGGTGCCTGTGGCAACACCGCAGATGATGGTCATCAGGCCCAGCCAGCAGGCCAGCTTGCCATAGTCCCTTACGCCCTTGCTGCCGCGCAGCGTCAGGTAGATGCCTGCCAGCAGAATCAGCAGGCCGTAGCCGCCGTCGCCCATGCAGAGCCCGAAGAAGAGCATGAAGAAGGGGGCAAAGAAATTGCTGGGGTCGATATCGTGATAGTTGGGCAGGGAGTACATCTTCAGGATGGGCTCGAAGAGGCGGCTGAAGCTGTTGTTGCGGAGCTGGACGGGCACTTCGTCCTCGAAGGCGGGGTCCTCCAGTTCGTAGAAGATGTGCTTGTCGTCGAGCCAGCGGGAGAGCGATTCGGCCTTCTCGGCCAGCGTCCAGCCTACCATCAGGCGTACGGCTCCGTCGGCCAGGCTCTCGTCGGAGAGCTGCACCTCGCGCAGCTGGATGTCGGAAAGAGCCTTCTGCAGGCCTTCCTTCAGCCTGGGCAGGCACAGCCTGTTCATGTCGCACAGTTCAATGTGGCACTGCTCCAGCCTCTGCCGGGCATCTCTGAGCTGATTGTTGTATTCGTTCAGTGACTCTGCGGGCAGTTCCATCAGCTCGGCCTTTATGTCGGGCCGCTCTGCACTGAAGGCCAGGAAGTAGGTGCGCTTCTGCAATTCGTTGACGGGCAGGGCATAGTAGGTGCTGTCCCACTCCCTTTGAACCATCTTGGTGGGGCAGGAGCAGAACCATACTTTCAGGCCTGTGGCTTCCTCCAGGCGGCGGATGTCGGCCCAGTTGAAGTTGCCCCAGGGTTCCAGCCGGCCGACGTTCTTTTCGGCCTCGTCGATGTCGTGCCGGATGGCAACTTCCTGTTCCTGCAGCTCCTCAACACGGTTCATAATGGACTCGGGCGTATCGGTGCTGAAGAGGGAGGATGCTTCGTGATTCATGACTGCCTCGTCCCCTCCCCATGTGCCCTGGGCATATTCCAGGTATGAGATGTTCTGCTCATAGCGGCGCTTCAGCTCCATCGCAGCCTGCAGCTCGGGGCTTGTGGCACCCTGGCGCAACTGCTGCACTTGTACTACGCCCTGTTCGCGAAGCCCGTCAATGAACGAGTCGTATTCTTTTTGGGTGACCAGGAAGGTCAGCTTCTTCATCTTCTGTATCATGCGGTGGCCTCCTTTCTCTTCTCCTGCAGCGCCTTCAGAATCTTCTGCGAGCTCTTGCTCAGGTTCTCCTCGTCTTCCATGAAGCGCTTTATCTTGCGGATGGCCTCCTGGTAGCCGGGAATCTGAACCTTCTCGAAGAGGTTCACCTTTTGGGTGGTCTTCTTGCGCGCATGTTCCAGCAGGCCCAGCTTGGCAAAGACGAATTCGCGTTCCACAGCAGTCTTCACCAGTCCGTGTAGCAGGTTGATGCCGTCGAAGTACCACTTAGGGGCACTGAACAGGCCGAAGGGCTTCACTTCGAGGCGGATATTGTTGAGGACGGGCACCCTGACGCCGGCAACCTTGCGAACGTCCAGCTCAACGTCCTTGAGCTCAACCAGCGAGGTGTCGAACTCGCCCCACAGGGCGTACATCGACTCGTAGCCGGCTATCTGTTCCTGCAGCTTGCGTTCCAGGGCATCGGCCTCCTCCTTGCATTGCTTCACCTCCAGGCGCAGCGCCGTCTCCTTGTTCTTGATGATAGGCAAGGTGCGCTGTCGCATCTTCAGGCTCTTCTCTATCTGCTGAAGCGATGTCTTGTTATATTGAAACTTTATCATTCGTCAAATGTTGAACATTGAATGTCAAATGTCTCTGACGTTTTATTTCCAGTAAATGTCGGTGAATTCCTTCTTGATGTTCACTTCCTCCAGCTTGAAGTACTTGCGCAGGAGCTTCCACGTCTCGTCCAGCATCTCCTCGGTATCCAGGTTTACATCGATGGCCAGGAGGTTGCGGGAATAGTCTCGGGCGAAGTCCAGGCAGCGGTTGTCATAGTCGGTCAGGTCGAAACCGTTCTCCAGCTTTGTCTTGGCATTGGCTGCATCGGCATAGAGCCGGATGGCAGCGTTCATGACCTGGGCGTGGTCCTTGCGTGTCTTCTTTCCGGCTACCAGCTGCTTCAGTCGGCTCAGCGAGCGGAAGGGGTCAACAATGACCTTGCCCACATCGCTGTCGCGGCGCAGGAAGAGCTGGCCCTCGGTGATGTAACCAGTATTGTCGGGCACAGCGTGTGTGATGTCGCCGCCGCTCAGTGTGGTTACGGCAATGATAGTGATGGACCCTCCGCCTACGCTCTCTGGGAACTGTACGGCCTTCTCGTATATCTTGGCCAGGTCGGAGTAGAGTGAGCCGGGCATGGAGTCTTTCGAGGGAATCTGATCCATACGGTTCGATACGATGCTCAGCGAGTCGGCGTATGAGGTCATGTCCGTCAGCAGTACCAATACTTTCTCGTGCTTCTCCACAGCGAAGTACTCGGCGGCAGCCAGGGCCATATCGGGCACCAGCAGGCGCTCCACGGCAGGGTCTTCGGTGGTGTTCATGAAGGCGATGATGCGATCCAGGGCGCCGGCGTTGGAGAAGGTGTTCCGGAAGAAGTAGTAGTCGTCGTTCGTCATACCCATACCGCCCAGGATAATCTTGTCGGCCTTGGCGCGCAGGGCTACCAGGGCCATTACCTCGTTGAAGGGCTGGTCGGGATCGGCGAAGAAGGGAATCTTCTGCCCGCTTACCAGGGTATTGTTCAGGTCGATTCCGGCGATACCCGTTGCGATGAGTTCGCTGGGCTGCTTGCGGCGTACGGGGTTCACGCTGGGGCCGCCAATCTCCACTTCCTTGCCCTCTATCTCCGGCCCGCCGTCAATGGGCTGGCCGTAGGCGTTGAAGAAGCGGCCGGCCAACTGGTCGCTGACCTTCAGCGACGGTGCTTTGCCCATGAAGACTACTTCGGCATTGGTGGGGATGCCGCCAGTGCCTTCGAAAACCTGCAGGGTAACGTCGTCTCCCATTATCTTCACCACCTGGGCCAACTTGCCGTTGATGGTGGCCAGCTCATCATAGCCCACTCCCTTTGCTTTCAGGGAGCAAGTGGCCTTGGTTATCTGGCTGATTTGTGTATATACTTTCTGAAATGCTGTTGCCATAGCTTGTGAATGTTCAAGATTTCAAATGTTCAAGAGTTCAATTATTCTCTGCCATCAGAGCCTCCACCTGCTTCTTGTAGTCGTAGTATTGCTGGCTCTTGAAGGGGGAGTAGTTCATCTGTTTGCACAGGTTTATCATTTTCTTGAAATAGTCGGTCACGTTCTGGAAGTGCTCAAAGTGATAGTCTTTTTCGCAGATGGCGGTTACCAGGTCCAGTATCTCCTCCTGGCGTTCCAGTGGCGTCACGGCGTCTATCTCGTCGAAGGCATCCTGCTGCAGGACCACGAAGTCGATTACCTCGCTCTTCCAGAAAGTGATGTGGTAGTCAACGGGTACGCCGTCGTCACCCAGGATGTTTATCTGTTCGGCTATCTCCTTGCCTCGCTGCATGCGGGTCTTCAGCTTCTGAATCTTGGGAATCCACTTGTCGTTGATGTGCCCGCTGATGTACTCGGCGAATTCGGGATATTCCAAGTATTTACTGTAAGAGTCAATGGGGTTGACGGCCGGGTAGCGCTTCTTGTCGGCACGGTCCTGCTCCAGGGCATAGAAGCAGCGGGCCACCTTCTTGGTATTCTCGGTGACAGGCTCTTTCAGGTTACCGCCGGCCGGCGATACCGTACCCAGGAAGGTTACGCTGCCCACCTGTCCGTTGCGCAGCTTGACGTATCCTGCGCGGCCGTAGAAGTTGCTGATGAGGGCGCCTAGGTCCATCGGGAAGGCATCGGGGCCAGGCAGTTCCTCCATGCGGTTGCTCATCTCGCGCAGGGCTTGTGCCCAGCGGCTGGTGGAGTCGGCCATCAGCAGGACGCGCAGACCCATGGAGCGATAGTACTCGGCCATCGTCATTGCGGTATATACCGAAGCCTCGCGGGCTGCTACGGGCATGTTGCTGGTGTTGGCTATGATGATGGTGCGCTCCATCAGCTTGCGCCCTGTGTGCGGGTCAACCAGTTCGGGGAACTCCGAGAAGATTTCCACCACCTCGTTGGCACGCTCACCACAGGCGGCTATGATAACGATGTCTGCCTCGGCCTGCTTCGAGATGGCATGCTGCAGCACGGTCTTTCCCGTTCCGAAGGGTCCGGGGATAAAGCCTGTTCCACCCTCCACGATGGGGTTGAAGGTGTCTATGGTGCGAACGCCCGTTTCCAACAGTTTGAAGGGGCGCGGCTTCTCGGCATAGTTCGTCATGGCGAACTTCACGGGCCAGTGCTGAACCATATCGACGTTGATGTCGCGGCCCTGTTCGTCGGTCAGTACGGCTATCACATCGTGAATCTTGTACTTTCCGGCGGGTACGATGCTCTTTACCGTTGCGGTTCCTTTCATTTGGAAGGGGACCATAATCTTCAGGGGCTGGTGGTTCTCCTCCACCTTTCCCAGCCAGTCGCTCTCCTGTACGCGGTCGCCAGCCTTTGCCAGGGGTACAAAATCCCAGAGCCGTTCGCTGTCGAGCGGTTCGGTGTATTGTCCGCGTTTCAGGAATACGCCTTCCATCTTGTCGAGGTCGTTCTGCAGACCATCATAGTTCTTACTGAGCATGCCCGGTCCCAGTTGGATTTCCAGCATGTGGCCGGTAAACTCGGCCTCGGCTCCTACCTTCAGTCCGCGGGTGCTCTCGAAGACTTGGACGTAGGCATCCTGGCCTACGACCTTGATGACCTCGGCCATCAGCCGGTCTCCGCCCGTCGTAATGTAGCATATCTCTCCCTGCAGCACGGGCCCGTCCACGCGCACCGTTACCATATTGGATACTACGCCACTAACTTTTCCCTTTGTCATATATCTATTGTCCTTTATTTATTCGATGTCATTTGTATGTTATTCTGAATGAATTCCTCCGGCACGCGGGCTTCTCCGCGCAGGTCGTTGATAATCTGGCGGAAGGCTTCCTTGCCGTTCTCGGGATCCAGCTTCTCCCATCGGTAGAGCATTTCCAGCTTGCACAGGTAGGCCAGCAGGGCCTCTATGCTGAAGGGCTCGAAGAACGTCTGGTCGTCGAGCCATACCCACTTGAAGGCGTCTATGCGCTTCTCCTTCCTGACGGGGTCGGGCTCGTCCACTATCTGCATCAGCTCCTTCACGTAGTCGTACTGCAGCGACAGGTCGAAGTCCTTGGTCGAATTTGTGCGGATGAGCTCTGTCACCGCATTGTCTCCCTGGATGAAGTCGCCTACGTTCCAACCGTACTTGCGTGCAATCATGGCCGTCAGGATGTTGTTGATGTCCATCGTCAGGCGGCACCATTCCTTCATCATGCGGTTGGGACAGTTCTTGATGACGTACTGCAGGTATTCGTACATCATGGCGTCCTCGGCAAAGTAGCCCTTCTTCTCGCTGTTGAAGGCATAGTTGCGCACGAACTCGCTCATGAAGGCCGGGTAGCGGTGAACGTTGAAGTTCAGTTCGCGGGCTGAGGTGAGCAGGTCCTGATACTGGTCGGGCGTCAGGTTGCCCAGCAGGTCCAGTTCCGCCTCGGGGTTCTTGAGCATGCGCACGATGTTGCGGCAGTCCCATTTCAGGTAGAAGAAGTAGAGAATCTTCTTGTCCTTGGGCGTCAGTGCCTGCTCGCACTCTTCCTTCATCTCGGCGATGGAGCGTGCGGGCTTGGCGTCGGATAGCTGAATGTCCGGCAGGCCTGCCATCAGGTAATAGTAGTTCGCCATAGCCCTTTTAGAACAGCATTTCTATCAGTTGCGGACGCAGGAAGTTCTTGAAATAGGTCTCGAACTCCTCCTTGCCGAAGTTCACCTTATAGCTGCCGTCGGCGGGAGCGATGGAGAACATGGTGTCCTTGCCGTTCACCTTCTGGATGGTTACGCCCTTGTCCAGCAGGTCCTTTGCCTTGGCGGCGAAGTAAGCCTTCAGGCTGTCGGCCTCTGATGTGCTGATGACGATGGGCTCGTCCTGCACCCACTTCGAGGCCAGCTGCACGGCAAACTGTCCCAGGAAGTCTGGGTTCCCGGCCAGCCCGTTCACAGCCTGACGCACTACCTTGTCGGTCAGCACGTTTGCCACCTCGCTCTTCAGGGCGCTCAGGGCCTGGCCCGTGTACAACTTCAGCTCACTCTTCGTGTTGGCGTCCAGGTCGGCAGCCTTCTTGCGGGCCTGCTGTTCAATCTCGTCGGCCTGCTGTCTGGCTTCGGCCACGATGTCCTCGGCCTGCTTGCGTGCCTCCTCAATGATGCGGTCGGCTTCGGCCTGTCCCTTTTCCACGCCTTCGCGATAGATTTTCTCTGTAAGTTCTTGAATTTTTTCCATATATAAAAAATACGATGTTTTAGCTCATACAATCTTTCAGGCCGCGAAGTTACAATTTTTTTGGCAAATCTGCCTCATAATGCCGAACTTTTTTCCCTTGATTCCCCGTTTTGGAATAATAAAGGGGTTAAAAGAAGCAACCCAAGAGGAAGACAATTCACAATTCATAATATGACGATACTAACTGGCACGGAAATTCGGATAAGTCAGTCGTCCCGATTTTAGACAAAGTGCAAAAATCGGAGCCGCAAAAAGGGACGAGAAACCATGAAACAGTGACCCGGATTACTTTTGTTCTCCGTCTTCCTGCTCGGTTTTGCGGGTGATGCGCTCTGTCTCGCGCGAGTATTTTATCATGTCTCTCGCTGACGTTATTTTCACCTCAAGCTGGAGGCGGTTTTCGTCGCCCTTACGCAAGGTTTCCGCCTGAATTCCCTCATGAGCCATGTCGTATGTGATGAATGTGCGTCCGAGAAACACCCGTTCACTGACATAGACGCCCAGCACTACGCACCATATTGCTGCACAAGTCCGATATTGAACTTCACACCATCTTCTGTAATGTTACCTAATGCCTGAGCCACATCCTTTCTGGTTGCTTCTGGGTAACTGTTCAAGTATTTAAGAATCTCCTTTTGGGTAGCGTTTAGTGGCTTTTGGGTAGTTGTTTCGCCCTTTTGAGTAGCTAAATCTTCTTTTTGGGTAGTAGAAATCAACTCGTCAGTTGCCTTTTGGGTAGTACTTTCATCCTTTTGGGTTGTACGCCGTCTTACTTTATTCTTATAACGTTTTTATTCCTTGTTCTATTGTTCGTCTGCATGCAGGTATCAGTGTTCCACCTAAACACAGTTTATGCCATTGGGGGTCTGTGTCCTTCTGAATGTTGATTTTACTTGAAACTCAAAACCGATTTTGCCAATGTCATATTCCCTATCGTTACGAACTAACTTCCAGCCATCAACCTCTCGCAATATAGCATGACCTCGAAAAGTTGCAGAAGGTAAGTGGTCTTCTTCTAATTCTTCCAAAATGTTTTCACCCCTTAACGATGATTGAAAATGTCTAATGTACTCACCTGCCCACTGGTCTTTTTGATATTCAAAAACTGCACTGGGATTTGATACCATCTTGCCAACTTTATCATAAAGGATTCCGCCATCTATATCCACAAGCACATTGTTTATGTCCCAAACAAATATTTTTGTAGGCGTTATGTCCTTATGGTCAATCCAAGGGCTATACCAATGTATTTCACCATCTTTACAGAATCCTATATCAGAATAATCAATAGAGCGCAAATCTTTGGCAACATTTCCTCTTATCACGTATTGTAGTGTTGCATACTGATCAATACACTCTGGTTTGATGGCCATATTCCATTCATTTCCCTCTACCACTTTTGTACTTGGGTATAGTATGCCGTCAAAAGGTTTTATCTTACTACCATCAGATAGAATTAATGGCTGGAATTTATATACAAAGTTAGCACAAAGAGCAGAAACCAGATACTTGGCATTTCCGTCTTCCGTACTCATCAAGATTTCACCCAATTTTTGAAAAAAGGATTCAAAGGCATCGCTCGTCTCTTCATCCAAGCTAAGCATTTTTCTGAGATATTCATTTAAAAATGCACCTTTGGGCGGAAGTACCTTGTAAAGCATTAAGTTTGCGTCTGGTGAAAAGATCCATTTTGCCATGTATATTTCCTCTCCTGCTGTAACATCTTCGCCAATTTCCCTAAAGTTTGTTATAGGAGATAAAGACCCATAGAAAATTGACTGTCCTGAGAAATTTGCACGTTGTAATTTAGGAAAATCAGCGTTAGTTGATGCCAAAGGAACATAGGAAAAAGTTTGAGGAGCAGACAAGTTTTCATCTTCACCAACAAAGCGAGCCAGCCTACTACGGTATAAACTTAAGCGTATATCGGGAATCTGAATAACGCTGAACGGCAAAGTTCCTTGATCATTCTCATAAGTGCGTCGAAATGTCTGTTCATCCATAGCCTTAGCCGAATGGACATATTCGTCCAACTTAGAATGATATTTTGGGAATTGCTTGAGGAGTTCTGTAGAATCCATTTGTTTATAATTGTCTGTACTATTTGCAGGCATACCTTCATAGTTGACTGCATATTTTGCAGCATTTCCCCATTAGAGAAAACTGGGATGAATGCTTTTCTTTTTAGGAGTAGATGCTTGAGTGAACTTCTCTTTCTGAAATTTCTTTTTTTTATTTTTACGCTTCTTTTGTGGCTTATCGGCTTTTTTTGCCATATTTACACTCCTGCGCATCAGCTCTAAGACAATTTTTTCCTCATCTTTTTCATCTATGCCATATATCTTAGCAACCAACTTGTCATTAGCCTTATGGGCTTCAAACAACTCGCCTTTCAGATAGTCGTACATATCGGCCGGTGTAGATTCTTTGTCAAGTTTGCGAGCTTCAAGAATCGCATCTGCTGTTTCTTCTATAGCAGCTTTCTGCTCGTCCGTCAAGTCCATCCATGGGAAATTATTATAGACGACATCAGCAGAATAACGATTCCTTGTTTCTAATCTTCCACATGTATATTTAACCCATGCCATATGGATTCTTGATTCAAGAATACCAAACAACCATTTTGATGGTTCTGATATTAACATATTTGCATCTGAACATATTATGTCTGGCGTGACGAATCCCATAGGTATATAATCGCGGTTTTCGGAAGAATGACGAGGAACCAAAATGTATTCTGTCTCAGGCTGTCGTCTCTCCATAAAACGATGCATCTGTTTTGCATATTGTCTAGTCGCTTCTTTAGGACTTCCCTCTCTAAACTTCTCTACAGCCTTTAGCCTTTTCCAAACCATCGGCAAACTTTTTAGAAGACTTGAAGGAACATTATCTGGAATCCAAAGACAATATCTTTTGAGATCGTGGAGATATTCTTTGGCACCAAGGCATGGCTTTATAAACTGCATTGCCTCAGGTTCATTCTCAGCAAATTTTTTATATGCGTCTTCGTCTATCAAAAGATTACCTCCATCAACAGGGATACTTCCCTTAACCATCTCAGGAACATGGCCCAATGCTTTTGAACGACTCTTGATAAAGAAATCCTCTGCTGGCATCAGATAGCAGTTAATATGCGGAAAAGACTTTGCCTCCTGCTCTGGATAATATATCTTACGTGGCTGATTTTTGAAACAAGAGTCTTTACCCATTCCTATAATAACACAATGTACATGGGCCATAGAATCTGCCTTGTTAAACCACTTAAAGGATTTCCATGCAAAAGTTATGCAGAGTTTATAGTGTTTTATCAAAGGCTCCCACAACAAGGCTACTTGCTCGCCTTGAGTTACGCTATTTGTAGAAACGTATGCAGTCTGTATATTGTTATATCCTTGCATAAACTCTGCCGCCTTAGCATACCATGCACATGCAAAGTCCAAATTACCATGCTTTTCCCAAACTTTCTTCCCGCCATGTTCAGCAGACATGGCTACGGCTTTACTCTGTTTCTGTTCCTCGTTTTTTCGCTGACTTCCTTGGAATGGGGGATTGCCAATAATATAGACAGGTGTCTTTTTGTTTCGTTTAACAAGTTTAGTCCAATCATACTTTAGAGCGTCAGCACATTGAATATTATTATTGTTTAATAATGGGAGAATTCTAATACCTTTTACCTTCTTACTGAGTTCCTTCAACATCTGACATTCAGAAATCCACATAGCTGTTTTTGCAACATTGACAGCAAAATCATCTATCTCAATACCATAAAATTGCGTCATCTGGACTTCACAGGGATCTATGTTCTCAAGGTACTGTTGCTTACCTCCGATGTCCATCAGTTCTCGTGCTTCCATATCAATTCGACGAAGAGACTTGAATGTTTCAGTAAGAAAGTTACCACTACCGCATGCAGGGTCAAGAATCCGAATATTTTTCATATCTAACCTTAATTCTTGGAGTGCATCGTCCCGAGTTTGTCGTTGTTCTCTGGTTTCATGTGGCATATCTCTAATATTGCTCAGTCTATCTTTAAAACTATCCAGAAACAATGGATCAATGACCCGATGTATGTTCTCTACGGTAGTATAATGCATACCACCAGACTTTCTTACTTCATCATCGACAGTACTTTCAAAGATACAGCCAAAGTTAGTTGGTGAGATTTTGTCCCATGTAAATTTCTCGTCGCTATCAGGCATACCCAAATTCTCTGCCTCATGCAAAAGCATAGTCTTTACACTCTCAGGTATTTTAGGAGTGAAATAATCTTTATCATCTGCGAATAATCCTCCATTTACATGTGGAAACTCCTTAATGACAGCATCAGTAATGCTAGGACGTTTCTCAATAGGGGTGTTTAATGCAATGAATAGATGGTCGAACTTTTCCTGTAATTGACTTGCAGAATATGCCTCCACGAATTTTCGAAATTGTCTATTATCAAAGAGAAAAGAATCATCGGCATATAGACAGAATACCACCCTAACGCAGAACACATTGAGTGAATGAAGCAATTTCTTGTCAACCTTGTTGTATTTCTTTATTGCATCATACATTCTCCTGACAAAATCACTTGCTTTACCCGCAACAAGTTTCTCTTTTATTTCTTCATCTTCTAAGGAAGAGGTATATGGTTCTATGAGTATCTTCAATTTTCGATAGTCTCTTTTGAGATTCTTTAGTTCAATTTCTATATGGGGAAAGCCCATCTTATTCATATCATAGATAAAGAACTGCTTAAAATTGCTCGTGATTATCCATCGGGCATGGCTATCAAATAAGACTTCATTATCGTATTCCTTAGCTTGTTGAAAAGGAGTTAATTTCTTGGAACCATGTTGATAGGGCTTGTTTAGGTCAACATCAGCACTCTTATGTTCTACCAACACCCTCGATTCTTTTATAAAACCATCGGCATAGTGTGTCGTTGTTGATTTTACTTTCTTCTCAAAAGAGATATATTGTTCTGCATCTTCTATGCCAAACACCTTTCTAAGCAAGGCAATCCAAAATGGTTGCGCCTGGCCACGTTCATAGTTCGCATTTGCCCAATCTTTTGAAAACCGCTCAGCGGCTTCGGACATTTCCTTTTCAGTCATAATCTGCTCTCAAATAATTTATAATTTCGGAAGTTTCTATTATTTTTCTCAGCTGCCACATATAGTGTATAAAATCATACAATAAGCCTCCCATTTCGTTGGCATCTTGGCACTTTCTGGCTACAGAATTCGCTATTGAAGAAACGTGTTCGTAGCTATCGGTAATCCCAAGAACTCTTTTATATTGGGATATTTGTTGGTTGTTATAGTCGTATTTCTGTTCCGAATCCCATGCGATAACTATATAGTCCTCATAGAGCTGGGGTGGTGAGTATATAGACATATCCAGGTTCTTTTGTTGCCATATTTGTGCTATTTGTTTCATTCTCATATTACTCAAACAACCTCCAAAACTCTACTGCGTTCATAAAGCGAAACTGGGGCTTGCCTACTAATTGTCGTTTCAGGCGATTGTATTGGCTTGGAGTTAGTACGCTTTGTTTGAACAACACGTAGAACGCATTGGCATAGGTGTAATCATCCGAGAGAACGAGGCCCTTTGAACTGCTCAGCTTTGATTTCAGCTCTGTTGATGAGATGTTCTTTACGCTGGTACTATTGAACTTCGCATCTGCCAGCAGATACTTGTTCCCTGAAACACATAACAACACGTCAGCAGAGGCTTGTTTGTCTGTTTTATTTTGTTGGGCTATTCTCGTTTGGACCTCATCAAGAGCTATCGCTTTCTGTTCATCGGTGAATTTATTCTCGCTATTAATACATCCTTCTTTCTTTAAGAGGGTATGCATGCCTTGAATGTCTGACAAAAGCAGGCTCTTGATCCGAATCTCATTCGGACTTGTTATCGTATATTCAGCCATTGTCTGTTCCGTATTTCTCTATCAGTTCATACGATTTGTTGAATGACTCGAATATCGGCTCGATGTCTGTCCCCATATCCTGATAGTCGTAGGTATAGGCATCTGCATCTGAAGGCACAGCCCGATAATACGAAAGATGATCAAGCGTCTCTTCTTTCTCTGATATATAACGGAGAGCACTTACCATGTCTGTACTGTGCGTTGCAATAAAGAATCTGGCTTTGGTCTTCTTGTTAAGTTCCACTAACACCTTGGCATATTCCACTATCCACTGGGGATGAAGATGTGCTTCAGGTTCGTCTATGATAATGAGTGAACGATCATTGATAAGTCCTTTTTTCAACAACAATTGAAGAAAAGCGAAGGCTTGCACACCTGTGGCACTCTGCGAAAGATCGAATGTCTGGCCATCATTACGCTTGTAAATCAATGTTTTCCATTGTTCTGAATATGATGCGTCACCCTTTAAAATGTTATCCGATAGATACTTACTTATCTCTTGATTATATGCTGCATCCTTCTGGCTATTAATGTAATCCCATTCGCTATAAGAGAAAGGAACCTCCAGTTTCTTGGGTGTATCAATATATGTGCAGAACTTGACACTATGCAACAAGGGAACACTCTCTACGCCTGGCCCAAAGAATGTATAGCCATACTCTGAAACTGATACCTTATTAATGATGTTATCTTCTTGTAGTTCAGATGCCATCTCGTTTCCTAATTCCTTAAATGAACGATTTTTCTTCCTGTCTTCATACCTGGCAGCAGTTTTATTGAAAACATCCATTATGAGATTAAGATCTTCCTTGTTTTTTATCTCTATTCCTAAATTATACTTGATGATGCTGAGAAGTCTTTTGATTCTCTCATCTTGGCTAAATGAATCTGTTAACAAGGATATGGCTTTCTGAATTTCATTACGAACCTCTTCAACAGTTGTCCCGAACAATAAGTTTAAATCGGAGGGTTTCAATGTATCGTATATTTGTTGGCAGACCTCCCTTATTGCAAATGTTTCAGAATAGAAAACACTCCAATAGACATCGTCTAATGTTTTCACTTTGTTAAATATTGTATAGAGCAATCTTGACAGCGTACTCTTGCCACTTCCGTTTATACCAGCAATAACGGTAATGCCATTCAATGCAATATCAGCACTATGGATTGCCCTGAAATCCTTTACAGTTATTCTTATGTCACTCATAATTGTTTATAATCCTTGATATTTTTTGTCCGCAAATATAATCAAAAATCTTCAAAGCATAGCATCTGGAACAAACAAAAATATCTTAAATGAGGTGCTTTTCATATTTTTTAGCCTAAGAAGATGCACAACGCAAGTGTTTTTTTATCGTATCATTGAATAAAGGCTCAGGAACTATGAAAAAGTGCTAAAACATCGGCGTTTTTGCCGAAAAGTATTCATGATGTATGTTTTTCTCGGATTTTATGTGTATTTTTGTCATCGATAAACTGAAATAACTATGGAAAACTTTAAGACATGCCATGCGGGAGGCCTTTCACGTTCCCGCGAAAAAGGAACCAAGGTGATGTTGGCAGGACGGATGGCATTCCTGCCCAACGAGCGCGTCCCCATCGTTGTGCAGACACTGACGGAGCAACAGATTGCGGAAATACCCAGAGATAAATATGCCGTGACAATAGTTGAGACCGAACCGACATCGGCGGAGCATCTTGCCTCCAGTACAGGCATAGTGTCGCCATTAACCCGCAGGCACATGTCGCGCTATAGAAACATCATAAGGCGCAAAGGACGGCTCCGGATCCCCACAGGCCCTTCCAGAGCCGGCGGAGCGAAGGTGTACGTCACAATCATCACACTCTTGCATCAGCTGCTGACACAAGCTGAAAACCTCTATTACACAAACCGGGAACTCAGGAGGGAAAACATGACTACACCACCGCCAGGCAGCGGCATATTCCTTGCACCTGTCGATGAAGGTAAGATGTCGGATTGTATCAACGAAATCATCCTCAAAGTCTTCGGCGACGGCGACAAGGGAAAGGTTCTTAACAGAGAGATAAAACTGGCTGAGTTTTGCCTGCTGATGCATCGCTATTTCATATATATTAAGATTCTGGGTAACACAGCCCGTCAGCCGTTTAGCGAATACCTGGAGAATTATGTGTTTGAGGGCGAACCCAGGTTCACAGCCAAGACGTTCAACAACTATGCGAACAACAAACAATACGAGGAACTGGATTTGCTTCTCAATCGTATGGATAGTCAAGCCCCGCGTTCCCAAAAAGAGAAAGGGGAACCGGGCATCAATTTCAAGTATCTACCCGAAGCGACAGGAACGCTTCAGGACGCTTTCCAGGGCATCGGCCATTTTTTCCACAACTCACCTTATTTTGATGAGCTAAGGAAAATACAGGAAAACGTCGCCAAATTCAAGATTAAGCCATAGTGTAACAGCCATTTCCCATTATCTGTCCAACAGAGGTCCCGACCAGGAACCTCTGTTTTTTTTTCCAGTCCAAAAATACGTTTTTCCAATCGCTTGCGGGGATTTGGGAAAACTCCGACCTTTGCCCCCGAAAACAGTGAATAACCGGCTTCAGGCAAGGCTCATGCCGCCCGAGTCAAAACCTAAATGACAGTTAAGTAAGATCTCAGTAAAACCTAAATGAAAGTTAAGTATGATCTCAGTAAGACCTAAGTATAAACTCTATAACTTCTCTATAAGAACTCTATTCCTATGTATAGAGACTTTATAGAGACTTTATAGAGAAATTATACAGAATGAAGCAAACAAGACATAAGGAATCTGCAAACAAGACATAAGGAATCTGCAAATGAGACATGAGGAATCTACATATACTATAACCGACCTGAGCCTCCAATGGCCTGGTCTTTGTCTAACTTTCTAATAAATACTAAAATGAAACAAATTCAATTGACAATCGATGGTTCCACGAACCGTCAGGTGAAAAACTCCAAGAGCTCTGCCCAGACATTGCAGAGAATTTTGGTTAAGGTAGTAGGCACTGCCTACGCCAAGTTGAAGGAAATCTGCAGCCACTCTTTCGAGGGTGTCAGCACCGGCCGCAAGTGTTCCAACCGCTTCCGTTCGGTCAACCTGAATTACCTTCGCGAACGTGCGGCAACGCTGCAGAACTCGGGGCAGAGCCTCAGTCAGTTCTACCAGTTCATGCCGATTCAGAGCGAGAAGTGGTCGCCCTTTGCCGTCATCATTTCCCAGGGCCATCTGCCCGAGGTCAAGGTGGCCATTGATGCTGAAGGCGGCCACAAGGCGTATGTCAACACGCCCAGCCGTACCTATGCCGACTTTGTCAGGTCGTGGGGACTGCAGCGTGGTGACCAGGTGACGTTCGTCACAGTGCAAAAGCATGAGGGCAAGTATGAGGTGAACTGTGCGCGCCTCATCCTCAATCCCCGCAATGCCGACGGCAGCGGTGCTCCCATGACGACCGAGATTGTGAACAGTCAGGGCGAGTTCCCCTGCTCGAACTGGAAGAACAGACTGAACTTCCACAGTTTTGAGTTCGACACCGACCACTTCAACTTCGTACTGGGCGGTGGCGGCGACGTGGTGGCTGCCGGCATCATCGTCAGCCGCAAGTACAAGAGCGGTGACTGGTTCCGCAGCAATTGTCAGCTGGTGCTCAACGAGGCCGGCTTCGGCAGTGATCTTTGCAGTCTGTCTGAGGCTGTGGAGAAGAGCTACACAACGGCTGAAATCGACATGGAGTCGGAGTTCTATCTCAACAATGCCGGAACGGGAGGTACCGGAACAACAGGAGATGCCACGCCCGGCGGTGGCGGCGGTGTAGTGCCCGGTTCGCCCCTCTACAACAGTACGGCAGGCATCAATGGCGTCAACCAGAGTGTCTCGGGCGGCAGCGTGACGGCAACGGCGCCCCTGACATCGGTAACCGTCAGCGGCACCAACCTGGGTGAAGTGGAGTTCACTGCCAAGGTGGACGGCACGGGCAATGCCATCAGCCCCACCAGCCACGATGACAATGGCGCCGCCTTCACGGGCCTGAACGTGCAGGCTGGTCACAGCCTCGTGGTCTACCGTGGCGGTAACGTCTGGTTCACCGTCACTGCACAGGCTGCCAATCCCGACGACGGGATGGAATAAGCAAACAAGGGCTGGGGCTTCGGCCCCGGCTCTTTAACGAAAACGAAGACGATAACCTTAACCCTAACCCTAACGAAAACGAAGGCTGAATGGAATAGGGGACAAGGGCGCCCTCCATCTACGATGTCTCTTGAACCTTGACCTTCGGTCGAGCCTGCTCCCGCTCGGGATAACAGATGCAAGCATCGTTCTCCTCTCGCTCACTAGCAGCCTTGAACCTCTTGAACCTTTGAACCTCTTTAAGGTCTTTCCTTGTGCTTCTCCTTCCTGC
The DNA here is from genome assembly GCA_946407895.1 of uncultured Prevotellaceae bacterium. Lineage (GTDB taxonomy): Bacteria > Bacteroidota > Bacteroidia > Bacteroidales > Bacteroidaceae > Physcousia. Next base: position 79,996 of record CAMJQA010000004.1, read on the forward strand.
TGTACAGCTTTTTGGACTTATGGGTGCGGTTGTGTGAATGAAAACCGGGGCCGAGCAACTCCTGCTCGGCCTCGCGGCTTCCCCGGCGACTGGCCCGCAGGTAGTCGTCGAGGGTTCTGCTTTTCTTCTTTCGCATTGATGGGTTGTGAGTGTTATGCCACTTTGTTCAGCTTCTTGATGATGGAGAAGATGAACAGGGCGGCCAGCAGGCAGATGCCCATCAGTGTGCCCC
>CAMJQA010000005.1 GCA_946407895.1 uncultured Prevotellaceae bacterium
TGTTTGCTCTCGCTGCTCCAAAATTTGGTATTTCGCTCGCTTATTCGTACCTTTGCATAAAATATGAGACGGAACGGATATGGAATATATGTCACAAGAAGGCTATGACAAACTGGTAGCCGAACTGCATCAGCTGGAGAGCGTGGAATACCCCAAGGTAAAGGAGGCCCTCATAGAGGCACGTGAAAAGGGCGACCTCAGCGAGAACTACGAGTATCGTGCTGCCCGCCGTGAACAGGCACGTCTGTTGAGCAGGATTCGCTTCAAGCAGAGGGTGCTGGAATATGCTCGTGTATTGGATACAAAAAGGCTGGACACTGATACCGCAGGACTGCTCTCAACGGTGGGCATGACCAATATGGCAAACAACACGCAGATGACTTATATGATAGTGAGCCCACATGAAGCCAACCTGAAAGAGAAGAAAATCTCCATCAAGTCGCCCATCGCTCAGGCTATTCTGGGCAAGAAGGTGGGCGATGTAGTGGAAGTCAACGTCCCGGCCGGCATTCAGAAGTTACGTATCGACACGATTGAGCGATAATACTCAAATAAATATGGTATTCCGCTCGCTTATTGACTTTCAGTCGAAATTTCTATCGTTCGACAAAAGAAAATCATTCCTTTTGTTCTCACTTAATCGAAATTTTCGTAACTTTGTCCCCGGAAACCTTACAATAGCAACCTCAAAACAGGAAGTATAGACATGTATATTATAGGTATAGCAGGAGGAACAGGATCGGGTAAGACAACTGTGGTAAGGAAGATTCTGGAAACGCTACCCACCGACCGCGTGGCCCTGATTCCACAGGATTCATATTACAACGACACCACCCACCTGTCGATGGAAGAGCGGCGGCGCATCAACTTCGACCATCCCAACGCATTCGACTGGGCCCTGCTCACAGAGCAAATACAGCGGTTGCGACAGGGACAGAGCATTGAGCAACCCACATACAGCTACATCATCAGCAACCGCCTGGAGGAGACTGTACACGTGGAGCCCTGCGAGGTAATCATCATCGAAGGCATCATGGCCCTATGGCGCAAGGAGCTGCGCGACCTGATGGACCTGAAGATCTTCGTGGATGCCGACCCCGACGAACGCCTGATTCGCGTAATACAGCGCGATACCGTGGAGCGCGGACGCACCACACAGATGGTTATAGACCGCTACCTGGACGTGCTGAAGCCCATGCACGAGGAATTCATAGAACCCACAAAGCGATATGCCGACCTCATCATCCCCCAGGGCGGAAACAACCTGAGGGCCATAGAGATTATGCGAACCTACATCATTCACCGCCTGAAACCGGCAAGCCTGTCGCCCGATCATCCATAAGGGTAATTCACGGTTTTTTCTTGCTTTCAGAAGAAAAAAAGAGCCGGATATTTTGCCAGTCGGGATTTTCTGTGTAATTTTGCACCCTGAAAAGAACGAATAAGCGAGCGAAAGGACTTTCGAGCCATGTTCGCTTGGTTCGTTCAAGACTTTAGAGCGCAGCTCAAAAACAGATGTACGGCATCTGCCCCTGTAGTTCAATGGATAGAACTACGGTTTCCTAAACCGTCAATCCGGGTTCGATTCCCGGCGGGGGTACATATTGAGAGTTCACCGTCCTTAGCCTATAGCCCATACGCCTCTCGACGAGCTGCAGGCGGGATATAGCCTCCCCCCCACCCAGAGACGTGACGGACACTTCGGACCTATATAATAATTATTGACCCTTATATATATTTAAATATAAACAGGATATGGCAGATTCAATTGAGATTAAGGAACTGGACCAGGTGGTGGTCCGCTTCTCGGGTGATTCCGGCGACGGTATGCAGTTGGCCGGAAATATTTTTTCTACGGTATCGGCTACGGTCGGAAACAGCATAAGCACCTTCCCCGACTATCCTGCTGACATTCGCGCCCCGCAAGGCTCACTTACGGGCGTCAGCGGATTCCAGGTGCACATCGGTGCAAACCAGGTCTTCACACCAGGAGACCAGTGCGACGTGCTTGTAGCCATGAACGCCGCCGCCCTGAAGACACAATACCGCTATGCCAAGCCCAACGCCACGATTATCATAGACACAGACTCCTTCGGACCGAAGGATCTGGAGAAGGCAGCCTTCCAGACGGATGACCCGCTAAAGGAAATGGGCATCGACCCAGACCGCGTCATCGCCTGCCCGCTGACACAGATGGTGAAGGACTGCCTGGCCGACAGCGGCATGGACGTGAAGAGCATCATGAAGTGCCGCAATATGTTTGCACTGGGTCTTGTATGCTGGCTCTTCAGTCGCGACCTGGACATAGCCTTCAATTTCCTGCGCGAGAAATTTGCCAAGAAACCTGCCATAGCCGAGGCTAACATACGCGTCATACAGGCCGGCTACGACTACGGACACAACACGCATAGCTCGGCCGCCAACGTTTACCGCATTGAGACGCGCCACAAGGTGCCCGGAAGATATATGGACATCACAGGAAACAAGGCCACGGCCTACGGCTTCATCGCCGCTGCCGAAAAGGCCGGGCTGAAACTATACCTGGGCTCTTACCCCATTACCCCGGCCACAGACGTGCTGCATGAATTGTCAAAGCACAAGAGCCTGGGCGTAACCACCGTGCAGTGCGAGGACGAGATAGCTGGCTGTGCCAGTGCCGTAGGCGCTTCGTTTGCCGGAGCACTGGGCGTCACGAGTACCAGCGGACCCGGCATCTGCCTGAAGAGCGAGGCTATGAACCTGGCCGTCATCATGGAGCTGCCGCTGGTGGTGCTTGATGTACAGCGCGGCGGTCCGGCCACAGGACTGCCCACCAAGAGCGAGCAGACCGACCTGCTGCAGGTGCTCTTCGGACGCAACGGCGAAAGCCCCATGCCCGTAATGGCTGCTGCCAGTCCGACCGACTGCTTCGATGCAGCCTACCATGCCTGCAAGATAGCCCTGGAACACATGACCCCCGTAGTGCTGCTGACCGACGCCTTCGTGGCCAATGGCTCCGGTGCATTCAGGTTGCCCGACCTCAACGACTACCCCGCAATAGAACCACCATACGTGCCCGAGGAACTGCGTGGAAAATGGACGCCATACATGAGAGCCGAAAACGGCACCCGATACTGGGCCGTGCCAGGACGAGAAGGCTTTGAGCACATACTGGGCGGACTGGAAAAGGATGACAAGACGGGAGCCATCAGCACGAATCCCGAGAACCATAACCTGATGACGCAGAAACGTGCGCAGAAGATTGCTAACATACCCGTGCCCGACCTGGAAGTACTGGGCGACAGCGAGGATGCCGAACTGCTCATTGTGGGCTTTGGCGGCACATACGGACACCTGCACGCAGCAATGGATGAGCTGAGAGCCAAGGGGAGGAAGGTAGCCATGGCACACTTCCGCTACATCAATCCCCTGCCTGCAAACACGGCCGAGGTGCTCAGCCGATATCCGAAGGTAGTGGTGGCCGAACAGAATATGGGCCAGCTGGCTGCCTGGCTGCGCATGAAGGTGGACGGCTTCGTTCCCGCTCAGTATAATGAAGTGAAGGGACAACCCTTCGTGACCGGAGAACTGATAAAGGCATTCGAGGCCCTGATGTAACACATATATATATAATAAGGTATAATTTGAAAAAAGAGAAATATCATGTCTGAATATACATTCCAAGACTTCAAGAAAGGGCAGCCCAGATGGTGTCCCGGCTGCGGAGACCATTTCTTCCTGAACAGCCTGCACAAGGCAATGGCCGAAATAGGCATAGCACCCAGTCAGACCGCAGTAATCTCCGGTATAGGCTGCAGTAGCCGCCTGCCTCACTATATGGCCACTTACGGCATGAACACCATCCACGGACGCGCAGCAGCAATAGCCACCGGATGCAAGGTTGCCAACCCGCGCCTCACGGTATGGCAGGTTAGTGGCGACGGCGACGGACTGGCCATTGGCGGCAACCACTTCATTCATGCCAACCGGCGCAACATAGACTTGAACATGATTCTGCTGAACAACCGCATATATGGACTTACAAAGGGACAGTACAGCCCCACCAGCCCCCGCGGATTTGTTAGCAAGAGCAGTCCATACGGCACGGTGGAGGATCCCTTCCGCCCGGCTGAATTGTGCTTCGGTGCCCGCGGCCACTTCTTTGCACGTGCCGTAGCAACGGATGCTCCGGGAACCATAGAGATCCTGAAGGCTGCACAGCAGCACAAAGGAGCCAGCGTATGCGAGATATTGCAGAACTGCGTCATCTTCAACAATGGCACTCATGATAGTGTTTATACAAAAGAAGGGCGTGCCCGCAATGCTATTTATGTACGTCATGGAGAGCCACTCGTCTTCGGCGAGCACAATGAATACGGACTGATGCAAGAAGGGTTCGGGCTGAAGATAGTAGAGATTGGCAAGGCTGGGGTGACGATGGATGACATTCTGGTACACGATGCTCATGCCGAGGACAACACCCTGCAGCTGAAACTGGCCCTGATGGGCGATGGCGACGGCTTCCCTATTGCCCTGGGCGTTATCAGAGACGTGGAAGCTCCCACATATAATGATGCAGTGGAAGCACAGATTGAGGAGGTAAAGGCGAAGAAGCCCTACCACACCTTTGCCGAACTATTGGAGACCAACGATATCTGGGAAGTGCGTTGAGCATTCCCCAGTAGCTTAAAAGTTTAATATATATATATGAAAAAGACTGTATTGCTTATGGTGGCTTTGGCCTGGTCGGTTCAAGCTATGCCTCAGAAAAAGAGGGAAGCAAAACTCCCAGCGCTTCCCCCAATGCCCGAGATTCCCGCCCCACTGCCCAAAGGCAGCGTGACAATGGGGCCTGTAAATGAATTTCCGGAGGTTCAGCTGGACATACCCATTACCGACGGACCATTCAAGCCATCGTGGGAGAGTATTGAGAAGAACTATCCCGGCACACCGCAGTGGCTGCGCGATGCCAAGTTCGGCATTTGGGTACATTTTGGTCCCCAGGCTGCCGGCGAGAGCGGCGACTGGTATGCCCGGCGCCTATACTACGAGCAGGATCCAGCCTACCAGAATCACCTGAAGCGATTCGGACACCCCTCTGAAGTAGGTTACAAGGACGTGCTGCATACATGGAACCCCTCGAAACTTGATCCGAAGTATCTGACCAAGCTCTATAAGAAGGCAGGTGCCCGCTTTCTGATGATACAGGGCGTACACCACGATAACTTCGATCTGTGGAACTCGCAGTACCAGCCCTGGAACTCGGTCAACGTAGGCCCCCACCGGGATTTGCTGCGCGAGTGGGCCGATGTATGCCACAAGGAAGGCATGCGCTACGGCGTTACATTCCACCACGAATATACATGGTGGTGGTGGCAGTCTGCTTTCAACAGCGACTCACAGGGAGATAAGGCCGGAGTACCCTACGACGGCAACCTGACACTGGCCGACGGCAAGGGCAAGTGGTGGGAAGGCCTTGACCCTCGACGCCTGTATGGCATAAACCTGCAAGAATACAAGTCGGTATTCACCAGTTTCCTGCCGGACGCAGGCATCTTCACCCGCCATCTTGACTATTGCCGATGGTATGCCACACAGTGGGCGCTGCGCATGATGGACGTTACGGCCAATTATTCACCCGACTTCATCTACACAGACGGCACGACACAGGGCCCCTTCAGCGGTGACCAGACCGGAGCGGGCTATAAATGCAATGCCATGCCATTGGTGATGGCAGATTTCTACAACCGCCAACTCCGGGATCGTGGGAGCGTAGAAGGCTTTAGTGTAGTCAAATTCCGCCGCCCCACCAACGGCACGGTCACCACGGCAGAGTTCGGTTTCCCCGATGACATCAACACCTCGCAGCCCTGGATACGTGAGTGTCCCGTTGGCGACTGGTTCTACCGGCCTGGCTTCTACTATGATGCACCGTCGGTGGTGCGCTTCGTGGTGGAGGCTGTCTGCCGCGACGGCAATGCGGCACTGAACATACCCATGCGTCCTGACGGCTCGCTTGATGACACCTGCGAGGAAATGCTCCTCAAGGTCGGCCGTTGGATGAAAGCATGCGGCGAGGGCATCTATGGCAGCAAGGCATGGCAAGTGCTGGGCGAAGGCCAGACGGACCAGAACGGCCACCTGATGAAGTTGCCAGGCGGAGGATTGGACAAGAGTATTGCCGACTTCCCCTTTACATCCCAGGACATCCGTTTCACCGAAGGGAAGAACGGAGCCGTATATGCTTTCTGCATGAAGGCACCCCATGGCGGAGATGTCATTCGCATTAAGAACCTGGGCACGAATGCCGGACGAATACAGGAGATTCACCACGTGAAGCTGCTGGGCCATAAAGGCAAGCTGCAGTGGCACCGCACAGCCGATGCACTGGAGATAACCTGCCCAGAGCAACTGCCCTTCGAATCGGTACTGGCATTCCGCATCAATTGATAATAACCTTTAAATCCTAATTAAAAGTAACGATATGAAAAAAAGTCGTTTCTTGAACCTATTGCTGATTGCTTTGTTTTCCACATCGACCTACGGTGCAAAGAAGCCAGTAGAAAAGGATGTTTCCTGTGTAGCAAACAGAGCACCATTAGCAGAAAAGACGTACATGGCCCTGCCATTGGGCGACATACAAGCCGACGGATGGCTTGCAGAGCAATTGAACCGCATGCGCACAGGGCTGACAGGGCATCTGGATGAGATCTACGCCCCTGTATGCGGCCCACGCAATTGCTGGCTCGGAGGGGATGGAGACGCCTGGGAGCGGGGCCCATACTGGATTGACGGCCTGCTCCCCCTGGCATACATCCTAGATGACGAGGCACTGAAGCAGAAAGTTAAGCCCTGGATAGAATGGACATTAGCCTCGCAGCAGGAAAACGGACAGTTCGGGCCTGTCACTGACCGCAGTCCCGAAGCCGGATTACAGCGCAGTAATGCTCAGGATTGGTGGCCGCGTATGGTTATGCTCAAGATTATGCAGCAACACTACATGGCTACCGGCGACGAGCGTGTGATACCCTTTCTGACCAAATATTTCCGCTATCAGTTAAAGGAACTGCCCAATAAGCCCCTCGGACACTGGACATTCTGGGGGCAACAGCGCGGAGGCGACAATCTGCAAGTAGTTTATTGGCTCTATAACCTCACGGGCGAACCGTTCCTCCTGGAATTGGGCAAGCTCATTCACAGCCAGACAGAACGATGGACTGAACTGTTCCAGGAAGGTGAGATCTTCACACGGCAATTGAGTATGCACTGTGTGAATGTTGGCCAGGGTTTCAAAGAACCTGTGGTATATTATCAGCAGTCAGGAGAGAAGAAATTCCTGGAGGCTCCGAAAACAGGCTTGCAAAAGATGAGGAACACAATGGCCTTGCCCACCGGATTGTGGGGCGGTGATGAACTGTTGCGCTTCGGCGAACCGACTGTAGGTTCCGAACTATGTACGGCAACAGAAATGATGTTCTCCCTGGAGAGCATGCTGGAGATAACGGGTGATGTGCAATGGGCCGACCACCTGGAGCGTATAGCCTATAATGCCCTGCCCACTCAGCATGACGATGACTTTATGAGCCGCCAGTATTTCCAGCAGACCAACCAGGTGTGTGTGACCAAGACCTGGCGACAATACTCAACTCCACATGCAGATACCGATGCACTCTTCGGCGTACTGAACGGGTATCCTTGCTGCACATGCAACATGCATCAGGGGTGGCCCAAGCTGACACTGAACCTATGGTATGGTACAACCGACCGGGGACTGGCCGCACTGGTGTATGGCCCCTCGAAAGTAAAAGGTAGCGTGGCCGACGGCATCCCCGTCATAATTCGGGAAGAAACGGCCTATCCATTCGACGAGGAGATACGTTTCACCATAGAATATGCCAAGAAGAAGCAAAAGGAGACCCGCTTCCCCCTACACCTGCGTATCCCCTCATGGTGCAAAAACGCAGAACTGAGGATAAATGGCAATCCTATGGATATGCAAACACCGGCCGGGCAAATTATTGTTGTCAACCGCGAATGGAGGCAGGGCGATGTACTGACCTTAAAACTGCCCATGCACATTACATCCAGCAGGTGGTATGGCGGCAGCGCAGTCATAGAGCGCGGTCCCCTGATATATGCATTGAAGATGCAGGAGAACTGGACGAAGAAGACCTTCGAGCCCTCGCAATCTGCCTATGGCAGTTGGTACTACGAGGTTACGAGTCCCTCAGCCTGGAACTATGGCCTGCGTCTTCAGCAGATTGAGAAACCCGATCAGTATTTTGAGGTGTCGAGGAACGACAGCCCTGCTGTATATCCATGGAATGCAGAGGCCGCACCAGTCACCTTGCGCACGAAGGCCATCCGAATGAAAGACTGGAATATATCGCGAGGCTCCTGTGGCATCATGAACTATTATGTACAGCAGGGACGCGACTATGAGGAAGACGAGGCAGAAATAGAGTTGATACCCTACGGCTGTACGGCCCTTCGCATCACCGAATTTCCAGTTAGATAAAAGCATCATAATAATGAGCTGTCGCAGCCCGGAAATGTAAATATCGAACAACATTGGCACACTCTTTTGCATTTTCTGTGTTAAGAAATAATTCAACCTTTGCACTCGCAAAACAAGAACATGTCCAAGATTTAGAAAATAAAGAAAAGATGAAACACACATTTTTTATCGGTTTGGCACTGACAGGGTTCTTCCTGCTGTCGTGCAGCCAAGAAAAGAAAGATGCAGAGACGCAGACTCCGGTAGTCCGCATAGATACCGTAGCTGCCATGGGGCAGTATGCCGCCCTGCAGTATCCGGGGCGTGTAGTTCCGGCCCGCGAGGTGAATGCCTCCTTCAAGGTGGCCGGAACGCTCAGGAAAGTATTTGTCGAAGAGGGTCAGCAGGTACGCGCCGGTCAGGTGCTGGCCGAGATAGACCCCGTGGATTACCAGGTACAGCTCAGTGCCACCGAGGCTGAATATGCCCAGATAAAAGCCGATGCTGAGCGTGTGATAGGCCTTTATGAAGAGGGCGGCACTACGGCCAGCAATTACGACAAGGCCCGCTACGGCCTGCAACAGATAGAGGCTAAGCTGCAGAATCACCGCAATCAGTTGGCCTATACCCGTATCTACGCCCCCTTCTCGGGTCGCATCCAGACAAAGTGGTTCGAGGGCGGCGAGACCGTCTCGGCCGGTATGCCCATCGTATCTGTACTTTCCGACGGCCACCTGGAGGTGGAAGTGAACCTGCCCGCCACGTCCTATATGCACCGGCAGGAGTTCAGCAGCTATAGCTGTATGCTCGATGTGATGCCCGATACCCCGCTGGCCCTGCAGCCCATCAGCATCCTGCCCAGGGCCAATGCCAATCAGCTCTATACTATGCGCCTTCGCCTGGGCGAGGGCCTGGAGCGTGTGGCACCAGGCATGTCGGCCTGGGTTACCATACATACCACCGACTCCCTGTCGGGCCAGATGAGCGTACCCTCTACCGCACTGGTTGAGGAGGGCGGCCACTCCTATCTCTATCGCTATACCCCCGAGTCGGGCATGGTACGCCGCGTGTCGGTCAGCGTAGAGCGGCTCCATACGGATGGCACGGCTGTCGTGTCTGGTGCCTTGCATCCAGGCGAACTGGTGGTATCCTCGGGTGCTCACCACCTGAAGGACGGCCTGAAGGTCGATCTTCTGGCACCCATATCGAAAACTAACGTGGGAGGCTTGCTATGATGGATTTCGGGAAATGGGCTTTCATTAACCGCAAGCTGGTTTATTTCCTGGTGGCTGTCCTGCTCCTGGGCGGTGCGTGGTCCTGCTACGAGATGAGCAAGCTGGAGGACCCCGAGGTTAAGGTGAAGCTGGCTATGGTTGTCACGACCTATCCGGGTGCCTCGGCCCATCAGGTAGAGATGGAGGTGACCGACGTCCTGGAGAAGCAGATACGCACGATGGGCGATATAGATAATGTAGAGAGCTATTCCTATAACGACCTCTCCATCATCCAGGTAGAGCTGCGCAGCACTATCAGCAACGACCAGGTGGAACAGTGCTGGGACCGTCTGCGACGCAAGGTGCACGATGCCGAGTCTCATTTGCCCGAGGGGGCCAGCATACCCGTAACGAAGGAGGACTTCAGCGCCGTCTATGGCATGTTCTATGCCCTCACCTCGGACGGCCTGTCCGAGCGCGACCTCAGCCGATACGCCGAGCTGGTGAAGCGCGAGGTGGCTTCCCTGGACGGCGTGGACCGCGTAGAAATATATGGCGAGCAGAAAGACTGCATCCATATCCGCCTGCTGCAGGACAAGATGTCCAGCCTGGGCGTCCTGCCGGCCGAGGTGCTGGCTACCCTGCGGGGGCAGAACCGTACCTCCTATGCCGGCTATTACGATAATGGCGACCAGCGAATCCGCGTTACTGTGGCCGACCGTTTCCAGACTGTGGCCGATATCCGGCGCATGCTCGTTCAGGGACACGAGGACGACCAGCTACGCATCAGCGACATTGCCGATGTGGAAAAGAGCACCGAGACGCCCGTCCGCAATGCCCTTACCTACGATGGCCAGCGCGCTCTTGGCCTCCTGGTGGCAGCCTCTTCGAGTGCCGATATCGTAAAGGTGGGCAAGGCCGTGAACCGTCGCATCGATGACCTGCGACAGACACGTTTCCCCACCGGGGTGGAGTGCCACAAGGTCTTCTATCAGCCCGACCGCGTCACCTCCTCACTGGGCACCTTCGTCATAAATCTCATTGAGTCCGTCCTTATCGTGGTTATCGTACTGATGTTCACTATGGGGTTCAAGAGCGGGCTCATCATCGGAGCCAGTCTGGTGGTCATCGTCTTCGGTTCCTTCCTGGTGCTGGGCAGTGCCGACGGAACCCTGCAGCGCGTCTCGCTGGGCTCCTTCATCCTGGCAATGGGCATGCTGGTCGATAATGCAATCGTAATAATAGACGGCATACTGGTGGACCTGAAGAGCGGCAAGTCGCGCATGGAAGCCATGACCTCCATTGGACGCCGCACGGCCATGCCCCTTCTGGGAGCTACGGTCATCGCCATTCTCTCCTTCCTGCCCATCTTCATGTCGCCCGATACGGCAGGCATCTATGTGCGCGACCTCTTCATCGTACTGGCTGTCAGCCTGCTGCTGAGCTGGGTGCTGGCGCTTACGCATGTCCCCCTGATGGCCGACCGTCTGCTGAAGGGCGAGAAGAAGACATCGGAAGACAGCAGACAGCAGGGCGCAGAGAATCTCTATCAGGGCCGCACCTACGAACTTCTGGGCCGTCTGCTGCGTTTATGCCTTGGGCATCGGCTCACCGTCACGGCAGTCATGCTGGGTCTGCTGGCACTCTCGCTCTTGGGCTATCCCTATATGCGCCAGGGCTTCTTCCCCGATATGGTCTATGACCAGTGCTATATGGAGTACAAGTTGCCCGAGGGAACCAATAGCACTCGCGTACAGAAAGACCTGGACAGTATCCAGGCCTACCTGCTTACACGTCCCGAGGTGACACACATCACAGCCTCCATAGGCGGTACGCCAGGCCGCTACAACCTGGTGCGCACCGTGCCCCTGCCCTCCCTTTCCTACGGCGAACTCATCATCGACTTCAAGTCTCCCAAGGCACTCGAGGAGAATATCTCGGAGATTCAGTCCTACCTGACGCGTCATTATCCCGATGCCTATGTGAAGGTGAAGAAGTATAACCTGATGTTCAAGAAGTACCCCATCGAACTGCAGTTCCAGGGGCCCGATCCTGCCGTCCTGCATGCCCTGACGGACAGCGCCATGCAGATTATGAAGCAGAGCGGTCTGGTACATCTCGTCACTACCGACTGGGAACCTCGGGTGCCTGTGCTCACCGTCGATTACGACCAGGCCTCGGCCCGTACCATCGGGCTGAGCCGCCACGACCTGAGCCTCTCCCTCATGACGGCCGGGGGCGGTATTCCCGTGGGTAACTTCTACGAGGGTATCTATCCAAATAATATCTATGTGAAGTGCGTGAACGAGAAGGGACAGCCCATCGAAAACCTCCAGGACATGCAGGTCTTCTCCATGATGCCCTCGCTGATGGGCCTGGCCAACAAGGATAACCTTGTCCGTCTGAAGACGGGCACCCTCACCCGGGAGCAGCTGATGGCCGACCTGCTGGGGACCACCCCCTTGCGCCAGGTGAGCCGCAATATCTCCGTGGAGTGGGAGGATCCTGTAGTTCCACGCTATAACGGTCAGCGCATGCAGCGGGCACAGTGCTCGCCCCGCGACGGCTACGAGACAGAGAAGACGCGTGCAGCCCTGGCCCGCCAGATAGAGCAGAAGATTAAGCTGCCCGCCGGATACACCATGAAGTGGCAGGGCGAGAAGGCAGCCAGCGACCGCAGCATGAAGTACCTCTTTGCCAACTTCCCGATGGCTATCATCCTCATCATAGCCATCCTCATCATGCTCTTCCGCGACTACCGCAAGCCGCTCATCATTTTCTGCTGCATACCCATGCTTTTCGTGGGTGTCGTCTCCACGGTACTGCTCACGGGCAAGACCTTCACCTTCGTAGCTATTGTGGGTGCCCTGGGCCTGATAGGTATGATCGTCAAGAACGGCATCGTGCTCATGGACGAGATTACCCTGCAACTGGAGAGCGGCGTGGAGCCGATAACGGCCCTCGTACAGAGCAGCCAGAGTCGCCTCCGCCCGGTCATGATGGCTTCGCTCACTACCGTACTGGGCATGATACCCCTCCTGGGCGATGCCATGTTTGGCAGTATGGCCGTAACCATTATGGGCGGCCTCCTGTTCGGAACGCTCATTACCCTGCTGTTCATTCCTGTGCTCTACGCTATGTTCTTCGGAATTAAGAACCAGAAGTCTGCAGATGAAAAGTAAAGAACTGAAGAAAGATGAAACGATATATATATATTATAATAATGTGTCTCGCCCTGCCCCTTTGCCAGGCCCAGGCACAGCCGCTTAGCATAGAACAGTGCCGCCAGATGGCACTGAAGTTCAACAAGGAGCGCCAGTCGGCCACTCTGAGCACCGAGGCTGCCCGCTTCACCATGAAGAGCTATTATGCCCAGTTCTTCCCCAATCTCTCGCTGGCCGGCTTTGGTATTTACGATACGGGCGACGGCGGGCTGAATGTGGAGGGGGGCATGCTTCCCGTGGGCTCTATGGCTACGGGCAGTTTTGTGCCTTCCGGCAGTTTTGCCTATTTCCCTGGGCTCAATCTGGACTACAAGCTGGGCTTCATCTACTCGGGCAGCGTGGTCCTGAAGCAACCGCTCTATATGGGAGGCCGTATCCAGGCTGCCTATAGGATGTCGCGTATGGCCGTCGATCTATACCGTCAGGGTGAGCGGATGACCGAAGCCGAGGTCATACAGCGGGCCGATGAGGCATACGCACGAGTCGTGAATGCACGCGAGCTACAGCAGGTGGCCGAGAAGTACCAGGCCCTGTTGCTTGAGCTGGACAAGAACGTGGAGAGTGCCGTCCGCCACGGGCTTAAGATGGAGAACGACCGCATGAAGGTGCAGGTAAAGCTGAACGAGGTAGAGCTGCAGCTACGCCGTGCCCAGAATGGTGTGCGGCTGGCTACAATGAACCTCTGCCACGCTACGGGCCAGCCCCTCGGCACCCCCCTGGAGGTAAGCTCCCAGTACCCGGCTGTGGATGATGCCCAGGCCATTCAGACCGATGATGTGAGCGCCCGGCCGGAGATAGCCATGCTGGACTATCAGCGGCAGATAGCCGGTCAGCAAGTGCGACTGGCACGCAGCGAGATGTTGCCCCAGCTGGCCCTGTTGGCCAAGTACGGATATACGCATGGAGTGGAGTTCAACGGCCGTAGCCTCCTCGACGGATGGAACTTTGCCGGCGGGGTAACCCTTAGTATCCCCCTCTACCACTTCGGCGAGCATTCGAACAAGGTTAAGGCCGCCAAGACCAGGCTGCAACAGTCCGAGGTAGAACTCGAGAATAAGCGGGAACTGATGCTGCTGGAACTGAACCGTGCGGCTAATAACCTGGACGAGGCCCGCCTGGAGGTGTCTCTGGCCGAGAAAACACTTGCTCAGGCCGAGAACAGCATGAAACTGAGCCGTCAGCAATACGATGCCGGGCTGGAACCCCTGAGCGACTACCTCGAGTCGCAGGCTACCTGGCAGCAGGCATACGAGTCGCTGGTGAATGCGCATTTCCAGCGCTATCTCTCTTCGGTGGCCTACCTCAGGTCTGCCGGCATGCTGGTTCAGTGAAACGTGTGGGCAAGGGGGGCCTTCTTGCCCCCCTTCTCTCCTTCCCTTGGCAGGATGTAATTCCTCCATCCTTCCTCTCTATTTCTCCTTCTTCCCTTCTTCCTTGTCATTATTCTCAAAGAAGTAGGCGGGCGGCTCGTCCAGGTCGAGCAATGGCGGCACGGGCTTGTCCTCGGCAAGAATCTTGTAGGGGATGCCCGTTTTGGGCAATATGGTAAACTCCATCATGCCGAAGCCCGCGGCTATGATGCCCAGCTGGCGGGCGGCTGCACGGCTCAGGTCAACAATGAACTTCCTCGAGAAAGGTCCCCGGTCAGTCACCTCCACCACCACTTCCTTTCCATTCTTCAGGTTCTTCACCTTCAGCATTGTGCCGAAGGGCAGCTTGCGGTGTGCACAGGTCATGCTGTCGCGATTATAGGGCTGCCCGTTGCTCATCTTCCGGCCATGTAGTTTATCCGAGTAGTAAGAGGCATTCCCCTTGAATGTCTCCTGACCACGAATGATGCCGGCCAGCAATACAACGATAAGGCATACTGCGAGTCTATTTATCATGCTCGTTTGGTGCATTACGATTGATTTCGGGGTGCAAGGTAGCCCTTTTTCTCCAGTTGGGCAAGTAAATTGTACTTTTATTTTGTGTTTATCACAGTTTTTCGTAAATTTGTCGGCAATTTCGTATCCATTCATGAATAGAAAAGTATTGTTTCTCGGAATATGCATGGTCTGCTGGACTATGTTTTTCACGTCTTGCGTATCAAACAAGAAGATGATTTATCTGCAGGGTGCCAAGGATGCCTACGCCGTTCCCCGCGAAATCCTGCAGGCCTTCGAGCTGAAGGTGCAGCCCGACGACCAGCTGGCCATATCGGTGAGCAGCAAGGATGCCCAGCTGGTGCAGAAGTTCAACAACACCACGCTCATTGGCGGAGCCAACAACTCCACCACAGGCACCAACAACATCAACGTATCCTCCGGAGTGGCCTATTTCCAGGTTGACAAGGCCGGCAATATCGCCTTCCCGCTCTATGGCACTCTGCATGTAGGCGGCCTGACCACGCGCCAGATCTCCGATATGCTGCAGGAGCGCTTCCGCTCGCAGGACATACTGGATGCCGTGGTGAACACCAAGGTAATGAGCTTCAAGGTCACCGTAATGGGCGATGTGCAGACTCCCGGCACGCAGACCTATCAGGGCGAACGCCTCACCGTGCTCGAGGCACTGGGCAGGGCGGGCGACCTGAACAACAGCGCACATCGTGACCACGTGCTTGTGGTGCGCGAGGAGGACGGACGGCGCACGGCCTATGAGCTCGACCTGCGCGACTACGAATCCGTCTTCCAGTCGCCGGCCTACTACCTGCAGCAGAACGACGTCATCTATGTGCAGCCCAACAAGAGCCAGCGCGTAAAGGGCAGCACCGGGTTTACCTGGCTCACCGTGGGCAGCACCCTCGTGGGTATGGTAGTGTCAGTAGTCTCACTGATCGTAGCCCTGAAGAGGTAGAACCCTAATCCTTTGAACCCCTTTAAACCCTTGAAACCCCCGAACTAATGAAACAAGCACATAAAACCGTTGAGGAGACCTTCACCCTGCGTGATGCCCTAGAGATATTCCTGGACCATTGGAAATGGTTCCTTCTGTCCGTCATCCTGTGCCTTGGCCTGGCCCGTCTGTACATAGCCTCGCGCCCCAATCTAT
Organism: uncultured Prevotellaceae bacterium; assembly: GCA_946407895.1. GTDB lineage: Bacteria > Bacteroidota > Bacteroidia > Bacteroidales > Bacteroidaceae > Physcousia. The sequence continues at coordinate 15,948 of CAMJQA010000005.1, forward strand.
ACCGTCGGCAGGCCGTCATGCTCGTAAAAGACGACAGCGGAGTGGGCGGACGCAGGGCAACGGGCGGCCTGGATGCCCTCATGCAGCTCAATGGCGTGCTCGGAGGAACAAGCATCAAGAACGAGGTTTACATCCTGCGCTCCTTCCAGCTGATGCAGGAGGTCGTCAAGAACCTGCACCTTGACGTCACCTACACCTACAAGACCCGCCTGAAGCCCATCTCGCTCTACAACGAGCGCCCCGTCACCGTGCAGTTCCTCAGCGACTACGCCGAGCCCCTTGCCTTCCGGCTGGAGTTCCACAACGCCCAGGAGTGTACCATCTCCGAGGTGCGCTACGGCCAGAAGCTCCAGGAGCAGCAGTTCACCCGCCGCGTGCGCATAGGACAGCAGGTCGACACCCCCTACGGCCAGTTCGTCATCCTGCCCGTCGAGGCACGCCTGGAACCCTTCATCGGGCACAGCATCACCGTGCGCCGCCTGAGCATCGAGGACGCTGCCATCGTGGCCTGCAGCAAGATCACCAGCAGCGAGATGGACAAGGAGAGCACCCTGGTGCGCCTCACCTGCACCGACTCCAACATACAGCGGGCCGACGACATACTGAACGGCATACTGGAGGCATACAAGCGCAGCATCATCGAGGACAAGAACCAGATGGCCCAGGGCACGGCCGACTTCATCGACGAGCGCATAGAGCTCATCAGCCAGGAGCTGAGCCAGATAGAGGGCCAGCTGGCCCACTTCAAGCAGCAGACCGGGCTGGTCGATCCCAAGTCGAATGCCGATGCCTGGCTCAATCAGAGCTCCGCTGCCCGTCAGCGCACCGTGCAGGTGGAGACCCAGTGCGAGGTCGTACGCTACCTGCACGACTACATCCGGCAGAACAGCGGCGAACACAGCCTCATCCCCACCCTTGGCGGCGTGTCCGACCCCGGCATACAGACCCAGATAAGCCAGTTCAACCAACTCATGCTCGAGCGCAACAAACTGGCCGGCAACGCCAGCGAACAGAGTCCGGCCGTGGCCGAGCTGGACGGCACACTCTCGCAGATGAGGGCAGCCATACTGGCCTCCATACAGGGCTTCCTCTCCTCGCTGGAGGTACAGCTGCAGCGCGCACAGCGCGAGGAGAGCGGACTGCGCTCCACCCTTACCGCCGTGCCCGAGAAGGAGCGCCAGGTGCTCGACATAGCCCGCCAGCAAGGCATCAAGAGCACCCTCTACACCTACCTGCTCAACAAGCGCGAGGAAACCGCCCTGCAGCTGGCCATCACCGAGGCCAACATACGCGTCGTGGAGCGCCCCTTCGGCAACCGCTTCCCCGTGGCACCGCGCCGCGCCGTCATCAGCCTCTTCGCCCTCATCATGAGCCTCGTGCTGCCCTACTTCTACTATCGCGTCAAGGGGCTGCTCAACATGGGCGTACGCGGGCGCAAGGACATTGAGGCCCTCACCACCATACCCGTGCTTGGCGAGGTGCCCCACCGCAAGGACGGGCTGGGCGACGCCGACATCATCGTGGCCCACCAGGCAGACGACCCCATCTGCGAGGCATTCCGCATGCTGCGCTTCAGCATGAACTTCATGGGACGCGACGCCCGCGTCATCATGTTCACCAGCACCATGCCCGGCGAGGGCAAGACCTTCATCAGCCGCAACTTTGCCGCCACCCTGGGCATGACGGGCAAGAAGGTAGTGCTCATGGACACCGACATACGCAAGCGCACACAGAGCAAGCTGTCCTCCATGAGCCGCCACCAGGGACTCACCTCCTACCTCTCCGGCGCCGTCGACGACGTAAGCCAGCTGGTAGTCACCGAGAATGCCCAGTGCAACCTCGACTTCATGCCAGCCGGCGTCACGCCGCCCAACCCCGCCGAGCTGCTCATGAGCGACCGCCTGGAGAGCTGCCTCACCGAACTGAAGAAACGCTACGACTATATCATTATAGACAACGTGCCGGCCCAGGTTGTGGCCGATGCCGGCATCGTGAACCGCGTGGCCGACCTTACCATCTACGTCATTCGCGAGGGCAAGGTAGACCGCCGCTTCCTGCCCGAGCTGGAACAGCTCCACCAGGAAGGCAAGTTCAACAACCTGTGCATCGTCATCAACGACGCCACAATGGAGAAGAAACGCTATGGCTACGGCTATGGCTACGGCGAACCCCAGAAGCGCAGCCTCTGGGACAAGCTCCGGGGCCGGGGCAAGAGGAGGTAAGTAATCATAAATGACAGGCTGAATCTCTATGTGGCCGATGAGTTTTATAAGAGAAAAAAGGCTAGTCGGTCTTTCACTGCCTCATGCACTTGATTCCTCACCACAGGGGCAATGCGCCAAACCCCAAGGGCTGTGTTCTCGGAGCGATACCTAGCAAGCAGGAATATTAAGCCATGCAAATTATTGAGACTAAAGGCAATCAAAATTTGATGAATAGAGAAAAAACACTATTTCTCTGTTCCAAGATGACTCCGATAGGGTTATATGACTATGTGTTCAAATGGACAGACAGCCTTACGGAGAGGGATTGTATTGCCTGCTTCAATTCTACCGAAATGGAATCGGAGGTATTGAAGGCTCTGCTCGTTGCAAAAGTTCCTACCATCTTGTTCGTCATGAACCGCTTCACTGACGTAAATAACATTCAGATAGAGCGGGCGCTAAAAGAAAACAGAATGCTCATCGTAATCTTGAGGCGCAACGAGCCAAGAGGAAGAGGAGCTACGCCCAGGCTGAGGAATGAATATGTGTTGTCACTTTGCCCGCATGTCGTTTGTGGTTATATCAACAAGAATGGCAGCGTGTTCCCCCTGCTGGCAGGACGAAGAAACGTTGTAAATCTAATTGACGAAAACGCATATTTGGTGGCAGCAGAACCATTTCCAAGTCATGAACGATGGACAGTGACACAGGACAAGATGCTGCTTCGGATGTTTTATAATGACATGGGAATCCATGCCATCCATAAGCGGTTGCAAAGGACATACGCTGCTGTGCAGTCACGCATCCATTCCATTACGCAACCAGAAGAGTTATTGAAAGGACGAGAGTTTGAGGATTACGTGCTCAGCCTGTTTAACCTTCAGGAAAGTGATGAACTCATTCTGCAAGAATGGCAGGGCGACAAATCGTATGGAATGATTCAGCCAGAAAACAATAGCAATCCCGACTTCGTCTTCCGATACAGACAAGACGAATTTGCCGTAGAATGTAAGTGGCGAGGGAAACTAAGTCAAGATTGGGTTAACGACTTGTTCCCGCCAAGAAGGATTGATAATTATAAGCATTTCTCCCAAATCCGGCATATGCCAGTAACCGTCATCCTTGGCGTAGGCGGAGAGCCATGCAACCCGGAATTTCTTTACAAAATTCCTTTAGAGGGAATCATTCCTATCACCTTAGGAAATCAATCAATAGTTGATTATCTATACCCTTTATCGTCGTTCGACATTTCTACGTTCTTACAACAAAGTGAGAAGCACAAGGAGAGAGCCTATACACATAATGAATGAGAAGCGCAAGCAATTTTCTAATGCCTATAAGGCATGGAGCACAGAAGACGACAAACTACTTGTCACTCTACATCATGAAAACAAAAGCATAAAAGAACTTATGACCATATTTAAGCGTAATGAGGGTGCCATATATTCAAGAATTCGGAAACTTACAAGCAAGGCCAATAGAGAATAATAGAATACTTTTATTCTCTATTATGCTGCCACGCCCATAAGCATCTTGCATGCTAATTATACTTATATTACTTTGAGACCGTATTTAGGATGAACCTTTCAAGACTCTATATATACCTTCGATTTACCCAAGTATTAGCCCCTATTCATGTGCGATTGAACTACATTTGATGCACGTCTGTTGTTCGTTCTTATATCGAACAACAAACGGACAACAATCGAACAACAAACGGACAACAATCGAACAACAAACGGACAACTATGGGGAGAAAGACGAAGGTAGAGCGGAGTTAATATGGAGCTAGTGTAGACAGAAATATGTGCAGAAACGGAGTATCATTGAAGTATAAACGACTGACATTTCGGAAACTGATAAAGACCACGAAGTTGTCAAGGTTTAGCTCGGCAGCCCGAAGGGAATAGTTAATCAGGCGAATGAAGTTCAGAAACTTAAAATCATTCCTTTTTGATAATCATTTTTTTTTGATAATTGCGGCAAAAGCATTATCTTTGCAAGCAAAATGGCAAGAGATGTTATTGAAAACCCCTTTGAAACAGGATAAGGTGACAGGCATGGCAAGAAGAGGTGTCTGCATGCTGGCCGCAGTGCTGACGCTGTGCTGTGCTGCGGTTACGGTTGCATGCGGGAGCAGTGATAATAACACGGAGCAGCAAACGAAAGGCAGGGTTGCAGAGATTGCAGAACGGGGCACATTGCTCGTAGGCACTACCGGAGACTACCGCCCGCTCTCCTTCTGCGAACCAGAGACGGGCGAGTATTGGGGCTTTGGCATAGAGGTTGCCAGGGAGATTGCCGGGGGACTGGGCGTTGAGGCGGAGTTCGTAAGGACGTCGTGGCCCACGCTGACGGCCGACGTCATGGCCGTGCCACAGAGCTTCGACATGGCTATTGGGGGCATCACCATTACGGATGCCAGGTGCCAGGTCATGCTGATGAGCGAGGGTTATCTGGCCAACGGAAAGACCATTCTGTGCAGGGCCACGGAGAGCGAACGATACAAGCGGCTGGCGGACATCGACAAGCCTACGGTGCGCGTAATGGTGAATCCCGGCGGACTGAACGAGAAGTTCGCTAACGAGAACCTTACTCATGCAACGATTATTGTGCACCAGAAGAACGAGGAGATTCCCAGGCTCATCGCCGAGGGGGAAGCCGATGTGATGATTACGGAGATAACGGAGGCGCCCTACTATGTGCAAACGGACAAGAGGCTGGCGGCCCCGCTACTGGACAAGCCCTTCACTCGCGGGGAGATTGGCGTACTGATGCAAAAGGGGCAGGAGGACTTGCTGCAGGCGGTGAACAATACCATTCGCAGGATGAAAGCGGACGGCACCCTGCGCCGCCTGCATGAGAAGTACGGACTGGGGTATGCATATTGAAGGTTCAAGGTCAAGGTTTAAGGTTCTTGCTACCAAAGGGACGCAAGAAAACCGATGACAAACCTGTAATGCTTTCTGCGTATTTTGACTATTGTCTCCCTCCTTCGCGCCTTGACAATTCAAGCGAGCTTGAATTGTTCTCGGTTTGTCGTCGGTTCTGCGATTTCTGCGTGACCTAAAAAATTATTTTCTACGCTTACTGCTTGCCCAGGTCTTTGAGCGTAGCGACCCTATTATTTTGTCACGCAGAAATCGCAGAAATACGCAGAAATTACCGCCCAAATATTCAATCACACCTTGAACATAGGCACAAGATGGTATGTGTCCATCAAAGCCAACTACGATATACTTTTCATAAAATACCCTTCCAGGTTCACTTATGCAGTCAAGCCATAATTCTTCTGCTATGCTATGCATATCGTCTTCATCTATTAAACTCTCTATATTACCACCTATTTTTTCTATAAAATGGTATTTCTTTATGGAACAACCCTGTGAAAAGCGATTTTTTTTTTGTATATTTGCACCCGTTTACTTATCAATAGCCAATAAATCTGCCTTTGAAACTCCCAATTAAAAAAAATATGATATGAAGAAGCACATTTTCCTGGGTATGGCACTACTGTTACTCTGTGCCTGCACCACTAATTCATCGTTCCGCGGCGACCCTGCTCTTGCCTATGCTGAACAGGAAGCAGCCCTGTGGACGGCCGAGCTGCAAAAGATTACCCCGCTGCAGGGTAAGCCATTGAAGGTAAGATTCCGGCAGGAGGCTGACATGGACAGCCTGGGCCAGTTTGGCTACCGGTTCGACAAAGATCACCGGCTCACGCTGCGTGCGTCGGATGCTGTGGGCGCTCTGCACGCCCTATACACCTTCTGCGAGGTGCTGGGCACCACGTTCGACATCACCGGCCCCATCATGCCCGCCAGTGTGGACTGGGCCAAGGTGGAGGAGACTGACAGCCTGGTTACGCCCCACATCAGATGGCGGGGCATACGGCAGCACGTGAACTTCAGCATGGACATCTCCTCCTATTCGATACCCGAGGCGCGCGAGTATCTGCAGAACCTGGTGCGCATGCGCTTCAATAAGCTCACCATCCACAGCTACCCCTACCAGTGGTATGCCGAGGACGTTACGGGCGAGATGCACTATGCCGGCAGCTTCTTCTACGGCCAGACGCACTGGTGCAACAGGTGGGACCTCCTGCACGAACTGTGCCTGGGAAGGAACGACTCGGTCTTCTGCATCCCCGGAGCGGAAGAGGTCTTCAGCGACAAGGCAAAGCGGAGCGAGGTAGCCATGAACTGGATGCGCCAGCTGATAAAGACGGCCAAGGAGCTGGGACTGAGGGTGCAGTTCAGCTGCGAGAACCGACACTTTACCGTGGAGCAGACGAAGAAGCTGGCCTATCTGCTCACCGACAACTATGCCATCGACGACCTGGAGTTCATTACAGAGGAAATGGGCGGATGGAACGACGACATGCCCTATGCCACACAGCAGATAGATACCGCCGCGGCTACCATCAGGGCACTGGAAGCCGACCCCGCATTCCGGGGGCGCGTGAAGGAACTGAAGCTGGGCATATACTGCGTACTGCACCACCGCATAGGCGACCTCTTCCAGCATGCCAGGCAGGTGCTGCCCAATCATTACATCACGGTGCTCTCGCAGTATGCCAGCCGGGGCGTGGCTGCGGCCTATCCGGCCTTCATAACCAATGCCGAGGACCTGAAATGGACGGAACTGTACTCGTGGGTGGAGTTCGACGGACAGATGTATATACAGCAGAACCACGTGGAGGGCATTGACGACCTGATAAAACAGATGGACCAGACAGCACCCGGCGTACAGCATCGCAGCCTGCTGTTCAACCACTGGCGCACGGCAGAGAACCGCACCTCGTTCCGCTATGCTGCGGAAGCTACAATCATGCGCGACCGCCGGCAGGACGACTTCTACCGCGAATATGCACGGCGCCTGGGTATAGAGGACACGAAGGCCTTCCTGGAGATGCAGCACGCCATGCAGGAACTGCATGCCTTCGACGTGGACCATCATGGCAACATAGGCTTTGCGGCCATCGACTTCTGGCAGCGCGAAAGCCAGCATACCGGCTATAACCCGGAAGACGTGAAGTGGTCGGCCGAGAAATTCCTGGAGGTGGGCGAGATGCTGACCGCACTCTACGACAATGCAAAGACCGAGGCGGCGAAGGAATACCTGGCCCTCCTGGGCAACCGCGTACTGTGCTCCAAGCTCTACCTGGATTGCATACTGCAGGGTATAGCCCTGCGCGATGTGCCGCACAAGGAAGACGGCTCCGTGCCGGCTGCCAACCAGAAGCAGGCCAGGGATATATGTGAGAAATGCATTGCCGGATACGAGCGGATGCTGCGGATCATGGCTCAGCAGATGCCCGACCGCGGATGCCTGGGAACAATAGTAAGTATATGGAACGGACCTGTACTGGGAATGATGACGCTGAATCACAAACTGACCGGCGCCGACCTGGATGCCCCGCTCAGGAACGAAGTGTCGCTGGATGCTCCTCCATTGCCTACGTTTGCAAAATAACCTCCCAAAAAGAAAATGAATCGGTCATTGGCGCGTAACTGCCTGATGACCGATTTTAGTTAGTGCCTGCGCCAGCTCCATAGGGTGGGGCAGACACGTAGATAGAGGCCAAAGGAGAAGTTCAATTCCTGATGGGACGGCTGTGTGGCACTGCGGCCTGTCCAGCACTGGAAGGCCTCCACCTCGGCACCCAGCACGTAGTGGCGGGCAAAGGTATAGTGATAGTCGGCCCGCGCATAGGCTGTGCTCAGCCCCAGGTGGCTCTCTCCGTCGCGTATGCTCAAGGTGCTGAAGAAGGGATTTCCGTAGAGGCTGACGAAGTGGCGCGGGGCACGGAAGAATCCGCCCTGCAGGCAGAGGCCGTCCCAGAGGGAGAGGCCAGCCAGGGCATGGAAGGCCGCACCCGTATCGAAGGGCCAGAGCTGTCCGCTCTGCTGCCAAGTGCCCAGCACGTTGGCCTCGGCATGGAACTGGCGAAGCACGCGGCGTCCGACGTGCCAGCGCAGGCCGGCTCCCAGCGAGGCATTGCAGAGTGTCTGCACGCCCAGGGCTGTCGTGTCCTGTTCGCCACCGCGGTGCTGGATAACGAGGTTCAGGGGCAGATACCACTCCACCGGAGCATTCAGCCGGCCGGGCATTACCTGCCAGCTGGCACCCACGGTGAAGGCTTCCTGATGGCTGTCCTCCTCGAAGATATAGCTCTGCCAGTTGAGCCACGTATCGGCATGCAGGCGACGACGGTCCCAGAGGAGCTGGAAACCCATCTCGGGATCCTCGGAGAGGTTAAGCTCTTGGTTGAAGAGCGGTTGCGCAAGACGGTGATTCTGAGCGCCATATATATTGCCAAGTACAAGGGTCAGATGGCGAAACTCGGCCTGGGCACGGAACCAGGGCAAGAGGTGTGCACCATGCTGATATTGCTGGCCCTTCCAGCGGGCAATGTCGTGGTAGGCATAGCAGGGGTACTTGTTGGCACCATTATAGACGAGGGCATGAAGGCCAAGCTCCAAGTTGATCTGCCGCAGGGGGGTATAGGCCACATGGGGGCGCACCCACAGGCCGGGCAGGGAATAGCCCTTGGTGAGCTGGCTGCTGTATTCGTTGTCGCGAAAGAAGCTTATATTGTCAAGCCCAATGCGCAGGGTGTGTACCTGGCTGCTGTCTATGCGGTAGTCGCTGGTGGCCAGGCGGTTCCACATCTGGGCATGAAGAGCGAACGGTAAAAGACAAAGGGCTATGAAAAGCCTCAGCCTCAGCCCCACACCGGAGGCCGGGGGCAGTTGAATGAGAAGAATATTAGCTTTTGCCATAATAACTCTTGAACCCTGCCTATTTCCGTCCCTTGTATATGAGGTATAGTACAACGGCTATGCCCAGCGTGAGCATGGCAATCTTCAGTTCGCCGCTGTACTCGGCCATCTTCTCCTCGAGCTGGCCGCTGAAGTGGCGGCCTATGTACCAGCCCATGCCAGCCAGAATGGTGTTCCAAAGGCCGGCACCAAGAGCTGTGTAGAGCAGGAAACGGCCCAGGGGCATGCGCGACAGGCCAGCGGGAATGCTGATGAGCTGGCGCACAGCGGGCATCAGGCGGCCGAAGAAGGTGCCTGCTGCTCCGTGTGAGGCAAAGTACTGCTCGGCCTGCTGCACCTTCCGCTCGTCGATAAGGCAGATGTGCCCCAGGCGGCTGTTGGCAAACCGATAGACGAGTGGACGGCCCAGGTAGAGGGCCAGCCAGTAGTTGATGAGTGCACCCAGGCAGGCACCCAGCGTGGCACAGAGGATGATGAGCAGGATGTTCTGCTCGCCGGTAGTGGCAGCCATATAGGCGGCCGGCGGTACGACCACTTCGCTGGGGAAGGGGATAAAACTGCTCTCGATGGTCATCAGCAGGGTGATGACCCAGTAGTTGAGGTGCTCGAGGCACCAGGCTATGAAGGGAATGCTTTGCATAAAAGGTTCAAAAGGTTCAATATCTGTTTTCCTCAGGGGGACGGTTTTACACGAATTTGCGGCGGAAAGTACGCTTGTCGGTACTGCGCCAGCGGAGCCATGAAGCAATGTCCCAGCGGGGGATGCGATGGCGCAGCAGGGGCAGGGTGAATATATAAGCCGGCAGGCCGAGGGCTTGGGTAGTGAGGTGGAACGAGTATTGGCGGGCAAGGGCCAGAATGAACCACAGGGCAACGACTGCTGCAGTCACCTGCCACATAGGCCATGAGAGCCAGCAGAGCAGAACGCCCGATAGCAGGAATAGGGGGGGAGCCAAGAGGCGCGCGGCATAGCGAAGGCGTGTACCGAGCAGATGGTGCTGGTGGTGACGCGTCTCGACGAAGAATGTACGTTCACGGGTCCAAACCCTTGGATGAGGAGCTTTCTGTCGGAGTATAGCATCGCGAGCTATGCTGACGGCACAACGGGCGGCTGGAACGTTGTGGCTGAGAAGCAATGCCTCTGCACCGCTGGTGAGCAGGGCACTGGAGGCAAAGCCTTGGTGCTGGAAGAAGAGGCTACGCCGGTAGGCCAGGCAGGCAGGGTCGCCGTGGAATGGAGCTGTACGCTGGCGGCTGGGTAGCCACATCATTTGGTGCCAGAGGCGATGGAACTGCATGCACCGGACTCTCCAACGGCCCGAAGGCTCGAGAACTGAAATGCCTAAGACGGCATCGGATTGCTCGTCAAATGGTGCAGTGAAGGCACTGAGCCAATGTGCGTCGGCCGGCTGGCATCCGGCTTGCAGGAATACAACCCAATCATATTGTGCCAGACGGACACCCAGGGTAAGTGCCAGGCGCTGCATGCTGATGTCGCGTGCCGAGGCCGGGCAAAGCGTGTGCAGAAGATGGGGGTAGGCCTGTTCTAAATCCTCGAGGAGAGACAGCGTCTCGTCGCTGCTTTGCTGATCGACCACAATGACCTCGAAAGGTGCCTCGTAGTCTTGGCCAAGCAGTAGTGGCAAACAGTTGCGAAGGTAGGCGCTGTGGTCGTGGACGGGAATGATGATGGATACGGCCTGCCGGGACTGTGTGTTTCCCTGGCTGGCCGTCTGCCGGCGGACGAGGCGTCCCAGCGAACCGTAGCAGTATGCATGCCAAAGGCAGGCAGCCCATGAAAGCAGGACGATGGGGATCAGGGGTACAATTTCCATGAGTTCAACTGAGGTCTTCTGTAGTATAACTGTCGGGCAGGCGCCGACTATTGTACTGGCTGGCCATCGTCTCACCATAAGCGCCAGCTGAACGGATGGCCAGGAGGTTGCCACGCTGCGTTTCAGGCAGGGCGTATTCAGTGGCAAAAACATCGCTGCTCTCACAGATGGGACCGACAACATCATAATTCATGTGATGCCCCTGGCTGCTGAGGTTCTGGATGCGGTGCAGGGCGTGGTAGAGGGCAGGGCGGATAAGCTCTGTCATGCCAGCATCTACAATGGCAAATCGTTTCCGGCTTCCCTCCTTGACGTAGAGGCATCGCGTAATGAGTGAGCCACACTGTCCGACAATAGCGCGTCCCAGTTCGAAGTGCAGTTGCTGGCCGGGGCGCAGTTTCAGATGGCGTGCATAGGTCTGGAAGTAAGGCTTAAAATCCGGGACGGGATGTGCGTCGGGGTCGGCATAGTCGATACCCAATCCGCCACCTACGTTAATGTGTTCAACCGGGCCTATACCCTGAGCCTCAAGCCTGTCTTGCAGCTCGTTGATGCGCAGGCACAGGGCTGCGAAGTCGTCCATCTCCAGAATCTGGCTGCCGATATGGAAATGCAGGCCAGAGAAATGAATGTGGCTCATGGAATGGGCTAAGGCGATAACGCGCTCCATATCCTCCATGGCGATACCGAACTTGTTTTCGGCAAGGCCCGTGGTTATGTTGGAATGCGTGTGTGCTCCGACGTCGGGATTGATACGGAAGCATACTCTGGCCTCTGTGTCCTGGCGCTCAGCCAGTTCGTTGATGACCTCCAGCTCGGGCACACTCTCAACATTGAAGCACCCGATGCCGGCCTCCAGAGCCAAGCGGATTTCCCAGTCGGCCTTGCCCACGCCGGCAAAGACAATCTTGCGGGCGGGGAAGCCGGCCTCCAGGCATGCCTGAATCTCGCCGCCACTTACGCAGTCGGCTCCCAGTCCGGCACTGACAATATGGGAAAGCACTTTGGGATTCGTGCATGCCTTCACTGCATAGTGAACCTGGAAGGTGGGGTATGGAGCGGTCTGCTCATTGATGGTGCGAAGCGTTTGGTCGAGCAGCGCCGTGTCGTAATAATAGAAAGGCGTTGCCAGGTTCTGAAACTTCTCCAGGGGGAATACTGTTGCCGTCATTTCTCAGTAGGGAAGAGGGTGTTGCTGAGGGCTTGCAGGGTATGCTGCTTGTCTTCGGCCCGCACGAGGAATGAGATGTTGTGGTTGGAACCGCCATAGCTGATCATTCGTACGGGCACATCGTGCAGGGCGCTGCAGGCCAGGGTCTCAAAGCCGATGTTATCGGTGCTCAGGTCGCCCACGACACAGATGATGACCATGTCATGTTCTACGGTAACTGTGCCGTACTTCTTCAGCTCATCAACGATATCGGCCATGTGGTCGGGGTTGTCGATGGTGACGGAGACGCCCACCTCGCTGGTGCATACCATATCGATACTGGTCTTGTAGGTCTCGAAGATCTCGAACACCTTGCGCAGGAAGCCGTGAGCCAGCAGCATACGGCTGCTCTGGATCTGTATGCAGATAATCTTGTCCTTAGCTGCCACAGCCTTGATGGTGCCGGGCTGGAAGTCATTGTTGATGATGGTGCCGGGGGCCGTGGGATCGAGCGTATTGAGCAGACGCACCGGTACACCGGCGAACTTGGCCGGCTGTATGCAGGTGGGATGCAGGATCTTGGCACCGAAGTAGGCCAACTCGGCGGCCTCCTCAAAATGGAGCTGGCGCACCGGTTCGGTGTGCTCCACTACGCGCGGGTCATTGTTGTGCATGCCGTCAATGTCGGTCCAGATGTGAATCTCCTCGGCCTGGATGGCAGCACCGATGAGGCAGGCTGTGTAGTCGGAACCGCCTCGGAGCAGATTGTCCACCTCGCCGTAGGCATTGCGGCAGATGAAGCCCTGGGTGATGTATATCTTGCGGTCGGGGTTGACCTTCAGGGCCTCCAGGCAGCGTTCGCGGATGTAGTTAAAGTCGGGCTCGGCATTCTTGTCTGTGCGGATGATGTCGAGTGCATTGAGCAGGATGGCGCTGACGCCGGCTTCCTGTAGGTAGTTTGTTACCATGTTTGTGCTCATGATCTCGCCCTGGGCCAGGATGACTTTCTCCTCGAACGAGGTGAAGTGTACCTTGGTGAAGGAGCGCAGGTAGTCGAATTCATCGCGCAGGAACTGGGCTGTCTTGTTGCGCCAGGTCTCGGTGGAATAGAGTGCCTGGACGTGGCGCATATACGTCTGCTCCAGTCGGTTGATGATGGTGTTGGCACCCTCGGGGTTCTTCTTGTAGAGATAGTTGGCTATCTCCACCAGGGTGTTCGTTGTGCCCGACATGGCAGAGAGTACGACTATCTTCTGCTGGCCGTCGGTTGTGATGAGCTTGGCCACTTCTTTCATTCGCTGGGGGGAACCTACGGACGTGCCCCCGAATTTCAGTACTTTCATCTTCTTGTTATAGTTGATATAGTTGCTATAGTTGCTATTTCTTGTGTATGTATTAATCTCCTGAACCTGCCTGAAAGCCGGATGCCTTTTCTCTTACTTATAAAGCGTCGGAGGTGTGCATGCCACTTTCTGTGGGCCTTTCATCGGGGGCGGGCAGCTGGGCTGCGGGGTCCTGTCGGGTCAACAGGCCATTGCCGCACTGATAGACGATGCCCGGGAAGTATTGGGGCCACTGCAGGTTGTGTGTGCTGATGATGATGCTTGTGTTCTGCTGGCGCCGTATCTCGTCGAGGGTAGCCAGGATAAGCTCGCCATTCTCGGTGTCCAGGTTGCCCGTCGGCTCATCGGCCAGGATGACCTTGGGATTGTTCAGCAGGGCGCGTGCTATGCTTACGCGCTGCTGTTCGCCCCCCGAGAGCTCCCAGATGTGCTTGTCTATGTGCGGCTGCAGCTTCACGATGCCAAGCACTTCCTCGATGCGTTCTTGCCTCCGGGCCTTTTTCTTCCAGTCGGTTGCGCGCAGCACGAAGTCAAGGTTCTGGCGCACCGTACGGTCGGGCAGCAGTCGGAAGTCCTGGAAGACGATGCCCAATTCGCGGCGGAGCATAGGATGCTGGCTCGTGCGGAGGTGGAGCAGGTCGTAGCCCAGTATCTGGGCCCGTTCGCCCTGGCACTTCACCTCGCCGTAGAGCGTCTTCAGCAGTGATGACTTTCCGCTGCCTACCGGGCCTACGAGATAGACCATCTCGCCGGCTTCAACCTGGAAGCATACGTCTCCCAGAACGCGGTGCTCGCCTTGGTAAATGTCTATGTTCTGATAGTCAATCGTCATGTCTTAGTGCTTTTTCCAGCCGGGTTGATGGCGTTCCATGAGTTCGCGTGCCAAGTCCTCGATGCGCAGGCCTTTCTCGGTGAGCAGGACGATGAGGTGATACAGCATGTCGGAACCTTCATAGACGAGCCGCTCGTTGGTGCCATTGACGGCCTCGATGACCAGTTCCAGCGCTTCCTCGCCCACCTTCTGCGCCATACGGTTCAGGCCGTCGCGGAAGAGGCTGGTGGTGTAGCTGCCTTCGGGCATCTCGCGGTGGCGCTGCTCGATGAAGTCGCTCAGCTGGCTCAGGAAAAGTAGGGGGTTGGAGTCGTTCTCTTCGCCCCAGCAGGTATCGGTGCCTTTGTGGCAAGTGGGGCCGTCGGGATGAACGCGCACCAGCAGGGTATCGCCGTCGCAGTCATTCTTGATATCGACCAGCCGTAGGTAGTTGCCGCTGGTCTCGCCCTTCGTCCACAGGCACTGCCGTGAGCGGCTCCAGAAAGTCACCAGCCCCGTCTCCAGGGTCTTCTGATAGGCCTCTTCGTTCATGTAGCCCAACATGAGCACTTGCCTGGTGTCGGCATCCTGAACGATGGCAGGAACCAGACCGTTGCATTTCTGAAAGTCTATGTTCATATCTTGTGTCATGAGTTATATCTTTGTATTCACGTATTTCTCTTATAGCCTGATGTTTATATCATCATTTCTTAAGTATGTCTTCAGATCTTTGATACCTATTTCGCCAAAGTGGAAAACGCTGGCTGCCAGTGCGGCATCGGCCTGTCCCAGGGTGAAGGCATCGCGGAAGTGGGACATCTGGCCGGCACCGCCCGAGGCAATGACTGGGATGGTGAGCGAGGTGGCCAGTCGGGCCAGTGCCTCGCAGGCAAAACCTGTCTTCACGCCATCGTGATTCATGCTTGTGAAGAGTATTTCGCCGGCGCCCCGGTCGTTGGCTTCGCGGGCCCACTCGAAGAGGCCGCGCTGGGTGGGAACCCGTCCGCCGTTCAGGTAGCAGGTCCATCCCGCTTCGTCCAGTCGGGCATCGATGGCTACCACGCAGACCTGGCTGCCGAAGTGGCGTACGATTTCATCTATCAGCCCAGGTCGTCGGAGGGCGGCGCTGTTCACACTCACCTTGTCGGCTCCGGCTGCCAGCAGGCGCTCGACATCGGAAAGCTCGCTGATGCCTCCGCCAACGGTGAAGGGGATGCTTATCTCGGCCGCTACGCGCTGCACTATCTGTGCAAAGGTCTTCCGACCCTCGTGGCTTGCGGTGATGTCCAGGAAGACCAGTTCGTCGGCTCCCTGTTCGCTATAGGCCCGGCCCAGCTCCACCGGGTCGCCGGCGTGCCGCAGGTTCAGGAAGTTGGTTCCCTTCACGGTCTGCCCGTCCTTGACATCCAGGCAGGGTATGATTCGTTTTGCTAACATGTCTCAGTTCTTTTGTGTCCGTTCCAGCAGTTCCTCCAGGTCGATTCGTCCCTCGTAGATGGCCTTCCCGAAGACAACAGCGGGGATGCCGGCCTCCTGGAGGTCGATGATGTCTTCGAGGCAGCTTACACCGCCCGAGGCTATGAGATAGCACTGCGGATGGGCCTGCATCACATTGCGGTAGAGGTCAGTGGCAGGGCCGCCCAGCGTGCCGTCCCGGCTGATTTCCGTGCATAGCACATAGCGTGTACCGGCCTTGATGTAGCGTTCGAGGAAGTCGGGTAATGACTCGTGGCTGTCTTCGAGCCACCCGTTTATGCTCACCTTGCCCTGCCGGACGTCGGCTCCCAGTATCATGCGCTCGGGGCCGTATTGTTCCAGCCACTGCATGAAGAGCTCGGGCTTCGTCACTGCAATGCTGCCGGCCGTTACCATTGCAGCACCCGCCTCAAGCACCTGCCGGATATCTTCGTCGGTCTTCACGCCGCCGCCGAAATCTACGGTCAGGCTGGTCTGCTCGCAAATGCGCCTGAGAACCGGCAGGTTCACTACATGACGGCTCTTGGCACCGTCAAGATCTACCAGGTGAAGGCGCTTGAAGCCCAGCTTCTCGAAGCGGAGAGCCATCTTAACCGGGTCGTCGGCATAGACTTTCTGTGAGGCGTAGTCGCCCTTCGTCAGCCGGACGCACTTGCCGTCGATGAGGTCTATTGCGGGTATGAGCTCAATGGGTTTCATAGTTCCAGGAAGTTACGTAGTATGCGCTCGCCCACGCTGCCGCTCTTCTCGGGGTGGAACTGCGTGGCATAGAAGTTGTCGCGATGCAGGGCCGCGCTGAAGGGCTGTATGTATTGCGTCTCGGCTGCCGTCCAAGGGCAGACAGGTACGTAGAAGCTGTGTACGAAATACACGAATTCGCCACCCTGAAAACCCCGGAAGAGTGGGGTGGCAGGCCGTTCCAGCTGATTCCATCCCATGTGTGGCACCTTGTCCTGGGGCGCTTGAGGGCGAAAGCGGAGCACGGGCACGTCAAAGATGCCCAGGCAATCGACGTTGCCTTCTTCGCTGTGGCTGCACATCAGTTGTTGTCCGATGCAGATGCCCAGCACGGGCTGGCGCAGTTCCCTGATGAGGCGGTCCAGTCCGCGTTCCCTTAGGTAGGCCATAGCGTTGCTGGCTTCCCCCTGTCCCGGAAATATGACGCGGTCGGCTTCCGTCAGGGTCTTGGCATCGTCTGTCAGCACGGCTTCTACGCCCAATCGCTGCAGGGCGTGGAGGACGGAATAGATATTACCGGCATTATATTTGACTACGGCTACATTCATCTTTTTACACTTTTCGGGGTGCAAAGGTACGAATAAGCGAGCGATAAGCAAAATAAATCATAAAATTTATTTTCTTATCCGAGCGAGAGTATCTTCGACCAAAGGTCAAAGGTGCGATTAAGCGAGCGAAATACCAAATAAATTTGAGTTTATCCGAGCGAGAGTATCTTCAACCAAAGGTTAAAGGTACGAATAAGCGAGCGATGCTACCTGTCCTGCCTCTTCAGTACGATACGGTGGTCAATGCAGGCGGGGAGCTCCTCTTCGTAGTGTGAAACCATGACCAGCGTCTTGTGTCTGCGGCGGCAGAAAGCCTCGATGATGTCCTTTACCCGGCAGCGCTGCTTTTCGTCAAGGCCATGAAGAGGCTCGTCCAGGATCAACAACTCGGGGTCTTTTACAAAGGCGCGGGCCAGGAGGCAGAGGCGTTGCTCGCCGCTACTGAGCCGCAGGAAGGTGCGGTCGGCCAGCGATTCTATGCCCATCACCCTCATCCAGCCCAGGAATACGGCCCGCTGTTCGGGACGTGGCCGCTGGTAGAGTCCCACCGAGTCATGAAGTCCGCTGGCTACGATGTCGATGGCCGGGAGGTCGCGCATGTAAGCCCTGTGCATCTCGGGACTGACGTATCCAATATGGCGCTTTATTTCCCAGATACTCTCGCCCGATCCGCGGCGGTGCCCGAAGAGTGCGATGTCGCAGGCGTATGCCTGTGGATTGTCTGCACATACCAGGCTGAGCAGCGTACTCTTCCCGGAGCCGTTCTGGCCTGTCAGTGCCCAGCGCTCTCCTTCGTGAACGCTCCAGCTGAGGTCGTCCAGGATGGTACGTTGTCCGTAGCGGATGCTGACGTGACTGAAGTTCAGTATCTCGCCCCCTTCCTTGGGGTAGAAACTTTCGGCGGTAATGTTGTGCTGTGGCAGGCTGTTTATCCACTCCTCTTCCTCGGCGGGCAGGCCAGTCGGGCATTCCTCTGCTTGGCTTAAAAATGACTGGCGTGTCTGTTTCGGCATAAGGCGGAGTCCCCGTACGGGCAGAATGTGGGTGATGAAGGCGGGAATCTCTTCGCGCCGGCTCAGCACCAGTATGACTTGCAGTCCCGTCCGGCTGATGAGCTCTTCCAGCAAGTCTTTGAGCTGTTGGCGAGTTGGCGCATCCAGGCCAATGAAGGGGTTGTCCAGTATCAGAGCCCTCGGTTCGCCCATCAGGGCGCGGGTCAGTTGGAACTTGCGCAGCTCGCCGCTGCTCAGGGTAATGATGTATTTGTCGAGCAGGTTTTCCAGGTGGAAAAGTCTTACCAGCTTATCGACCGCATCCTTCTTCTCCTGCGTAGTTCCATGCCATGGTGTTTTCCTGAGCAGGTCGGCCACGGTGGGCGTCTGCTCGTCTATGTCGTGCTGGTTCCATCGCTGCTGATAGTAGTAGGTGCCGTCGCTCTCACCGTATGAGTCGCGGAAGGATATGTAGCGCAGGTTATCGCTGACGAGCCGGTGATCGCCCGGGCCGAAGTCGTACTGCACTTCGTTCATCAGCAGGGGGTAGTGGCCGGTCAGGATTTCTACCAGGCGGCTCTTTCCGGCGGCGTTGTCGCCTATGATGGCCACCTGCTCGCCCGGCAGGATTTCCAAGTTGACGGGTTCTGCCATTCGCCAGTCGGGGTGTCGGGTTATGCCGTTTTCTATCTTAATGTGCATGGGATGTGGACTTAATGGGGGACATAAATGGGAACTTGATGGGGTGGGGGATGGGGAGGGCTCTAACCCTTTTTGGGGGGCCTGCCTTCGTTTATCCGGTCGCTGTTCTTCCTTGCGAAGTCTTTCCAGCTGGAATACTTGTGGTCAGTCTCTGGGCGACCCATTTGCAGATAGTGGCAATAGGCTGCACCCAATGCGTCTGTGGCATCCAGGTAGCGGCCCATTTCCTCGGCGTTAAGCTTCAGCATGCGGCGCAGCATGTCGGCCACCTGCTCCTTGCTGGCATTGCCGTTTCCGGTGATGGCCATCTTTATTTTCATAGGGGCATATTCGGTGATGGGTACCTGCCGGCTGATGGCTGCAGCCATCGCTACCCCTTGGGCGCGTCCCAGCTTCAGCATGCTCTGCACATTCTTTCCGAAGAAGGGGGCTTCGATGGCCAGTTCGTCGGGCAGGTAGGCCTGTATGATACCGCTCACGCGCTCGAAGATATGGCCCAGTTTCAGGTAGTGGTCGGCATACCGGCGCAGGTCGATGACGCCCAGGGCTATCATCTCGGCCTGCCGTCCGCTGACGCGAAGCACACCGTAGCCCATCAGGTTGGTACCTGGGTCTATGCCCAAAATCACTTTCTCCATTACTTCACTCTTTGACTCTTTTTTTTACTCTGTCAGACCTCCTCCATCAGGGTGCTGAATCCGACTATGCGGTTGTCGAAGACACGCTTCATCTCCTCGGCCAGTGATTCTCCCTGGCGTAGAAGCCACTTGTGCAGAATGGCACTGCTGGGCACAGAGAACTGCAGGGAGAAACACTCCGTCTTCTCATCGTGATGGCTCAGCACGCGCAGCAGTCGCGGCTCGTCGAGTACGCCGTCCTGCTCAATGGCAGGCAGCATCGTCTGCTGTACCCAGATGACGAAGTTGCGGGCATCGGGCACGGGCATCGAATAGGTGGTGTTGAATATCAATTTCTTCATTTCGGGGGCAAAGTTACGATTAAGCGAGCGATAAGCAAAATAAAAGGCATTTTAATTTTGCTAATCCGAGCGGAAGTACCTTCGGCAAGGCCAGAGGGGCGAAAAAAAGGTGGTAATTCACACTTTTTATACCTTATAATATGTCTTATTCCAAAAATAATCCTTAACTTTGCCCCCGAATTCATAGTAAAACAAGAAAAAAACGTTATGAAGAAACTTTTTATCCTTTGTCTGACCGCAGCCCTCTCGATGGGTGTTCATGCTCAGGTTCAGACGCAGAAAGTAAATGTGAGTGAGGTTAAGCCTACTGCCGATTCAAAAGCCGACAAGTTTGCCGAGATAAAGTTTGATACCCTGCGCCACAACTTCGGCAAGTTCAGCAAGGAGGAACCCATTGTGGAGTGCAGCTTTGCTTTTACCAATACCGGTACGGCTCCACTTGTCATTCACCAGGCCTTTGCCAGCTGTGGTTGCACCGTGCCCAAGTTTACCAAGGAACCCATCAAGCCCGGTGAGCGCGGCGTTATCGATGTAACGTACAACGGCAAGGACAAGTTCCCCGGTCACTTCCAGAAGACGGTGACAATACGCTCCAATGCGCAGACCGAGGTCGTACGCCTCGTCATTGAGGGGACGATGGAGTAGTCCCCCCAGCCCGTCACCGTTTTTCAGTTAACCTTAACCTTATGTTCAGTAGAAAATCCGTTCAGAGGCTGGCCTCGGTGGCAGCCCTCTGCCTTTGTACCCTGGGAGCCTCGGCTGCCGGGGAAAAAACGTCTGTATCGAAAGGTGATACCATCTGGTGCGTAGCTTCTCGCCAGAACGACCTGGCCCGGCTGCTCGAGAGCGAGGGCTTCGTGCTTGTTCGCGGCGGGAATAACCTTACGGCCCTCTTCCTGGCACCACAGGGCGCACCCGTTCTCCTGCTCGGCAACGGTTCCACCGAGCCCGTTCAACTGTCGGAGGAGGAGGTCAAGCTGATAGAGCGCAAGGGCTTGCGCGTCTATGCCGACTATACGGCAATGCCAGGACAGGAAGTGCAGTTGCGCGGAGTGGGATGGGAGCGAGTTGTCGTTACCGAAAAGATGGGTCAGACGCTCAAGCCCATGGACCTGCTCTCCATCAATCGTGCCCGCTTCATCCCCGTCAAGGGCGTACGGCCTTCTATGGTCATTGCCCGGGTGGCAGGCTTCGACGATGCCGTCTTTGGTTTGACAGACACGCAGACCTTCCCCCTGGTGGACCATCCCAGGCGTAATATCTGCATCTCAACGGCCTGCCTGAGCGATTTCTCCCGCCTGCGTCTTATGCCCGAGAACCGGTGGCAGGCCTTCTGGGAGGCACAGCTTAGCGACCTTCTGCGCCGCGAGGTACATTTCGGCTCCTGGCCCACACGGGTTACGCCCGCCTATACCGCTTCGGAGCAACTGCCCGATACGGCCAGGATACATGCCGTACGGAAGGGCGTAGATTGGTTCTGGGCCGGCCACTTACTGGTGCACCCCTCATGGAAGCCCGCCTACCTCGATAAGTATCAGGTCATCGATCCTCCTGTGGGACCCGAACTGCCTGCCGATGCCCAAACCGGAGACGGCAGCCTGGGCATACTGGAGGGGCACTGCTCGGCCATTGATGCCGACGGGCACCAGGCCTATCGCTACAGCCTGCGCACCGATGTGCACGGCGAATCGGCTATGGCCCTGGCCCTGGCCGCCAAACTGCTGGGACAGGAAAAGTACGCGCAGACGGCCCACCGACTGGTGGAGGTGGCTATAAAGGAAGGAATCGCCGGGCCTCGCAACGACCCTAATAACCCTGCCTATGGCCTTGTCTCCTGGGGCTTCTCGAACGACTATCTGCGCAGTGTCTATTATGGCGACGACAATGCCCGCTTCCTGCTGGGCGCCCTGCTGGCAGTCCGTCTGCTGGGCGAGCACCAATGGGACGATCAGCTGCGCCGGGCCATAGATGCCAACTTCCAGACTACCAGTGAGGATGGCTTCCGGGGGCCCAGGCTCGAGCATGCCGATGTCGAGAAGAACGGGCGGGAGTTCTACCAGAAACGTCACCTCTTCAATCCCCATCCCCACTACGAGAGCTGGATGTGGGCCGTCTATCTCTGGCTATACGGCCAGACGGGCGAGAAGGCCTATCTGGACCTGGCCGAGAAGGGTATCTCCAAGACGATGGCTGTCTATCCCGACGGGCTTCGCTGGACCAATGGCCTGCAGCAGGAGCGAGGACGCTTGGTATTGCCCCTGGCCTGGCTGTATCGCGTATCTCCCACCGACGAGCACCGCCAGTGGCTGGACCGTGTAGTAAACGACCTGAAGGCCAACCAGGTGCCCTGCGGAGCTATCCGCGAGGAACTGGGTGACCCCTCGAAGGGTGACTTCGGCGGTCCCCGCAATAATCAGGAGTACGGTGGCAACGAGGCGCCGCTCATCTTCCATAATGGCGACCCCGTGGCCGATATGCTCTATACTTCCAACTTTGCCTTCTTCGGGCTGAACGAGGCGGCCCGGGCTACAGGCGACCCTGCCATAGCCGAGATGACCAGGCGCCTGGGCGACTTCCTGGTGCGCATACAAGCCTGTAGCACAGAGTGCCCGGGTGTGGATGGGGCTTGGTACCGTGCCTTCAACTATCGCGACTGGAACTGGTGGGCCTCCAATTCCGATGCCGGATGGGGCAACCTCAGTACCCTGACGGGCTGGATACAGAGCTGGATTGTAGGTACCCTGGCCATGATGCAGATGAATACTTCATACTGGGAGCTTACCGAGCAGTGAGTGCAGACTCAAAACTTGTTTGAAGTCTGCCGAGTCGCGAGGTAAGAAGGCTGAAAGTCAACTTATCAAGCAGTGAGCGCAGACTCAAAACTTGTTTGAAGTCTGCCGAGTCGTGAGGTAAGAAGGCAGAAAGTCAGTTTACGCATTAAGGGAAACGGAGCAAGAGCGGCACCGGTTACAGAAAAATGACGCGTCTTTGCAAGGAATGCTTATGGAATGGACAGCTGACGCTGCGGCTTGTGCTGTGGCTGATGCTGACCAGCCTTTTGCCGTCGAAGGTGCTTGCCTGTGGCAGTCCGCTGGCAGTTGGTGAGGAAGAGCTGACCGAGGAGAATGGAGTCGTTTATAAGAATGGCTGCATAGTGGTAGGCGTCAAGGACCGGTCGCGCGAGGGTTACGATCTGAGGGAAGGTACGCGTGCCCTGGCTCCCTTTGCCTTCAAGGATTGCCGTAACATGAGAATCCTCCGCTTGCCGGTTTCGATAGAACGAATAGGCAATTTCGCTTTCGAGAATTGTTCGAGTCTGAGCAGCATAGAGCTGCCTGCAGAATTGAAGGAGATAGGGGCCAGTGCCTTTTACAAATGTGTCAGTTTGGCGGAGGTGGCAATCCCTTCAGGAGTGCAGGCGCTGGAGGATGAGACGTTCTTCCACTGCTCTTCCCTCGAGAAAGTGAGCTTGCCAAAGGGGCTGAGGCGCATTGGGGAATTCGCTTTCTGCGGATGCCTGAGCCTGAAGGCCATTGCACTGCCCGAGAATGTTTCTGATATCGGGGATGCCGCATTCTCCGACTGCCAGAGCCTGCAGCACATTACTATTCCCAGGGGCGTGGAAGCTGTTCTCCATTCTACATTCCAAAATTGCCGGAGCTTGGAAAGCGTTTCGCTGCCAAACGGGATGAGGCATTTGGGGGTGAATGCGTTCAGAGGCTGTTCCGCCCTTGTTGACGTTCAGGCTCCGTATTCAATAGAGAATGTCGAAGGCGGTGCATTCTACGGCTGTACGAGTCTGCCAGCCGAGGATGGCGTATGCTACATCGGCGATGTTGCGGTGGGCGTAGCCGACAGGCAGCAGGAAACCTACAGGCTGAAGGCCGATACGCGAATCATCTGCGATGCCTTTCACGACTGCGTCAATTTGAACCGTATTGATATTCCTCAGGCTGTTTGCCAGATTCGTGGTCAGGCTTTCACAAACTGCGAGTCTCTCCCGGAAGTCAGTATTCCGGGTGGGGTGGAGGAGCTTGCCGATTGTGTCTTTGAGGGCTGCAAAAAACTGAGCAGCATTCGGTTCGGCAAGGGGCTGAAGCGTATTGAAGGCAACGCATTCCGTTCCTGCGCCAGCCTTACCCGGCTGGTCATTCCGCAGGGCGTGGAGCGTATAGGCTTCTGTGCATTCGCAGAGTGCGAGGGGATAGCCTGCGTGGAGCTGCCCGAGAGCCTCAGAGAGCTGGATGGCGACGCTTTCAGCGGTTGCATAAGGCTTGCCGACATTTTCTCGTTCTCGCCCCGTCCCTTCCGGTTGTCGGGCTCGTTCGAAGGAGCCAATGAGAAAACCGTATTGTGGGTTCCTCGTGGAAGCCGCCGTATCTACGAGAAGGAGATATTTGCGCCCGATAGACTGCCCGTTGCTTTCCTGGGTAGGATTCGGGAAATGAATCATTCAACTTCTGCCAGGCATAGGGATTAAGGTACCCTGCCAGGCATTCAGTCTATGGCCGGGTCAGGGGGGACATTCAACTTTTTTGGGGGGAAGGACAAAGGGACGTGTTTTTTGCATTTTGCATTTGCGTGGAAAACAGTTTTTGGGTTACTTCCTGAGCACTTGGATGCTGTTTTTCCTGTTGCGGATATTCCCTATAGGGTAATTATGGGTTGCCGATACCCACAAATTATGCGTAATATGTCCCCTAAGACTAAAAACTAATGTAATTAATTATATATATATTTATATATATAATTTAATTACTTATATATAATATAGTATTATAAATAGTATAGTATAGTTGAACCTTGTTTTTTATTAAATGCAAAATGCAAAATGCAAAAATCCCTGCCATTTTGTCAGTCTTGCATCGGTATGGTATTAAATGTTTACATTCTGGGGGCTGGCGGATTGTTGCCTCGGGGGTGCCTGGGAGACAGAAAGGCCTTTGCACAATTGCGCAAAGGCCTTTGAAAATTTCATAAACCCGCCTCCCGCAAAATCGGCTCCCCTGAGGCGTTGAAAAACGTTTGGGGCGGGATAGTCAGGCGGATGGTAATTTTATCTGACAAACAGGTGCGTATGGCACATTCTGCTTGAGTAGCTTCTGGGCGAACATGCTCAGGTAAGAGCGTGCCTCCACCTCTACCGACTGGCAGCAGCTGGTCTATTTGAACAGCTTCTGGGCGAACATGCTCAGGTACTGTCGCCAGTTGCGCCAGATGTGGCCGCCTGGGCTCTCGTAGTATTCGTAGGGGTAGCCCTTCTTGTCGAGGAAGCGGCGCAGGCCGGCATTCTGCTCGTAGAGGAAGTCGTCCTTGCCGATGGCTATCCAGTAATAGCTGGGCTTGGCATCGAAGACGGCCTTGATCTGGGCGCTAACCTCGGCGTTCTCCTCCAGCTGCTGGTCGATGGGCTTCTGGCTGCGGCGGTCCATGCGTACTGCGGCCGAGAAGAGTCCGATGTAGCCAAACTGGCCGGGGCGCAGCAGGCTGATGGCAAAGGTGTGGAAGCCGCCCATGCTGAGGCCGCAGATGGCTGTGTTCTGGGCGCCCTTCTTGACGCGGTAGTGCGAGTTGACGTAGCTGATGATGTCGCCGAAGGTGTCCTGGTAGGTTGCCTTGGCAGGGCTCTTCTTGGGTATTCCGCTGTTGAGCGGTCCGGCATCGTCGCTGGCGTTTCCGTTGGGCATGACTACAATCATAGGCTGGGCCTTGCCCAGGGCTATCAGGTTGTCGAGTATCTGGCGGGTGCGTCCCAGGGTGGGCCATGCCTCCTCGTCGCCGCCGGCACCGTGGAGCAGGTAGAGGACGGGGAACTTCTGCTTGCCGTCGTAAGCGGCGGGCGTATAGATAGTCATGCAGCGCTGCATGCCCAGCCCGGGCGAGTCGTACCATACCTGCGACATATTGCCGTGGGGCACATTGTGGTTCTGGTAGAGCCAGCCCTGGTCGGCCTCCTGGCGGCTGATGATGAAGGTGCTCATGAAGGAGCGCACGTCGCGGCTGCGCTCAATGCTGGAGGGGTCGAGGGCCTCTACGCCGTCAACATAGAAGCGGTAGTTGTATAGCTCGGGCTGCAGCACGGGAGTGGTGTAGGTCCAGTAGTCGCCCTCCTTCTTCATCTCCTTCGACATGCCTTCGATGCAGTCGCCCACTACGGTCACCTTCTGCGCCTCGGGAGCCTTGAGGTTGAGCGTAACGGTGCCGTCGCCGTTGATGCGGGGCGAGGAGTTGTCGCGGCGCTCGAAGATGGCCTCCTGCGCCAACATGCTGCTGCTCAAGCTGATGAGGGCAGCCAGGGTAATCAGATGCTGTTTCATAACATTCACAAAATTAAAGGTTCTTAGTTTAGTTGGGTACAAAGGTACGCATTTTTTTCGAAAGAGATGCATCTGCGTGCGATTTTTTTCTCTTAGCAGCAGAAAATACGATACATCTTATATTTTGCACGTATATGGCTTTTTTTGGCCCTATTCCTTTGCCGTTTCGGAATATTTTATTAACTTTGCAGGCAAAAGAGTTAAAAATGAAGCGCATTGCATCCATCTTGTTTGCCACACTCTGCTGCTTTATCGCGGCCCGTGCAGCCAGTCTTCACCACCTGCGCGTCAATCGCCTGGCGGAGCCTGCAGGCGTTATTCGCGGTGCACAGTTCAGCTGGATGGTGAGCTCCGACCAGGCTGACGCTCAGCAGGTGGCATACGCCATCAGGGCCGCTGCATCGCCCGAGGCGCTCAAGGCGGGCGGACGAGCCCTGCTGTGGGACACGGGGCGCGTGGAGAGCGGCGAGACGCTGCAGATTCCCTGGCAGGGACGCAAGATGCCCAGCGCCAGCCGCATCTGGTGGCAGCTGGAGGTGTGGCTCAGTACGGGCGAGCATGTGGTTAGCCCCGTGCAGATGTTCCAGACGGCCCTTACGCCGCGCGACTGGGGACGGGCCCGCTGGATTGGCGTGAACGGTTTTGACAGCATTGTCGTGGACTCTTCAGGGCGTCAGTCGATGCCCGCCCACTACCTGCGCCGCGAGTTCGATGTGCAGAGGCCTGTGCGCCGAGCCACCCTCTACGTTTCGGGAATCGGGCACACGGCCATGTTCGTGAACGGTAAGCCTGTCTCGGCAGACGTCTTCGGCACGGTGCAGACAAACTGGGACAAGACGGTATATTACAATACGTACGACGTTACCGCCCTGATGCGCCGCGGACGCAACGCAATGGGCATGGAGCTGGGCGCCGGATATGCACTCGGCCTCCGGCAAAGCTGCCCCAGCTACGGCGGGCCCCGAATGATGTCGCAACTCATTATCGAGACCGACACAGACACCCTGAAGATAGCATCCGATACACAATGGAAGGCCACAGACCGAGGTCCCGTCCGCAGCAACAACCTGTATGACGGCGAACTCTACGACGCCCGGATGGAGCTGGGCGCCTGGACGATGCCCGGCTACAACGACAGCCGCTGGGCTCAGGCCGACGAGATGCCCGTGCCCGAGGGCAACTTAGAGCCGCAGCCCTGCCCGGGAATCAGAACGCAGGCCGAGCTGCATCCCGTCAGCATAAAGGCCCTGGGCGGCGGACGCTACATAGCCGATATGGGGCAGAACATGGTGGGACAGCTCCGGGTAAGCCTCAGCGGCCGGGCCGGTCAGCCCGTGGTGATGCGATTTGCTGAGGGCGTCAATGCCGACACCACCCAGCTCTATACCGACAACCTGCGCTCGGCCCTCTGCACCAATACCTACATTCCCGTCCGGGGCGGTGTATTCAGCTACCAGCCCTCCACCGTATATCAGGGATTCCGCTTCGTGGAGATAAGCGGCCTGGCCCGCAAGCCCCGTGCACAGGACCTCACCGGCTGTGTGCAGTATGACCAGATGGAGGAGAGGGCCACCTTCGAGTGCGACAACCAACTGCTCAACCAGCTCCACAGCAACGCCCTCTGGGGCATTCGAGGAAACTATCACGGCATGCCCACAGACTGCCCGCAGCGCGACGAACGGCTCGGATGGACCGGCGACCGCGTAACGGGGTGCTGGGGCGAGAACACGCTGCTCGACAACGGAGCCCTCTATTACAAGTGGCTGCGCGACCTGCAGGACACTCAGGACGAACGGGGCCAGCTGGCCGACATAGCGCCCGAGTACTGGAAGGGACTGCGTAGCACAAACGTCACCTGGACGGGTGCGGCCGTATATGCCACCTATATGCTCTACCGCCGATACGGCGACATTTCCGCTGTGCGTACCTACTATCCCATGCTGCAGAACTGGGTACGCTTTATCATGCAGAACGGCATGCAGGACGGTATCGTCACTAAGGACAGATATGGCGACTGGTGCATGCCGCCCGAACGGGAGGAACTCATTCACAGCGAAGACCCGGCACGCAAGACCGAGGGCGCCATACTCAGCACTACCGTCTTCTATGATATCCTGCGCATGATGCGCGAGATGGGAACCCTCCTGAGCAACACCGCCGACGCACAGTACTTCGCCCGCACAGCCGCACAGATGAAAGCTGCCTATAACCAGAAGTACTTCAATGCCGATTCGGCCTTTTACGGCAACAATACTGTTACCGCAAACATCCTGTCGCTGCAGTTGGGACTCGTGCCCGACGGATATGAGGAGAAAGTGATGCAGAACATCGTACGCGTGACCGAGGAGGACTTCCAGGGCCACGTCTCGTGTGGCGTGCTGGGCATACAGCACCTCATGAGAGGCCTGACGCGGCGCGGTCAGCTCCCCCTGGCCTGGCGCATCGTGACGCAGCGCTCTTATCCCAGCTACGGATATATGATAGACCACGGCGCAACAACCATCTGGGAGCTGTGGAACGGCAACACGGCCAATCCGGGCATGAACAGCGGAAACCATGTTATGCTGCTGGGCGACCTGCTGCTCTGGTACTACGAAGACCTGGCAGGCATTCGCAACGCAGAGGGCAGCCTGGGATACAAGCATCTACTGATGGCTCCCTGCTTCCCCGAGGAACTGCATCATGTCAAGGCCAGTCAGCTGACCGCAAGCGGAATGGTGCGCAGCGAGTGGAACCGGCAGGGCGACCGCCTGGAATGGACCATCGAACTGCCTGCCACCACACGGGCCACCCTGCGCCTGCCGGCTCGCTTCCAAGTCAGTCCCAGTGGTCCGGGCGTACACAGCGTGCAGACCGAGGGTGACGAAACCGTCATCGAACTGGGCAGCGGACGCTATACGCTGCGCAGTCAGCAATAGAGCCTGTAATGTAAAATGAAGAATAAGAACTAAATATAAACCTTAGACAAGATGATAGTTAACGACCTACAACGCCTCCGCTGGCAGATTCTGGACGAGGCATTGCGCGACCCCGTGATGGAGTACTTCATGGGCGAGCGTACCAAGACGAACGAAACGGGCAATACCCGCAGTCTGATTTACTACGTCAACAAGCGCCTGAAAGCCGTCAACCGTAACTACAGCTGCAGCAAGCGCATGCTGCAGAACGACGTAAACCTCTTCCAGGAGAAGGGCGGACGGCTGGAGCCACGCTTCCGTCGCGGCCACAAACGCATACTGCGCTATATCAACCTGGAGTGGAAGAACCCGCTGCTGCGCCCGGCCCGTTCGCTGATGACCGAGCAGGAGGAAGCCGTACCTGCACAGAGCACCTTTGCCGGCCCCTTGGGACAGGGCACACAGGCGGCCGTTACCCTGCGCATTTCAGGAGACACCGAGCCCCTGATGCAGCTGCTGGGCAATCCCGAGGTATTGCAACGCCAGGCAGATGTGAAGTCCGGCTCAACTACGCTCACTCTGGAACTCGACCTTTCGCCCGCCCTGCAGGCCATGTTCTTCGGATTGGAGGGCATAGAGGTGCTGGCACCCGAATCTCTTCGCGATAACTATCGCCAGAGGCTGGCTGCCGCGCAGAAGGCCTATGGACAGCAGGCTCAGCCTAAGCAGAAGAAGGAGGAGCAACTTTCACTTTTCGATGACTTGTTCTAATAAGCAGCAGGAATACTTATGAGACATACAATTATGATCATTGCAGCAGCTTTTTTGTGCTGCGCCGCCTCTTGTACCCGCGAGCAGGACTCGCAGAAGGCGATGACCCAGGTAGGTTTCGAAAACGTAAAGATAGAGGACGCTTTTTGGAGTCCGCGACTCGAGAACAACGCCCGGCACACCATTCCCGTCTGTCTGGACCAGATAGAGAACCAGACAGGCCGCATACGCAACTTTGAGAACGCAGCCCGCAGGGAAGGGCAACACTCGGGCATCTTCTTCGACGACTCGGATGTCTATAAGGCAGTAGAGGGCGTGGCCTACAGCCTGGCAAGCCATCCCGATGCCGAGCTCGAACGGCACATGGACGAGTGGATAGACAAGTTCGCTGCCGCTCAGCTGGAGGACGGCTATTTGAATACTTATTACATCCTGACTGGCCTGGATAAGCGATGGACCGACATGGACAAGCATGAGATGTACTGTGCCGGACACATGCTCGAAGCCGGTATTGCCTACTACAAGGCTACGGGCAAGGACAAACTGCTACAAGTGGCTCGCCGGATGGTTGACTATATGATAGAGACCTTCATGCTGGCCGACCGTCCCTGGGTGCCCGGGCACGAGGAGATAGAACTGGCCCTGTGCAAACTCTATGCCCTGACGGGCGAACAGAAGTACCTCGACTTCGCCCACTGGCTCTTGGAGCAGCGCGGACGAGGAGTGAGCAACCTGGGCCAGATATCCCCCCTGGCTCAATATCAGGACGAGGTGCCCGTCAGCCAGTTGCGCGAGATTTGCGGTCATGCCGTCAGGGCCATGTACCTCTTCTGCGGAATGGCCGATGTAGCTTCCTACGTTCCGGGCACAGGCTATATGGAGGCCCTTGACTCCCTATGGGAAGATGTGACGGGGCGCCGGATGTACGTCACAGGCGGTATTGGCGTAGCCTATCGTGGTGAAGGCTTTAGTGCCCCCTACGACCTGCCCAACTATGATGCCTATTGCGAGACCTGCGCCTCAATAGGCATGGTGCTGTGGAACCATCGCATGAACGAGTGGAAGGGCGATGCCAAGTATGTCAACGTCCTGGAGCGCTCCCTATATAACGGCGTGCTGGCCGGCATCAACCTGACGGGCGACCTCTTCTTCTACGTCAATCCGCTGGCCTCTCGCGGACAGCATCATCGCCAGGCCTGGTACGGTTGTGCCTGTTGTCCCAGCAACGTATGTCGCTTCATTCCATCGGTGGGAAACTATATCTACGGCACCAGCCGGGATGCACTCTGGGTGAACCTGTACGTCGGCAGCGAGGCAACTTGCCGGGTTGGGCGCCAGGATGTCAGGTTAAAGATGGAGACGGGTCTGCCCTGGAAGGGTACTTCTCGGCTGACCTTCAATACGCCGATGAAGGGCTCCCTACGCCTGCGTCTGCCCGATTGGGCTAAGAGTATCGCCCTCAGCGTGAACGGGCAGCCTGCCGACTACAAGACGGACCGCGGCTATGCCGTGCTGGACCGTAAGTGGAAGCAGGGCGACGTTGTAGAACTGCTGACCGAACTTAGCGTGAAGCCCCTGCAGGCTGATCCGCGAGTGAAGGAGGACGAAGGGCAGCGTGCCATTCAGCGCGGCCCCCTCATCTATTGTGCCGAACAGGTGGACAACCCCGAGAACTTCCAGGATATAGCCATTTCGGATGAAACGAAGTGGCAGGAACGGCCCGTAGAGATTCTGGGCGGTATAACCGAACTTGTGGGGCGACAGGAGGAGCAGACCATCACTCTGATTCCCTACTATGCCTGGGACAATCGCGAGGCCTGCGAGATGCGCGTCTGGTTGCCTTGGAAATAAACGTACTATTATATAAGATAAGGAATAGGGAACGATGGCAAAGATGCTGAAAATAGTCCTGCCTCTGTGGCTTGTACTCGGTATGCTTCCCCTCAGGGCGCAACAATGGCAAAGCGTCGATGATGCGTCACTAAGCGAAAGAGAACGCGTTCACCTCTCAGACTATGAGGTTAGCATTCGCACTCGAGACGGGCTTTGTCAACAGGTCAAAGTGGCTGGAGCACTTGTCTCCAATATAGAAAAGCGTGGCGAAGACGGCGACCGCGGCATTAACGGCACGGACACAGCCGGACACGCCCGCTCGCTGATGGGCGTAGCAATGTTCACTCACGATTTCTCGCAGAAAGGAGGGCGCTATGTAATGGTCAGAGTAAAGCGTCAGGGCCCCGCCTTCCGCGATGTGGCGATACGGCCGACCGCCAGGCATATAAAACCGAAACGCGTTGATGCACAGACCATTGAATTCAAACTGGAACGCCCAGAGAAGGTTAGTGTAGAGTTTGATGGAGACCGCGACCACAACCTCTTCGTCTTTGCCGATATGCCCCTGGAAAGACCCGATAGTGAAGACCTCATCTACTTCGGGCCGGGCGAGCACGAGGCCGGATTCATCAATATGCATTCCGGCCAGACCGTCTTCATAGACGAAGGTGCGGTGGTTTATGGGCAGATTGATGCCCGCGGCGCCGACCACATCCGCATTATGGGGCGAGGCATCTTGTGCGGTTCTGGGGCCGTACACGACTTTCAGCGCCGCCGCTCCATGATTTATTGCCGCGGCTGCAGGGATGTCCGTGTCGAGGGCGTTTTGTTTCGCGGTTCCCCTTCCTGGACGCTCTGCTTTTCCGACTGCGACAGTGTTCTGCTGGACAATATAAAGGAAATCTGTTGGATGCGCAATTCCGACGGCATCGACCTCTGCAATACGTCGAATGTGGTCATCCGCAATTCCTTCCTGCGCAACTATGACGACAACATTTCCCTGAAGAATTACGAAGTGCAGAGCGGGCGCAGCACATCGAACATACTGATGACCGACTGCACGCTTTGGGCTGATTGCGCCCACAATATTGTAGTGGGGCCTGAGAACTGGCCAACCCTGCCGATGCAGAACGTCAGCTTCGAGAACATTGACGTCTTGGAGGCGCGCGAGACGGCCTATCCCTGGCGGGGTGCAATAGGGGTTATGGGCTCTGACGAAGGCACGTTCCGCAATGTACTCTTCCGCAACGTGCGGATTGACAACGTTCGGGGCGGCCAGCCCTTTGCCGTTGAGTTCTGCCGATATAGGTCGATGGGCCGGCAGGTAGGGAATGTCCGCCTGGAGAACATCTCAATAGAGGGCGACACCCTGGGCATGCCTCGCAGTACCGTAAAGGGACTCGACGGTGAGCACCGCATTGAAGGCTTCCAACTGCGCAACCTGCGGATAAACGGAAAGAAGGTGAAACCCAGAGAGATGGAGCGCTATGTAGAAACAAATGAATTCGTCAGCCCACTCAGTGATTCACTCTTCTGAACGTCTGGAGCAGCGAGTGCCATCGGAAGCTTGCTTACGAATGGCCGAGTCGTGACAGACGAAGACCGTAGGTCCGCTCGGCTTTCTTGCGTCCCTTTGGTAGCAAGCGCCACCCTACGGGATGTCGAGCGGCCGCTTGCAACCGAAGGGACGCAAGAACCTTTTGAACCTTTTGAACCTTTTGAACCTTTTGAACCTTTTGAACCTTATTATTATGCAACGACGAGACTTTCTTAAATCCCTGGGCGCAACGGCTGGAATGCTGATGATGCCCCATCTGTCAACCGACGCTATGGCCGGCCGTAGCGGCAAGGCTCACCCCGAGCGCTGGCGCGGCTTCAACCTGTTGAACTATTTTACTGCCGGATATCCCGAACCCTTCAGCGAGGAGGAGTTCAAGTGGATTCACGACTGGGGCTTCAACTTTGTGCGGCTGCCCCTGAGCTACTGGAACTGGAGCCGTCCGGGCGAGTATTACGAGATGGACGAGAAGGTGCTGCAGGATATTGACCGTGCCGTAGAATGGGGCCGGAAGTATAAAATACACGTCTGCATCAATCTGCATCGCGCTCCCGGCTACTGCGTCAACCAGCCCCAGGAGCCGCAGGACCTCTTCCGCGACCAGGAGGCGCTCGATGGTTGTGCCTATCAGTGGGGCGTGCTGGCTCGTCGCTATCGCAAGCACTCTAACAAGTACCTGAGCTTCAACCTGCTGAACGAGGTGGCCAAGATTCCGGAGGCTGACTACGAGCGCGTTGTGAGGCGCCTGGTAGGCGAGATACGAGGTCATTCTCCCCACCGCCTTATCCTCATTGACGGCCTTGAGTGGGGCCGGCGGCCGCTGCTTGCTGTGCCCGACCTTGAGGGAATCATTCAGTGCGGGCGCGGCTACGAGCCGATGGTCATCTCGCACTATGCCGCCTCGTGGGTCTTTGGCGACAAGCCGATGTGGCTGGCCAAGGATAAGCTCTCCTGGCCGCTCGACCTCGACGGGCAGCACATGGACAAGCTGTGGCTGCAGGAGCAGCAGATGAAGAGCTGGAGGCCGCTCCTCGAACAGGGGGGGCAGGTCTTCATTGGGGAGTTTGGCAGCCATAACCAAACGCCTCACAAGGTGGCGCTCAACTGGCTGCGCGACAACCTGAGCCTCTTCAGCCAGCTGGGGTGGGGATGGGCCATCTGGAACCTGCGCGGCTCGTTCGGCATCATGGACAGCGGCCGAAGCGACGTTGAGTACGAAGACTTCCACGGGCACAAGCTCGACCGTCAGATGCTGAGCCTGCTGCAAGAGTTTGCCTGAACGCTTCTGATTGCCTATGTCGTGAGCGCGGGGCACGCCGGGCATTTGTAACCATAACGTAATGAGTTTTTCTTGGCTGCCTCTGTGGTTTGCCGTAATTTTGCAGCCTAAACCAGAAGAGATGGCAGGAAAATAAGTTAGGTTTTGTATTATGGGAAATATGGTTTTGCCCCTTTGGGCCTGGATAGTCTTCTATGTAATAGTCTTGCTGATGCTGTTTGCCGACCTCAAGATGTTCGGGCGGAAGGGTCAGCACGAGGTGAACATCCGCGAGGCGCTTGGCATGACGGCCCTGTGGATAGGCGTCGCAATGTTGTTCTGCGCGGGCATTTACCTGTTCTATCCCGTCGAGCCTCACGAGAAGGCGATGGAGTTCCTGGCGGGCTACCTGATAGAGAAGTCCCTCTCGATGGACAACCTGTTTGTATTCCTGATGCTGTTTACCTTCTTCGGCATAGAGCGGAAGTATCAGCACGAGGTTTTGTTCTGGGGCATCTTCGGAGCCCTGGTGCTGCGCAGCATATTCATCTTTGCCGGTGCTGCAGTAGTGGAAAGGTTCGAGTGGGTGCTGGGTCTATTTGGTCTGTTCCTTATCTACACTGGGGCCAAGATGTTTGCCCACAGGGGCGAGCAGCAGTCCGACCCCTCGCAGAACATCATTGTGCGCTTGTTCCGCAGGATGTATCCCGTGACGGACAGAGTCCAGGGCGACCACTTTTTCATCATCGAGAACGGGCGGCGCATGGCCACTCCGCTCTTCGTAGCCCTGCTTGTCATCGAGACGACCGACGTGGCCTTTGCCGTTGACAGCATTCCAGCCGTATTCAGCGTCAGCCGCGACCCCTTCATCGTGCTTACCAGCAACGTCTTTGCCATACTCGGACTCCGCGCCCTCTACTTCGCCCTGGCCGCCGTGGCAAAGTACTTCTGCTACCTCAGGTACGGCCTCGGCCTGATCCTCATCTTTGTGGGGCTGAAGATGTTGCTGGCCATGAGTGAGTACGTCAATGCCCTGGCAAGCCTCTGCGGACTACGCCTGCAGCTGCCGCACGTTGAGGTTTCCACACCCGTGAGCTTGTCCGTCATCTTCGGAGTGCTCATCCTGTCGATGCTTTTTTCCGTAGTTTCGCCAGGCAAAAAGCGGTGATAATCCAAAATCTTTTTGTAACTTTGCAACCAGAACCAATGCCCGCGGGCACATTTATATTATGGAAAAGAAAAGAGTGTTAGTAGTTGACGACGAGCGAGACCTGTGCGACATCCTCCTCTTCAACATCCAATCCAAGGGCTACGAGGCTGAGGCGGTGTACTCGGCCGAAGACGCCTTGAGGCGAATCGCTGACGGCAGGCCCTACGACCTGCTGCTGCTCGATGTGATGATGCCAGGCATGTCGGGCTTCGAGCTGGCCGAGCGGCTGAAGGGCGACACGGCTACCGCAGGCATTCCCATCATCTTCCTGACCGCAAAGGATGCAGAGGGCGACATGCTGCAAGGCTTTGCCCTTGGCGCCGACGACTATGTGGCCAAGCCGTTCTCCGTGCGCGAGGTGTTGGCCCGCATCAGGGCCGTACTGAACAGGACGTCCGACAGCCCGCTGCAGCCATCGTCCGGCGCCGGCGCGCAGCTCGTATTTGACGGCCTGCTTATGGATGCCGGCAGCAAGAGCGTAACCGTAGATGGCCTCACCGTTGCACTCACCCGCACGGAGTACGAACTGCTGCGCCTCCTGCTGGAGCATAGCGGAACCGTCTTCAGCCGGCAGCAGTTGCTCAGCCGGGTATGGCCCCGCGAGGTTGTGGTGACCGAGCGCACCGTCGATGTGAACATAGCCCGCCTCAGGAAGAAGCTGGGCCCCTACGGCATCTGCCTCGTCTCGCGTACGGGCTTCGGATACAGCTTCGTGAGGAAATCGATTAGCAAACTTTAGGCGGCTCATGAAGAACAAACTCTCCGAGGGACACAAGATGTGGCTCAGCGTGATGGCCGTATTCCTCATCTATGCCACCGTATCCCTGCTCTTCGAGGACTACGACCGCCGCTTCCTCAACACCTTCTCCCAGGCCAGCGACTGGCACCTCCTGCTCTTCTCGCTACTCGTCATGTCCGGCCTCGGCTTCCTGCTGTTTCGCTATGCCCGGCGGATGGACGAGCGCATCAGCCGCGAACAAGCCGAGAAGGAGAACACAATGCGCCGCGAGCTGACCCAGAACATAGCCCATGAGCTGAAGACGCCCACCGCAAGCATACTCGGATACACCGAGACCCTGCTGGAAAACCCCACCCTGAGCGATGAGGTCCGCCAGCAGTTCATAGAGCGGACCCACTCGCAGGCTCAGCGACTCACAGCCCTGCTCCAGGACATAACCACGCTCAACAAGATGGACTATGCCCCCGAACGCCTCCGCCAGGAGCGCGTCGACCTGTCACTGCTGGTGGCCGACATCGTCTCCGAGACGGCACTTGCCATCCGCCAGCGCCAGATGGTGCTGCATAACCTACTGCCCCAGGACATCATCGTGCGGGGCGATTCGTCCCTCTTGTACAGCATTTTCCGCAACCTTGTAGACAACGCCATCAGCTATGCCGGAGCCGGTACGGTGATAGAAATCTCGGCCCAGCGCGCCGCCGACCTCTGGCTGTTCACCTTCCGCGACAACGGCATCGGCATCCCCGAGGAGCACTTGCCACGCATCTTCGAGCGCTTCTACCGCATCGACAAGGGCCGCAGCCGCGACATGGGCGGCACGGGCCTGGGCCTGGCCATCGTGAAGAATGCCGTGCTCCTCCACGGCGGACACATCACAGTCACAAGCCCCGCGGGCGGCGGCCTCACCTTTGAGTTCACCCTGCCCAGCCTTGTCTGAGTGGTAACCCGCCCGTCTGACTTGCCTGACCTGACCGTCTGACTTGCCTTGTATGGAGGAACCGGGCCCCTGGCAGTGGTAGTATGAACTTAGTCCCCAAAACAGGCCGTTTCAGCTGAAGTATACTTCGCATGGCATGTAAAGTCACTTTACATGGCAACTGAAGTATACTTCGTGAAAAACGGGGGTTTTCTACAGGCATAAAGAAAGCCGGCTAAAACGTGTAGCCGGCCTTTCCCGTTATACCTTATTAATATATACGCGCGGGGGGAACTATACCTCAGCCCACTGAGCCTTCATCAGCTCCACGGCTGCCGTGGTGGTTGCCGTGCGGTCGCCCTGAGTGCCACACTCCAGGGTGATGAACTTGTCGTAGCCCATCTCCTTCAGTGCGCGGAAGCCGTCGCGATAGTCGTCCTTCTCGCCGTCCTCGCCGGGCATCAGCCTGCGTCCGCGGCTGGCGATGTGCACGTGCTGCAGGTACTTCGTGCCGGCCGACCAGAATGCGCCGTAGTCGGAGGTCTCCTCCTTCATGTGCCAGAAGTCGCCCATGCACTTCACGCCGTCGCTCTGTGCATCGCGTGCAATGGCTGCAGCATCAGCCACCAGGCGCATATAGAAGCACTCGGCGCGGTTCAGGGGCTCCAGGATGACGGTCGTGCCGCACTTTACGGCATACTCGCCCAGCTCGTGGAGCTGCTCGCACAGGTAGTTGCGCGTGTCCATGGTGTGAGGCTTGCAGGGCTGCTGGCCGTTGAAGGCGGGCACCATCACCACGCCCGTGCTGCCCAGCTCGCCTGCGGCGGCAATGATCTCGCGCATCGTGGTGTCGAACTGTTCCTTCACTGCGGGGTCCTCGCTCAGGATGAAGCCGTCGAATCCGGCACAGATGGCGGCCACGCTGATGTTGCGGTTCTTCAGCGCATCCTGTATCTCCTGTACCCTTCCGGCCAGTCCGCGCCCACCGGGCTCGAATCCTACAACGCCCAGGCTCTCCATGTAGTCGAGCTTCTCGTTGAGGCTCTCCCCAGGAGGTATGCCTTCCTGGAAGGAAATTTTAATCTCGGGTCCTGCACATTTCTCTTCTTTCTTCCCAGCCGTGCAGGAGGTCAGGCTCAGGGCGGGGGCTACGGCCAGTGAGGCCATCCCTGCCAGCGAGCAGTTCATAAAGTCTCTTCTTCTCATAAAATAATGTGTTACGGATGTGTTTATTGAATTATGCTTTAGATGACAGAGGGGTTGACGGATAAAGGAATGCGCCCAGTTGCCGCCAGGGGCAAAAGGGCGCATGCCGGGTTATCGTCTTATCCCTGGGGCGAACCGGGAACAGCTACGGTGAACTTGTCGAGTGGCAACGGACCGAGCTTCAGCTCGCCGGCCATGCTCAGGTAGTCCTGCTCGGCAGCCAGGAAGTCATCCCAGTTGACGGTCTGGCCCGTGTAAGCCGACTCGCGGCCCATGGCACCGGCCAGTGTGGAGTAAGCCGTATCGGTGGCTTCATCGTGAGCCTCGCCCTTGCGGATGTGGTTCACCCAGTCAACATGCTCGAGCACGTAGGGGTTGAACTGCTGGAACTCAGCCTTTGCAGCCTCGCCGTCGTACTTCCAGATGGTGTTGCCCTGCAGGTCCTTAATCTCGCTCGATGCGCTGTACCAGCAGCCCTTCGTGCCCTGGATGAACTCGCTTACGTTGTTGCTGCAACCGTCAATCTGGCGGCACATACTGTGCAGGTGGACGCCGTTCTCGAACTCAAAGTCGATGCTGAAGTTGTCGAACTGGTCGCCCGTGATGCGGCGCTGGCGGCTGCCGAAACCTGTGGCGCGCAGGGGCTTCTTGCCTGTCATCCACATGAATACGTCGATGTTATGCACGTGCTGCTCTACGATATGGTCGCCCGAGAGCCACTTCCAGTTCACCCAGTCGCGGATGTTCCATTCCATGTCGCTCCATCCTGCCTCGCGGCTGCGATACCACAGCATACCGCCGTTCCAGTAAACGTTACCGCCGGTGATGTCGCCGATAAGGCCCTGCTGTATCTGCTTGAAGGCCTCTACGTAGGAACGCTCGTGGTGGCGCTGCGTACCGGTTATCACGCTCAGCCCCTTGGCCTGAGCCTGCTTGGCGGCAGCGATGACGGTGCGTACACCCTTGGGGTCAACGGCCACGGGCTTCTCCAGGAAGGCATGAACGCCCTTCTCAACGGCATACTGGAAATGAACGGGACGGAATACGGGAGGAGTGGTCAGGATAACCATATCCACATTGTCGATAACCTTCTGGTAGGCATCGAAGCCAATGAAGCAAGTCTCGTCGGGCACTACCTGGTTGTACTTCTCCTTCAGCATGTTCTTCACGCCATTCAGACGATCCTCGAATACGTCGCCCAGGGCAGCTACTACGATGCCGTCGGCAGCCTCGAGCAGGTTCTCCACGGCACCCGAGCCACGGCCGCCGCAGCCCACCAGGCCTACACGAAGTTCCTTACCCTCGATAGCCTTGTCGGGCATTTCGGGTACATAATATTCTCCGGGCTGACGCAAGGGAATCAGACCAGTCTTTTTCTCGCCGCCTGCGCAGGAAGACAGGAGGGCAGATGAACCTACTACACCCGCACCAAGCATGGCCGAGTACGAGAAGAAATCTCTTCTGCTGATGTTTTTCTTTTCCATAATGTTTGTTTCGTTTTTGTTTTATGGTTTATAAATAGTTTTGTTTCTATATTCTGTACACTTAAACAATTGATAATTCCTCAACAAGCGAAACGGCAGAGCCGAGCGATAATGGAACCTTTTTCTTTTAAACCTTTGAACCTTGAACCTTGAACCTTTCTATTACTTCACGCTTGCAGGTACTTCGCAGACAATGCGGAAACCGATGCCCTTGATGTCGGAGTACCACCAGATGCTCTTGGGGTTCTGGGGGTCAGTCTTCAGCCAGGCCTCCGAGTCGGTATGATTGCGGGCGGCACAGCGCAACAGGCAGGCGTCGTCGGAATAGCTTCCGCCACGCACTACGTATTCATCGCCCTCGTTGCAGATGGGGTCCTGCACGCCGTCTTGCCACTTGCTGTAGGCCTCTGGGCTGTACTTGTCGGCACAGTGCTCCATGACGTTGCCCAGCATGTTCTTCAGCCCGAAGGGGTTGGCAGCTACCTTCTGCGGCTCCTGCGTCTTGCCCATGCTGTTGTTCATATAGATGACATAGCCGTTTATCTGGGTGGTGTCGATGCCGAAGATGCGCTTCATGAAGCCTTCGTTGGTGTATTTCTTGGGGCTGCCGTCGAAGAAGTAGGCACTCTCCGTGCCGCCTCTGGCTGCATATTCCCATTCGGCTTCAGTGGGCAGGCGATACTTCTTGCCCGTCTTCAGCGAGAGCCACTGGCAGAAGGTCTGCGCGGCGTAGTGCGTCATGGTGATGGCCGGACGGTTGCCCATGCCCCATCCCTGGTCGGGGAATCCGAAGGGTGGGGTAGGACCCGATACGGCATCCACGTCGGGGCGGCTGTTGTTGGCATAAATCTTCGATGGCGGGGTGCGTCCCTCGCTCATCGTCTCGTTATAGAATGCCCAGTACTGGTTCCACGTCACCTCCGTCTCGGCCATGAAGAAGCGTGTAAGCTTTACCTCGCGCTGAGGTCCCTCGTCTTCCTGCCTGAAGGCTTCCTTCTTGGGGCTGCCCATCTTGAACGAGCCGCCCGGGATGGCCACCATGTTTATGGTAATAGGTGTGCCGGGCACCGTCTCGGTGAAGTTCTCGAAGCTGGTGACTACTGTGGCCGAGTCGTACCGTATGCTGGTGTCCAGTACCACGGGGCCCTCGACTTTCCCATGCTTGTAATTTGGCATGTAGTGTCCGGCATCCAGGTGGCAGCTTATGCACTGCAGGTCAAGCTTCTCCTGGTTCTCCTCGAAGTAGAGGTGAGCCTTCACCGCATCGTCGTTGACGCCCTGCGGGAAAAGGTTGGTGTGGCACTTCGTGCAACTATTGTTCGAGATATACTTCTGTGCCTGAGCCAGTTCCCTCTTGGCCTCCCAGTTTATGTCTGCGCTGTCCTTGGTGAGGTGCGACCAGATGTCCTTCACGCCCATGCGTGCCTTTGCCGTGAAGTGTCCCCAGGTGCCTTTGGGCGGCAGGTGACACTCGGCGCAGTCGGTCATTACGCCCGTCTTGTTGTTACCTCCATGAATGGATTTCTTCCAAGTGTCCTCAGCATGTGGATGGTCGTGGCAGGCCATACAGGCCTCGTTGGTGGACGTGGCGTTCCACATCCAGTCGAATGCAATCATGACGCCAAAGCCCAGAGCGAAACATCCTATGGCTATCGGCAGATATACGGTCTTCCTTTTTTTCGGATTCTTAGTCATTTTAAACGAATTTTAGCCCTAAACAGGGCCTAAACCGTACAAAAATACAAAAAAGAATTGATTATTTCAGTTTTTTTGCATTTTTCTATCGTTTAAGCCCGCTCTTTTTGATTATTTTAACATTATTGCGCTCCAAAATGTCATCAAAATCTCCTTTTAGCTCTTCTTTTAGTGCAGAAAATGGCTTTCACAACGAAAAAGAATGTATCTTTGCAGGCAGAAAACCAGAAATAGATGATTATACCATGCATTGCAGACATTATTTAATTGCGGCCTGTATGGCCGTCTCTACCCTTTCATGGGCTGATGATGTAGAACTTTACGATGTGATGCCCGATACGTGGGTGTGTATGGACGACTTGGGCCGGAATGTGGCAAGCAGCGACCGTGGAATCACTCGCTTCAAGAAGGATGAAGCTTGCCAGGTGGGCATATTCTACTACTTATGGCATGGTCAGCACGGTGCCGAGACGAAGGACATCACCCGCCTCTTGCAGGCTGACCCGGATAATCCCAAATGGGGCGGCCAGGGTGCATTCCACTGGGGCAGCAAGCCGGCTCTGGGATACTATAAGGGCGGCACGGCCTATATCGTAGCCCGCCACATGCAGATGCTTATGGATGCGGGCATCGACTTCTACTTCTTCGATGTGACGAATGCCTTTACCTATGACGACCAGGTTCGGGTGGTCATGAGGGAGATTGACCGCCGCGAGAAGCTGGGACTGAAGACCCCCAAGTTAGTCTTCACCTGCCATTCCAGCAGTGCAAGCACCGTCACCAGGCTCTACAATACCTGGTACGCCAATCCCGCTTACGACAAATACTGGTTCATGTGGGAGAAGAAGCCGCTGATTCTGGTGGAGAATGGCACAGAGGCCAGCCTGGCTGACAACATCAGGCAGCGCTTTACTTTCAGATACTGCTGGGCTTGGGATACGGGAGAGAAGAAATGGCCCTGGCTGGCCAATTATCCGCAAGAGGCTTGTGTGAAGACCTCGGGAGGCCAGAAGGTGCAGGAACAGATTTCCGTAAGTGCCGCTCAGCATCCATACTCCAAGATGGGTAAGAGCTACACCTTTGCCGACGGGCGCGGGCAGCGCAAGTTCGATAAATATGGATTATGCCGGGAAACCCCACGCGGCCTCTACCTTCAGGAACAGTTCAACCGCGCCATTCAAGTGCATCCCCAAGTGCTGATGATCACACAGTGGAATGAGTGGATGGCCCAGCGTTTCGTCATCGAGGACTCGGGCCAGTACGGTCTTGTGCGTCCGGGCGCTACGGCCAAGGTTGGCGAAACATACTTCGTGGATGTCTATAACCAGGAGTTTAGCCGCGATATAGAACCCTCGGCCGACTCCCTCATCCGCGACAACTACTACCTGCTCATGACCTCCAACATCCGCAAGTATCGTGGCGTAACGCGTATTCCCGTGCCGGTTGTCAGCAAGTCCATCGATTTGCAGGGCGATTTCTCGCAGTGGGAAGACATTACGCCAGAGTTCCGCGATGAGCCGGGCGATACATACTACACCTCCGCCACGGCTCAAAACGCTGAGACCAGGCGCCGCAAGGCTGTGGATATTACCAAAGCCAAGGTTACGAAGGACGAGGAATACCTCTATTTCTATGTTGAGGCTGCGGCCGATATTCCTCAGCTGGGCACTTCATCGAATACCGTTCGCTGGATGACGCTCCTGCTCAACTCAGACCTTGCTTACCTTTCTAACGGTTGGTATGGCTACGATTATATGGTATCTAACGAAGGCGGTGTGCTGAAACTCTATGCCTACGACCTGGATGCGTGCGAGTGGAAGGTGGTTCAGGACGAGGTGCCCTACACCTTGCAGGGAAAGCAGATGATGCTGCGGCTAAAACGTGCAGACGTAGCTTTGCTGGAGGAGGCAGATTTTGACTTCAAGTGGATAGATAATATAGCCAAGACAACCACGGATATCCTGGATTTCCTCTCAAACGGCGAGTGTGCTCCAGACTTCCGTTTCAACTATCGCTACAAGGGCAGCCAGCTTGAATCCAGCCCTGTGTCGCTCGGAGCCCTGCCAAAGTCCGGGCCAGACTTCAGCGTGGAATTCTGTGCGACCGGGGCTGCCTTCAGTTTCAGCCTGCCGCATGAGGGGGAGGTTCGCCTTGATTTCTTCGATGTGATGGGGCGCGGCTTGGATAGCCAGAGTCGTCGGTTGTCAGCCGGGCACCACCAGTTGCAGGCCTCTCTGCCCCGCGGCGCTTGCATCGTGCGCTATAATCTGGCCGGCCGGCTTGGCGCGCGCAAGATATTTGTGGAATAGTTTTTCTTGCAAGACCCGGGTTTAGCAAAATTTACACCTGGGTTTAGCAATATTTAT
Source organism: uncultured Prevotellaceae bacterium (assembly GCA_946407895.1). Classification (GTDB taxonomy): domain Bacteria; phylum Bacteroidota; class Bacteroidia; order Bacteroidales; family Bacteroidaceae; genus Physcousia. The sequence continues at coordinate 59,761 of CAMJQA010000005.1, forward strand.
ACCCGGGTCTAGCAAAATCTATACCCGGGTCTTGCAAAATTTACACCCGGGTTTAGCAAAATCTGAACCCGGGTGTAACAATAAACTATGGCTTGAGGATTTGTAGGGGGCAAGGTGTTGCCCGCTCTACATAATGTAGCTGTCCGATCCAGCGTAGAGGCACTATTTGCCGTTAGAAGTCTACGGCATCGCTTTGAGGTCGGTGGGCAGCCAGACGGCCATACGCCCCTTCCCCCGATGTGCCCAGGCGTAGTAGGGGATGAGTGTAAGCTTCTCGTCCTTTGGCTGCAGGCGTCCGCTATTGTCGAATTGCAGGGTCTGTGCCTGTGTGGTCAGGGTCAGAATGTCTGTGTCGGCTATTGTTGTATGCCCCGTACTGAACTGTGGCTTTTGGTTCAACAGGATATTCAGTACATCGCAGGTGTTGTCGGCCCATTCAGCACAATATACCAGCGGCCCGCGCTCAATGGCAGCACGTCCGCGGTCTGCCTCAATCTCCTTGTTGGCACGCACCAGGCGGGCTTCCATGTCCAGGTGTATCTCCACCTTGTCTCCCTTCTTCCACTTGCGGTCCACCACGAAGTAACCGTCCTTCAGGTCGCTTTCCACAGCCTCTCCGTTCACGCTTACCTTGTAGGCCAACTGCTTACCATCGGCATATTCATACAGGTCGCTGGGCACAACTTCGCCGCGCACCCATCCCGGAATGCGTATCTTCAGGGCAAACTGGCCGGATGCCTTCTTCATGGTCAGGGCTATATCGCCATCCCATGGATAGTTGGTGCTCTGCTCTACGGTCACCGCCTTGCCGTTTACTTTCATCGTAGCCTCGTTGCTGGCAAAGAGGTTCACGTACATGGCATTGCCCTTTACGGCATAGATATACTGGGGCAGCGAGGGTATGAAGCGGGCTACGTTCGATGGGCAGCAGGCACATCCGAACCAGGGCTGGCGCTCATAATTGCCATCGGAGGCCAGCGGGTTGGGGTAGAAGAAGCGGCCGCCGTCTATGGAGATGCCCGAGAGCACGCCATTGTACAGTGTGCGTTCCAGCGCATCGTAGTATTTGCTCTCTCCGTGCAGCAGGAAGAGGCGGTAGTTCAGATATACCTGGGCGATGGCGGCACACGTCTCGCAGTAGGCTGTCAGGTTGGGCAGTTCATAGTTGTCGCCAAAGCGTTCGCCGCTCGCCGTGGCCCCTACGCCGCCGGTCAGGTAGTATTTCTTTTTCACAATGTTCTGCCAGATGCGGTCGATGGCCTCTATGTACGTCTTGTCGCCGGTCAGGGCAGCTACGTCGGCCATACCGGCATACATATATCCGGCCCGCACGGCGTGGCCTACAGCCTCGTCCTGCTCGGTGACGGGCTTGTGGCACTGCGAGTATTCGAAGATGCAGTGCGAGTAGCCTTGGGCATCATGGAAGGTGCCGTATCCGTCCTGCCCCTGAGGCTTATACCAGCTGGGGTCTTTCTGTCCGCGCTGGTCCAGGAAGAATTTGGCCTGGTCCAGATACTTGCGGTTGCCTGTGGCGGTGTATAGCTTGGCCAGTCCCATCTCGGCTATCTGATGTCCCGGCACCACACTCACTTGCCCCGCTGCATTGCCAATCTCGCGGCAGACGCAGTCGGCATATCGTATGGCTATGTCCAGCAGGCTTCTCTTCCCTGTGGCATTATAGTGGGCTACGGCTGCCTCGCACAGGTGCCCCAGGTTGTACAGCTCGTGCGAGGCCTCCTCTACCTTCTCCCACCGCTTGCTGCCCGACCAGTGATGAGGCTTCTGGGGGTTCTGTGTGCGTGCCGTGTAGAGATATCCGTCGGGTTCCTGTGCCGAAGCGATGATGGCTATCACACGGTCGCAGTATTTGCCTATGGGCTCTCCGTTGATGGTTGCATCGGGATGTGTCTGCATCAGATAGGCTGCGCCTTCCAGTGTCTTGTAGGGATCTGTGTCGTCGAAGGAGAAGCCCATCGTAACGGGGAATGTCTTCGACGGGTCCTTGATGTGCTCGGCAGCCTGCTCGAAGTTCTTGTATCGGTGCTCCGATTCGCATTTGCTGAAGGCCAGGGGTATCGTTACGTTCCTGCTGGCCTGCAGGCGCTGCCCCCAGAAGGTATTGGGCGTGACCTTAACGGCGGTGAAGGGAACAGGCGTGGTGGGGTAGCCCGATTTGTCGCTCTGGGCTTGTGTAGTGCTGGCAGCAGCAAAGGCCAGCATACAGATGAAGAGATGCTTTTTCATGAACTGGTGTATGTTGATTATGCGCTACAAAGATACGCAGATTTTGCCGAATCGCAAAATCTGGCGTATCCTATTTTTGTCTTTCGTCTTGATTTGGAAAGAATGGGGCTGGTAGCGCTGTGTTACTTGATGTTCTTGCGTATGCGGGTCAGGTAGGCATTCAGCGCTTCCTCGTCGCGGTCGTCAATAATCTGTATGAGTTCTTTCAGCTCGGAGCGTATCTGTTCCACATGGCTTTTCGTACGCGGGTTGAACAGGATTTCGCGCAGCAGTGTGTCATCCTCCGAGAGCACGCCGCGGGCTATCTTCAGGTGGCGCTTGAAGGTGGTGCCAGGCGCATCCTGGTGCTTCATAACGGCCGAGAAGACAAATGTGCTCACGAACGGCACAGACAGGCTGTAGGCCATAGCCTCGTCGTGTTCCTCGAAGGTGTATTCGTGTACATTCAGCCCCAGCCGCCGATAGAGGTCCAGGAAGAATACACGGCCCAGGTAGTCGCCCTCGTTGATGACAATGGCATTCTCATTGCTGAGTGCGCCCAGGTTTGCAAAGGTGGGACCGAACATCGGATGGGTGCTTACGTAGTGCATGCCCGTGCTCTCATAGAATTCTTTGAATCCGGTCTTCACACTGCTGATGTCGCTGATAATGCAGTCCTGGTGCAGGTAGGGTATCACCTGCTTGAACACATCGATGGTGTATTTCAGCGTTACGGCATTGATGACCAGGTCGGGTCGGAACGTGCGTATCTCCTCCAGGTTGGTAAAGCGCTGTGTGTTGTACAGGAAACGCATCCGTTTCTGGTCTATCTCATATACGGCACATTCGTGCTCGAAACTCAATACGTCGGTAAAGAAGCTTCCCATCTTGCCGGCGCCAAGGATCAGTATTTTCATATCTTTTTTTGAGCCTATTTGTTTATAATCTCCATCTGTTGCCTTACACTCTCCTCGTGGATGGCCTCATATACGCGGCGAACAAAGGATGCACTCATACCGCACATACTGCCCTGGGCACCTCGCTTGTCCAATATCTCAGAATAGCGGGCGGTCTGCACCACACCCATATTGTGCTCCTTCTTGTATATGGCTATCTCGCGGCTCACCCGCATACGCTTTGTCAACAGGTCCATCAAGTGGTCGTCCATATCGTCAATCTGCTTGCGCATGCTGGCCAGGGATTCCGTCATCTCCACATTGTCGCGCACTATAAGGCGGTCCAGGATGAAGTCCAGCACGTCGGGAGTCACTTGCTGCTTGGCATCGCTCCATGCCTCGTCGGGGTTGCAGTGGCTTTCCACGATCAGACCGTCGAATCCCATATCCATAGCCTGCTGGCAGAGCGGGGCTATCAAATCGCGCCGTCCGCCGATGTGGCTGGGGTCGCATACGACCGGCAGGTTGGGTATGCGGCGGTGCAGCTCGATGGGTATGTGCCAGAGCGGTGTGTTGCGGTACAGCTTCTGGTCCACGCTGCTGAAGCCGCGGTGTATGGCGCCCAGCCGTCTTATGCCGGCAGCATGGATGCGCTGCAGGGCACCTATCCATAGTTCCAGGTCGGGGCTTACGGGATTCTTTACCAGTACGGGCACGTCCACACCCTTCAGGCTGTCGGCCAGTTCCTGCACGGCGAAGGGATTGGCACTGGTGCGGGCACCTACCCACAGAATGTCTATGCCGTATTTCAGGGCCAGCTCCACATGGTGAGGCGTAGCCACCTCGGTAGCTGTGAGCATGCCCGTCTCCTGTTTCACTCGGGCCATCCAGGGCAGAGCCTTCTCGCCTTGCCCCTCGAAGCCTCCGGGCTTCGTGCGGGGTTTCCATACACCGCCGCGAAACATGTGGCAGCCTTTCTCGGCCAGCTGATGGGCAGTAGTCATTACTTGCTCCTCCGTCTCGGCCGAGCAGGGGCCGGCTATCACGAAGGGGCGTTTGTTGTCACTGGGAAAACATAGGGGTTGTAAGTCGAATTCCATATCGTTATTGTTATAGTATTTTTGCAGCTTTAATTCTCTCCAGGGCTTCCTGGAACTTATCTTCCTTGGCGCAGAGGCTGATGCGGATGTAGCGGCTTCCGTTTGAACCGAAGATGAAGCCTGGTGCTATGAAGACGCGAGCCTTGTGGAGCACTTGCTCTGTGAGGTCCTCTACATTATTATATTTCTCAGGGATGCGTCCCCAAAGGAACATGCCAACCTGATCCGGGTCGAACTGGCAACCAAGTGTGAGCATGATATCCTCGGCCAGGTGGCGCCGGCGGGCGTATGTCTCGTAGTTTGCTTGCCAGTGCCATGCGTCATCATTCTGGTATGCCTGTGCGGCAGCCAGTTGTAAGGGGCGGAATGTGCCCGAGTCTATATTGCTCTTCACCTTCAGTAGCCACTGTATGAACTGGGCATTCGTGGCTAATAGCCCTACGCGCCATCCTGGCATATTGTGGCTCTTGCTCATGGAGTTGAATTCTATGCAGCATTCCTTTGCACCAGGCACCTGCAGCAGGGACAGCTTCTCTTCACCGTTCAGGATGAAAGAGTAGGGGTTGTCATTCACAACGATGATCTTGTGGCGCTGGGCAAAATCTACCAGCCGCTCGTACGTCTCGCGGCGAGCCTTAGCACCGGTGGGCATATTGGGATAGTTCGTCCACATCAGCCGGACGCGGCTTAGGTCTAATTGCTCCAGGGCGTCGAAGTCAGGTTGCCAGCCGCCCTCCTGCGTCAGGTCGTAGTTTACAATCTTGGCTCCCAGCAGTTTGCTCAGGCTTGTGTAGGTGGGGTAGCCGGGGTTGGGCACCAGCACCTCGTCGCCTGGATTCACGAAGGTCAGGGTAACGTGCAGGATGCCTTCCTTGCTGCCTATCAGGGGCTGAATCTCCGTGGCGGGATCCAGTTCCACACCGTACCAGCGTTTGTAGAAACCGGCCATGGCCGTTCGCAGTTCCGGGGTGCCTATGGTGGGCTGGTAGCCGTGGGTATCCGCTCTGCGGGCCTGCTGGCATAGTACGTTTATTGTTTCCTCCGATGGCGGCATATCGGGGCTGCCAATAGCCAGGCTGATGATGTCTTGCCCTTCTGCGTTCAGACGGGCTACTTCTTTGAGCTTCGTGCTGAAATAGTATTCACTGACCGTGCTTAGCCGGTCAGCCGGTTTAAATGTCCTGTCTTCCATTTTTATATTCACCTAATAGTTTTAGTCGTGTGGTAAGGGGTCTTATTGCTTCGATGGCCTGGCGGTAGCGGGCATAATTGCTAAAGGACAGGTCTATGTAGAACATGTACTGCCATTCCTGCCCGATGATGGGCAGCGACTGTATCTTGGTCAGGTTCAGCTTGTAGAACGACAGAATGCTCAGTATGGCACTCAGCGAACCTTCTTCGTGGGGCAGGGTGAAGACGATGCTCGATTTGTCTGCCTGCTCCAGTTGGCGTAGCTCATTGGCCTTCTCGGGCTGGCAGAGCACCAGGAAACGTGTGAAGTTATGCTTGTTCGTCTCTATGCCTTCCTGCAGCACCTTCATGCCGTAGATGCGTGCTGCATCCTTGTGGCAGATAGCGGCGTGCCCCCTCATCTGCAGGTGTTTTATCTCTGCTGCCGCTCCGGCCGTATCGGTGGCCTCCACAATTTTCAGTCCTGAGTGTGCGGCAAGGAACTCACGGCACTGCATCAGGGCTACGGGGTGGGAGTTTACCTCCTGTATGTCGGCCCAGTAGTCCTCGGGCAGGCACATTATGCTGTGGCTGATGCGCAGCTTGTGTTCGCCCACTATGGTCGTACCGCTGTCGCGTAGCAGTTCATAATTGTGCAGCAGGCTGCCTGCTATTGTGTTCTCGATGGCAACCAGGGCAATTACCTCATGGTCTTCGTGCATTGCCCGGAATACCTGCTCGAATGTGTCGCAGCATATCAGCTCTATCTCCTCGCCCTCGAAGTAGTGGTGCGAGGCTATGTCGTGGAAACTTCCCTGTATCCCTTGTATGGCTATCCGTCTCATTTCTCTTTTACTTTAAACTTTTGAACGTCTGGAGCAGCGAGCGCCATCGGAAGCTTGCTTACGAATGGCCGAGTCGTGACAGACGAAGACCGTAGGTCAACTTTGAACCTTGAACCTTTTAAACTTTGAACCTTGAACTTTAAACTTTAAACTTTGAACCTTAAACTTTAAACTCACAAAAAAGCCCCGTCTCATGGATGAAACGGGGCTATATTGTATTTTCTCTTTGCTTTTTTTATGTTCGAACTCACGTATAACGGCCCGTTTCACTTCGTTTTGCCAAAGTAAAACCAATAATAAAAGCCGTTAAAATAATTGTTCATTCTGTACATATTGTCACTTTTTTCTTCTTTTTCGCTGCAAAGATACATGTTTTTGGTATATCAGCCAAGAAAAATGAAAGTTTTTTTCTGCGAATAGTTCATTTTTTCAATTTTAGACTATTCCCTGGGCCATCATGGCCTGTGCTACCTTCATGAAACCTGCTATGTTGGCACCCTTCACATAGTTGACGTATCCGTCGGGCTGAGTACCGTACTTCACGCACTGGTTGTGTATGTTGTGCATGATCTGGTGTAGCTTCTGGTCCACCTCCGTAGCGCTCCAGCTTAGGTGCATGGCATTCTGCGTCATCTCCAGTCCGCTGGTAGCTACACCGCCTGCATTCACAGCCTTGCCCGGGGCATATAGCATCTTGGCCTCGATGAAGGCGTCAATGGCTTCGGGCGTACAGCCCATGTTCGAGATCTCGCCCACACAGATACAGCCGTTCTCTATCAAGGCCTTGGCATCCTCGCCGTTCAGCTCGTTCTGAGTGGCGCAGGGCAGGGCTATGTCGCACTTCACTTCCCAGGGCTTGCGCAGGGCAAAGAACTTCGAGCCGGGGAATTCCTCCTCGTAAGGCTGACAGATGTCATTGCCGCTGGCACGCAGCTCCAGCATGTAGTCTATCTTCTTTTCGTCCAGTCCGGCTTCGTCCAGGATATAGCCGTCGGGACCGCTTATGGTAATTACCTTGGCACCCATCTCAGTAGCCTTCTTGGCGGCTCCCCAGGCTACATTGCCGAAACCGCTTATGGCAATGGTCTTGCCCTTTATGTCTATACCTTTGTCGGCCAGCATTTCGCGTACGAAGTACAGTCCGCCGAATCCCGTAGCCTCGGGGCGAATCAGGCTGCCTCCGAAGGAGAGGCCCTTGCCCGTGAGCACGCCGCTCCAGTCGCGAGTCAGCTTCTTGTATTGCCCAAAAAGGTAGCCCACCTCGCGTGCTCCCACGCCTATGTCGCCGGCTGGTACGTCCACCTCCGGCCCTATGTAGCGGAACAGCTCGTTCATGAAGGCTTGGCAGAAGCGCATAATCTCGGCATCGCTCTTGCCGCGGGGGCTGAAGTCGCTGCCGCCCTTGCCGCCACCCATGGGCAGGGTTGTCAGGGCGTTCTTGAACGTCTGCTCAAAGCCCAGGAACTTCAGAATGCTCAGGTTTACTGAGGCATGGAAGCGCAGGCCGCCCTTGTAGGGGCCAATGGCACTGTTGAACTGCACGCGGTAGCCCAGGTTCACCTGCACCTCGCCCTTGTCGTCAACCCAGGGCACGCGGAATGTAATGATGCGCTCCGGCTCCACCAGCCGCTCTATGAGCTTGGCCTTCTCAAACTCGGGATGCTTGTTATAAACATCTTCTATAGACAGCAGTACCTCATGAACGGCCTGCAAGTACTCTTTCTCGCCTGGATGTTTGGCCTCCAGCTGGGCCATGATGTTTTGAATGTTCATGTCAATTATCAATTAGTCTTACATTTTGTTCGTGCTTTCAGCCTACAAATGTATAAACATTCTTTGTTATGACCAAGAAAATCGACATTTATTTTTCATTTGCTTACATTTTGTCAGTTTTTTGGGGCCTTGTTCCTCATTTACTTCGCCTGGTAGTATTGCATTGCCTCGGGGAGCCATCGCTTGATGTCAGCCATGCGTTTGGCATCACTGGGGTGGCTGCTCAGGTATGTCTGCAGCAGGCTCGATGAGCCGCCGCCCGAGGTCTGGCTCATGCGCTGCCAGAAGGTGATGGCCGTGTTGGGGTTGTAGCCGGCCATTGCAGCAAAGATAAGCCCCATGTGGTCGGCTTCGCTCTCATTGTCGCGGCTATAGTGGGCGTTCAGGAAGGTCAGGCCCGTGGAGGCAACTGACGAGGCCAGCTCTGCAGTCTCCTTGCCGGCCTTGGCAGCCAGGATGGATGTGCCCAGCGAGGCCAGTATGCTCTGGTTCTTCTGCTTCGACATCTGCTCGGCGCTGTGCTTGGCTACGGCATGTGCTATCTCATGGCCCAGCACGATGGCTAGCGAGGCCTCGTCCTGCGTTACGGGCAGCATGCCCTCGAAGACCACTATCTTGCCGCCAGGCATACAGAAGGCGTTCACGGAGTTGCTCTGCACCAGGTTGAACTCCCATGCATAGTTCTTCACCTCATGGGCATATCCGTTGTTGTTGAGGTATGTGATTACGGCATTTGCCAGCTTCTGCCCTACACGTTGCACCATGGCCGTGTTTTTGGCATTGGTCGATTTCTTGGCACTGCCCAGGTACTCCTTGTACTGCGATGCACTCAGGCTCAGCATTTGTTCGTCCGAGACGGACAGACGTTGTTTACGCCCCGTAATGGGCACTCTTGTTGCGGTTACGCACGAGGCCAGCATCAGCACTGTGATGGCACTCGCCAGAATGAGATTGATTTTTTTCATTATATGAATCAATTTATTAGCCTAATTAGGTATGTTATGTTGCTTTTCTTTGCAAATATATAGCTTTTTGAGGATACGGGAAAAATATTTTCCCGATTTTTTTCATAACATACCTTTAATTAATGTTCGCAGTCCGATTCTTTATGCAACGTGAAGCCCAGGGTCTCCACGGCCTTAATAATCTCGGCTTCGTCGAACTCGCCTTCCACGCGGGCCTCGCCCTGTTCCAGCGAAACGCTCACCTCCTTTACGCCTTGTACAGACGCAATGGCCCTCTGCGTGTTGGCCGCACAATGGTTGCAGTGCATTCCCTTTACCTTATATATATAATAATGTGCATGCTCATGCGCCTCGCACTCACATCCGTGTTCACACTCGCAGCCATCCTCGTGGCTATGGCTGTGCTCGTGGCAGTGGCAGTGTCCGCTGTGTCCCTTCCACAGCCTTATGGGCGACAGGGCATTCAGCAGCAGCCATATCATCAGGCAGGTGCACATGATGCTGAACCATCCGCTTCCCTCCTCGCAGCAGGCCGCCTTCTGCGTCAGCGTTGCGGTGAACCATTCGCGGGGCAGTAAATGGTCGATGCCCAGTCCGAACAGGACGGCACCTCCCACGATTGCGGCCAGGTAGAGCATCAGCGTGCGCCGTCCTAGCACCTTGCGGATGACCAATATGCTGGCGGCATTGCTGGCCGGGCCGGCCATCAGCAGCACCAGGGCCGCTCCGGGTGTCAGGCCCTTCATCATCAGCGCAACGGCAATGGGTATGCTGCCCGTGGCGCAGAGGTACATGGGTATGGCAAAGGCCAGGACGAACAGGATGCTGTACAGCGAATTGTCCTGGAATACGGTGAACCACTGGTCGGGCACCACAGCCGTGATGATGCCGGCTACGACGAGGCCAACCACCAGCCATTTGCCTATGTCCTCCATCATCTCGATGAACGCATATTCCACCGCATTGCGCAGGCGGTGCAGCAATCCCTCCTCCTTCTTCTCATGTTCGTGAATCCGGGGCTCAGCCCTCCGGGCCACCAGCACCTCGTCCTCGTCAAACTTCGTCACCAGCAGGCCTCCGAAGATTGCCGTGATGAACGCTACAATAGGACGTACAATGGCAAAGGGCAGGCCCATCAGGCTGTATGTGGCAATGATGCTGTCCACGCCCGTCTGCGGCGTAGCTATCAGGAACGATACGGTGGCTCCCTTGCTGGCTCCCTCGCGCCTCAGTCCCATTGCCGTAGGGATGACCCCGCACGAGCACAGGGGCAATGGCACACCGAACAGAGCCGATAGCATGACCGATCGGAACCCCGGTCGGCCAAGGTACTTGGTGTAGAGCGTGCTGGGCACAAATTCGTGCAGGATTCCTGCCAGCAGGAAACCCAGCAACAGGTAGGGCGACATCTCGTTGATGAGGTGTCCGATTTCGGCGATTACGCCACTCAGGTAATTCGGCGTAGTTGAAATGTAATCCATATTTGATATAGTTTTATGTTTCCGGCTGCAAGGATGCGATTCAGCGAGAGCAGAAGCAAACATGTTTGCATTTTTGCCGAGCGAAAGCATCTTCGCATGAGTTTTCGGCTGCAAAGGTACGCTGAAGTTCTTGCAACCCGGTTGCAAATGTACGACAGTGCAACAGATCCGGAATGAATTCCGTGGACTTATACAGAATAGGGTGGAAATAAAAATTGGGAAAGTTCAGGTGTCGCAATTCAATCGTTTGACCTGGTCAATTCAACCGCTTGAGTTCTCATACCCCAATTAGCAAACCCTAAATATTTCCACCAGACTTCTTCCTTCGCTCTACCCATACCCTAACCAAGCACTACTCGGTGTCTTCCCAAGGTAATGACAGCCTTTTGACCTTGGCTACACCTTGGCTACACCTTGGCTATACCTTGGCTACACCTTGGGAATACCTTGGGTAAACCTTGGTTAGAGTATGTGAAATCCGTGGCAAAGGTATATAGTGAAATAAGGGAAAGTCAGTGACTCGACTGACTGAATCCAGTGAGCCGGCTCAATCAATCGAATGAGCCGGCTCAATCGATTAAATGAGCCGGCTCAATTTATTCACCCTAAAACAGGCTTATTTTCATAGTACATTCATTCTCCCTCCTCCTCCATCTCAACCACTAATGCATGGTGATGATGGAAGAAACGGTCTAACAGAGTTTTCAGGTACGCCTCGATTTGGGGAATCTCTGGAATCAGCAGGATAGTATCTTCGGCATACACGTATAAGTCTCCGTCATCCGGGTCTATGTAGTATATAATCTGTATATGCCCCCTCCTGTTCATCTCATTCACCATTGTTTTAGCCTTTTCCATCCTGTCTTTCAGATACGACTCCACAGAGTAGAAAGGATAATAAGTCACCGTGACAAAGACGCTATCGCTAAAACGTGCATTAAATTGCCCGCCCTGGTAGCTAAACTGAACCGTTCCGTCCTTGTCCACTCCCCACTGGCACGACCACTTAGTTAGTATTTCCGTCATCAGTTCGCGTGTCTTCTCCTCTAAGGGCTTCGTCTCTTCTTCCACCTTCTCCAACTGGTTCTTCGCCCAGTCCTCATTTGCTGAGTTAATCTTCTCTTCCATCGTATATTCCTTCTTTATCTTATCGTTTAATTGAGATATATGCGCCTGTTCACCAGAATTCTCCTCATATCCGTCTTTATATATGCGCCATAGGAGAACTATTAATGCAATAACTATAAAAACAACCGCATCCATTTCTTGCCTCCATATTACATTAATCTACCTCTTCATATGCGTCACCTTCACGACCCGGCCTTCGTTGTCAATCTCTATCCTGCCCAACCGTTCCAGGACGCTCTGCCCAAGCAGGAGTGGCGCCTTCTGGCTCTTCACGACCGATGCCTTCACGTTTCTCAGTTCCAAACCACCGAAGTTCACATGACGCAGGTTCAGCACCGTACCCTCGTGCACACTTCCGTCTGCCACGCTATATCTGGCTTTGCCTTGTACGTCGTTCTTTGTCAGGTATCCGTTCTTCATCATGAAGTTTGCTTCCACCTGCGAGAGGCTGACATCACTTGCCCCCGTATCAAAGATGAAATGCAGCGGCAGATTGTTTATCGTACAGTCAATCATCATTATATTCCCGTCCTTCTTGAAGGGGATCTCCGTTGTTTCTGTCTCATACGTTGCCGTAGCGCCGCCTACCGGTGCAGATATCTTGGCTCTTCCCTTGTTTCTCATGTCGATTGTCGTCTTCCACTCCTTAATCAGGGCCTTATATTCCTCTGTCTCGCGAAGCCCGTCCAAGTCGTTATCCAGTTCCAGATGGGCAAACCTGTGATATCCTTTCTGGAATGCCGTCCTCAGGTACTCCAGGGCTTCATCCTGTTTCCCCATCCTGTTCATCAAGCACGCTGCGTCATAGTAATTACCCTCTTCAGGTTTCTCTTCCAGGATGCGTTTCATATATGTTTCCGCGCTGTCACGCATACCCAGGGCCAGAAGCGCATATTGCCGGCAATTCCCGCTTTTACCGATTATCGTATCCAGTTGAACAACTTTCTCGTAGTCTGAGCGTGCTTTGGCAGAATCCCCTTTGAGCATGTACATGTCGCCGCGCCCCAAGTATGAATAGGCATAGTCCGGATTCAGCACGATGGCAAATGAATAATCCTCAATGGCTCCATCTATATCATGAGCATTGTCTTTGTAAAACCCTCTGCGATAATATGCAAAAGATGACTCAGGATTGGCATCCACATACATCCCCATCACGTTTATTGCTTTTGCCTTTTGGCCGGAGTAATAATATATATCAGCATACCTCCTTAGCAAATCTGTGTCTGCGGAATCAACTTTTATTGCAAGTTCAATGTATTTCTTGGCCATTGGATAGTTCCCCATCTTATAATAGCAGTCCGATATGTCATCGAATAAATAGTATTCCGATTGCTCCTTCATACTCTGTTCATAGCTTCGTATGGCCTCTTCGTAAGATTGATTTGCCTCGTGCAATAGTCCCAGATAGTAGTTCCATTCGCCGGCAGACTTTTTGGTGGCCACCTTCGTCTTCATCATCACGACCAGTTCTCGGAAGCACGTGTCATTGACATCCTGCATGATGATGAAAGCGCGGTTGTTGCCATCCATCTCCAACGCCTTTACGATATCCTTTGCCGCCTCGTGGTTTTCGCCCAGACCCAGGAAACAACTGGCTCGGAAAGCATAAGGAGCCGAATAGTCCTCATCCAGTTTCGTTGCGTAGGTGAATTGCTCTTTTGCCTCGTCATATCGCTCTTGCAGCATCAGGTTACGTCCCAGTCCCATATAGCCGTCAGTAGCGCCGGGTACCAGCTTAATAATTTTCTCAAAGTCGGCATTCGACTTCTCGTATTCCTTCTGTTCACAATACCAGTCACCGCGCTCCAACAGATAATCCGTGTCGTCTGGCATCAGTTTAATGGCCTTCGACATTTCCCCAATGGCCTTTCCCGTTTCATTCATGTCATGGTATGTCCTGCCGAAAGTCGCGTGTACAAAAGCCACATAGTACGTGTCTTTTCTTGGCAAGTACTTCAGTGCAGCCGTCCCGGCTGTTATGGCATCGCCGTATTCCTCCTTTTCCAGGTGCGCACACTGCATCCATGCCCATGCATACCCATTCTGTGGGTCATCCTCCAGTTCCTTTTGCAGATACGTCATCGCCTCGTCCACGTCCTGATTCTCCATAGCCTCACAGCCACGCTGGTAGTTGTAGCTTTCCGGCCTTTTAATCTCATTCTTGCAGCCAGAACATCCCGTCAGCATTAAAATGCATGCAAATAATATCTTTCTCATAAAACCTATACCTTTTGAGTTTTTACACTTCTTTACTTTCATATCCGTTTTGCCCGCGTTTATACCATTTGTCTTTAGTTTCCCAAGTTCACTTCCTTGATGCACTTCATCTGTCCAGTCGAACCCATGTCGCAGTCATTATCTTTTTGAGCTTCTGATATAGGGCTCATACGAATGCCAGGACCTGATAAAGCAGTTCGTTCCTAATAATGCGGCCATAGGCATTAATCAGATGAGTCAGGCTTCACGTAGGGAGCGCCAAGGGTTGAGCAAAATTCACGTGCCAGGTCGAAGAAGGACTGAATCGGAGCATAGAAATGCCACCACAGGTCGGGTACGTGTAGGTCCACGTAAACTTGATGCGCAATCATCACCTGCATATTCTTGCCGTCTTCGTCTATATGGTAACATAGCTTGAACAGTGAGAACAGATTCTGTTGATTGACAAACTTCTTGGCCTTCCGGATTTTCGTCTTTTCAAACATGTAGATAATGTAGGGGAACCAGAAGTGGAGACTTACGATTGGCATGCTGTCATAGAAGCAGAAATAGATGTCGGCAGGTCCGTATTCGATCTTCAGGTCACCGCCTTCCGTTTCCTCATAGTGGATTCCCTCCATCTCCAGCATGTTCAGGACCAGACGCTTTGCTTTCTCTCCGGGTGTCAACACATCGCCTCCTAAAAATGCCAGCTGGCTTTTGGCCCAGGCAATGTTTTCTTTTTCTCTGTTTCCTTTCATACTGCACTCATTCTTAATTGTCGTTTCGAGTGCAAAGGTATGATATTATCTTCGTGTCTGCAAGGCCTTCGGGCTCCTATTGTATGGAACCCCCTTCTCGCTGTACGAATCTGTTTCAGAGGTCCTTCACCCATACGATATAGGACTCCGTCATGCCCTTGTCATGAGGCAGGTCTGCCACATGCCGCGTCCCATATACGTCTTCGTACAGAGCCATCTCCTTGCTGCCCACCAGCGCTATGGCCTCCTGGACACCCATTCGGATAAGGGCCTCTGAGAAGTCGTGGTATGAGATGCGTTCCCTGCTCTCTGCTATAAACAGGCCCTCCCCGCTATAGCACAGTGCCCGGCGTATGGATTGTCCCTTTGGCGTTTGCTCGCCTTGTGCCCCGTCGTGAACTAGCGCATACTGTCGGAAGAAATACCCCGACCGCTCTACGGCACGTTCGAAAAATGGCGTCTCCTTGCTCATGCCCAGGATCACCTCATTGCCTATAACGGCACAGAAACCCAGTTTCGAGTTCCCTCTTGCCCGCAGTTCCCCTTCTTGCACAAAAGCACCTACTATCTCTCCGTTGTCGGCACGGTAGTCGGCAGCCCGTGCGGCTAATATAATAGAAAGATTGTTCTTCGGTAACTCACCTACATGGAGCTTTATGCTTCCACCCATAGGCCAGAATAGCTTCAACGCAGTTTTACCTATAATAGTATCTTTTGTGGCAACATACGAAAAACCGCAATTTTCCAGAATAATATCTTTCGAATTTTCTGTATGCACAGAATCCGACAAGACATAATTATCCCTGGAATTATTATTTCCCATTGGCCTATGGACACAAAAAAGGCCTATGGAAATAATACCGATTACTCCCATCAGGGCAATAGAACATATAGCCCAAATATTCCGTTTCTTTTTGGGCGGGGGCGATATGATGCCTTTTGTTGTTTCTTCTTCCTCGGGGATACCCAGTATCAGAACATCATCGTCGGACATCGTATCAACATAGTTCTTCATCCTATCCGGCATCATGGCTACCTCCTTTCTCATTCTTTAGTTCAATAATCATTTTCAGTTTTGCCAGTGCTTCTTTCGAAATCGTCTCGGACACCTTTTTCCCTTGCGGCGATCTCAGTTCCAGCTTCCTTTCAGGCAGGTTAATGATAAAGACGTACTCCCGATTGATGGTAATGCTGCGACCTACGCGGATGAACAAGTCGCCATCCGCGCCCAGCTGTTCGCCCACAATCTCACTCAGAAGTCCCAACTGGTAGGAAAGAACGTGCTCCTGACCGTCGTTGAGAACAGCAACGGTGTAATTCCCCCTTGCGCGGAAGGCCATCACATCGTCTGCCGAGACCCTGAACAACTCTGTCGTATTGCTTATGATAATCTCATGTCGCATCAATCGTGCTGCGTATATATGTCAAATCGGTGGCAAAGGTACGAAATAAAGTTTGATTCCGATGCATGGAAACAAGAAAAAAATATGTCTCATGTATGAACCTCCGCCTATATTGTACGAACTTGCACGGAAAACGAGAAGGGACCCTATGAAGGGTGTGGGCGATTCACCTGCTTGAATATGCAATTTCCTGACTCGAGTCAAATTGTAAAATAGCTCGAGTCAATCCATGTTTTGACTCGAGTGAAAACATGGACAGAATAGCTCCTTTTAAATGGGCTTTATTGTTTTCAACCGTAAATTCGAAATACCGGCTATCATTATTTTCTATTCGCGACCTTATCGAGTCACAGATCTCCTTAAGGAAGTCATCTTCCGGATTTGCTAAATCCAGTATCTCCTTGGCTTTGGCCATATCTCCGATTTCTCTGTAGAACTCTGCAGATACATGAAACGCTTGATCTTCTCGCCCTCTTTGAGAAACCTGACACGGCGAAGTCGGTTCGAGAGGTCGCTGTTACTCTCATGGGAGGTCGCTATGTCAACATACCTTGTGCTGGTGGTGGTTCTGTCAGTAGCGAGACAGGCTGGGATGGTCGCAAGAAAGACGAGGAGAACGAGGACTTCCGACTCCGTTGTTGGCTTCATGCAGCAAAGACCGTCAAAGCTTCGCGATATGTGCCGACAAAGAGGAAAGGCTATGGCCTTTGACGTATTGCCCCCATCGTAACATTATATCAGCAAATAACGGAGCGCCCTCATCTGTAAATTCAGGTGTAGGCGCTTACATTTAGTGGCGATTTCTGATAAACCGAGACTGCTTTTAAACGATTCCGATAAAATTCCTGTTAAAAAGCATTGATTTTTGCCTTTTATTGATGTTATTTCAAATTATATTTGTAATTTTGTGTCCGAAATATGACAATCTTAAACAAGGAA
>CAMJQA010000006.1 GCA_946407895.1 uncultured Prevotellaceae bacterium
CCCAGTAGCGCTGGCGGCTGAAGATGGCATCGCGCAGGCGGTAGTTCACCTTCACACGACCGAGGCCGTGCTCCGAGACGTACTTCTTCGTGGCGGCAATGGCCTCCTTCACGGTCAGTCCGTTGAGCGAGAGGTCGCAGTAGGGTGCCTTACCGGCGGCGGGGCTGTTGCATACGATACCCTCCTTGGCATCATAGCTCTCCTCGCTCACGTCGGCACCTTCTATCAGGGGCACGATGGGCAGTCCGAAGTGACGGGCAAAGGCATAGTCGCGGCTGTCGTGGGCAGGAACGGCCATAATGGCGCCCGTGCCGTAGCCGGCCAGTACGTATTCGCTAATCCAGATGGGGTTACGCTCGCCCGTGAAGGGGTTTATGGCATACGAGCCGCTGAAGACGCCCGTCACCTTGTGGTCTATCTGCCGCTCGCGCTCCGTGCGGCCCTTCACATAAGTCAGGTAGGCCTCCACCTCCTGCTTCTGCCCGGGGGTGGTCACCGTGGCCACCAGCTCGCTCTCGGGCGCCAGCACCATGAAGGTGACGCCGAACATCGTATCGGCACGGGTGGTGAAGATGGTGAATGTCTTGTCGCTGTCGGCAATGCGGAACTCCACCTCGGTACCCTCCGAACGGCCTATCCAGTTGCGCTGTGTCTCCTTTATGCTCTCGCTCCACTGTATGGTGTCCAGCCCGTCCAGCAGGCGCTGGGCGTATGCGCTGACGCGCAGGCACCACTGGCGCATCTTCTTCTGCTCAACGGGGTATCCGCCGCGCACACTCACGCCCTCCACCACTTCATCGTTGGCCAGCACGGTACCCAGCTTGGGGCACCAGTTCACCATCGTCTCGCCCAGGAAGGCCAGGCGGTAGTTCATCAGCACCTCGCTGCGGCGTGCCTCGTCCCACGACTTCCACTCCTTGGCCGTGAACGTCAGCGTTTCCGACTGTGCCACGTCCAGTCCCTCGGTGCCGCATGTCTCGAAGTGGCTGACGAGCTCACTTATGGGGCGTGCCTTCTGGCACTTGTTGCAGAAGAAGCTGCCGTACATCTTCTGGAAGGCCCATTGCGTCCACTTGTAGTACCCCGGGGCGCAGGTACGCACCTCGCGGTCCCAGTCGAACGAGAAGCCTATCTTGTCCAGCTGCTCGCGGTAGCGGTCTATGTTCTGGAAGGTGGTCACCTCGGGGTGCTGTCCCGTCTGAATGGCATACTGCTCGGCGGGCAGGCCATAGGAGTCGTAGCCCATCGGGTTCAGCACGTTGAACCCCTGCTGACGCTTGAAGCGAGCGTATATATCGCTGGCTATGTAACCCAGGGGATGGCCTACGTGAAGGCCTGCTCCGCTGGGATAGGGAAACATGTTCAATACGTAGAACTTCTGGCGCTTGGGGTCCTCCGTTACGTGATAAGTCTTGTTCTCCACCCATTGCTGGTGCCACTTCTGTTCAATCTCTCTAAAGTTATATTCCTTTGCCATTTTCTTATAGAATTTTTATTTTCGGCTGCAAAGGTACGAAAAAATCGATTAAATGAGCGCATAATAAAGGATTTATTATGAGGAATGCGAGAAATTTAACCAATAAGGGAGAAAAACAAACAGGCAGGAGGCCCAGTTCCGGCTTTGCCGGTGGGGCTCCCTGCCTGCTTCTCAGGTGTTTGTTTGCTGTTAAGGCACTTAGTTTTGCCCCTCAAGTGCCTATTTGCCCCTCAGGCGCAGGGCGTGGTAGCCATAAAGCGTAATGATGATGAAGCAGAGGAGGGGCAGCACGAAGGATACGTTAACTGCGGGCCAACCGCATACCGTGCCAAGGTCGATAATCATGCCTTGCAGGGGCGGCATCAGGGCGCCGCCCACGATGGCCATAACCAGAAATGCGGCGCCAAGGGTGGTGTCGTCAGCCTCTATGTTCTCCAGGGCGATGCCGTAGATGGTGGGGAACATCAGCGACATAAAGGCTGAAATGCCCACCAGCGCATAGAGTCCTCCTATGCCATCGATGCAGATAGTGCCGATGGTGCAGATTGCTGCACCGATGCCGAAGACGGCCAGCAGGAACCGCGGATTGGCATACTTCATGAGGAACGTGCTGATGAAGCGGCTGCACAGGAACATGGACATTGCCACAATGTTGTAGCGCTGCGCCACGGCCTTGTTGATGCCCAGGCGGTCGGCATACTGGATGATGAAGGTCCACACCATGATCTGTGCGGCCACGTAGAAGATCTGAGCCACCACGCCTTCGCGATAGACGGTATTGCTCCATAGGCGCGCGAGCGTCTGGCGGGCCGTGGGCTTTGTGGCGGTAGCCCCTTCGCCGGCTCCCTCGCCGGTGTTGGTCTTGGGCATCTTGGTCAGGCCTATGATGATGAACATCATCAGCACGACCAGACCGATAGCCACGTAGGGATTGCGAATGACAGCCAGGTCGTGGAGCCTGATCTGGGCCTTCTCGGCTTCCGATAGTGTGCCGAAGATAATCTGTCCGGCTTCATCGCGGCGGTCGGAGAGCAACTGCGGCAGTACGATGAACGAGGCCACAGCCATTCCGCAGAGAGAACCCATGGGGTTGAAGGCTTGTGCCAGGTTGAGGCGCCGCGTGGAGGTCTCCTTGCTCCCCAGCGACAGGATGAAGGGGTTGGCCGTTGTCTCCAGGAAAGCCAAGCCGAACGTCAGGATGTAGAGCGAGATGCAGAAATAGGAGAACTGCTGGTATTGCGCGGCGGGGATGAAGAGGAAGGCTCCCGTAGCGTAGAGTGCCAGGCCCAGCATGACCCCCGCCTTGTAGCTGTAGCGGCGGATGAAGAGTGCCGCGGGAATGGCCATTGTGGCGTAGCCGCCGTAGAAGGCGAACTGCACCATGGAGGCTTTGGCTGCCGAGAGCTCCATCACCGTCTGGAAGGCTGCTACCATAGGGTTGGTAATGTCGTTGGCAAAGCCCCAAAGCGCAAAGAGCGACGTGATAAGGATGAAGGTGAAGAGGTATTTCCTCTCCACCAACTTTCTCTTTTCCATAATTTATGCTTATTTGTAGATGGGACCGAAGTTCTGGCATGCCCGGTAGTCGGCGCCCTCCTTGTCCATGCCGAAGGCGTTCCAGGCGGCCGGACGGAAGATGTCCTTGTCGGCAATATTGTGCATGCAGACGGGGATGCGCAGCATTGCAGCCAGGGTGATGAGGTCTGCACCGACGTGTCCGTAGCAGATGGCGCCGTGGTTGGCTCCCCAGTTGTTCATCACTGAATAGACGTCCTTGAAGGCGTCGCGGGTGGGGTCGAGACGTGGAGCAAACCATGTGGTGGGCCAGGTGGGGTCGGTACGCTTGTCGAGGATGTCGTTTACGTCGGGCTCCAGCTCTACGGTCCATCCCTCGGCCAGCTGCAGCACGGGGCCAAGTCCCTGCACCATGTTCAGGCGCAGCATGGTCATGGGCATGCCGCCCTTGGTCAGGAAGTGCGACGAGTAGCCTCCGCCGCGGAAGTAGTCGCGGTCGGCAGGCATCCAGCTGGTAGCCTTCAGGCAGGCCTCAACGTCCTTTTCGGTCATTTCCCAGTGCGACTTCATCGTGGGCTGTCCGTCCTTGTCGGTCATGGCGCCGGTGGCGTCGAGTGTGGTGGCGCCCGAGTTAATCAGGTGGATGAAGCCGCCTGCTGCGCCGCCCTGCGGCCGCTTGCCCGTTACGCGCTCAACGGCCTCGGGGCTCCAGTAGGTGCGTATGTCGCTGAACATGACGCCCTTGTTCGTGAGCAGGTGGGCAAAGAGCATAGACATGCCGTTGAGGAAGTCGTTCTCGGTGGCCAGTATGTTGGCTTCGCGCGGCCCGTTCCAGTCGAAGCTGCTGCACATAAGGGATTCGGGGAAGTCGAAGTTGGGCTTGTAGTCGGTCCACTGGCGCTGTCCCTGCACGCCTGCTGCGATGGCGTTGTGCCCGATGGCCTCTTCCTTGTAGCCCATCTTGAGCAGCTGCTCGGAGCCCTGCATGAGGTCGCGGATGATCATCATGGTCTTCACGGTGAACTCCCAGTCCTGGTCCTTCTCCTGCCGGTTCTTGCCCTTGCCCTTGCCGTTGAAGGTGGTCATGGGGGTGCCGGGGAAGAGCGGGCGGTCTTCGTTGTAGTCGTGTCCCTCATTGGGCTTGCAGTATTTCTCCACCCATTCCATTGCCTTCTGGAACTCGTCCTTGTCGTAGATGCCGAAGTCAACGCGGCGCAGAATCTCCACCAGCGATACGTACTCGGTGCGCATGCCCAGGTATTGCTGCAGGAAGTCGGCATTTACGATTGAACCGGCTATGCCCATGCAGGTATTGCCCAGCGAGAGGTACGACTTGCCGCGCATTGTGGCTACTGCCTGTGCGGCGCGCGCAAAGCGCAGTATCTTCTCGGCTACGTCAGCGGGAATGGTGTTATCGTCGAGGTCTTGTACGTCATGCCCGTATATGCCGTAGGCGGGCAGGCCCTTCTGGGCGTGAGCGGCCAGTACGGCAGCCAGATAGACGGCTCCCGGGCGCTCCGTGCCGTTGAAGCCCCAGACGGCTTTCGGGCGGTGGGGGTCCATATCCATCGTCTCGCTGCCGTAGCACCAGCAGGAGGTCACGGTGATGGTGCTGCCCACGCCTTCGCGCTCAAACTGCTCGGCACAGGCGGCACTCTCGCCGACGCGTCCGATTGTGGTGTTCGAGATGACGCATTCCACGGGCGAACCGTCTCCGTTGCGCAGGTTCTTTGTAATCAGCTCGGCCACGGCCTTGGCCAGTGCCATTGTCTTTTCTTCCAGGCTCTCGCGGACACCACCCTGGCGGCCGTCGATGGTGGGACGAATCCCGATTTTAGGATAATTTTTCATAATATTTATGTTCAGTTTACAGGTTTCGGCTACAAAGATATGAAAAATTCCTGTAAGGGCCGCGCTTTTTTCCCTTTTTTCTGCTGAAAAATGTGCTTTAGAAGGCGTAGCCGAAGCTCATATAGGGCGACCACAACTTCGTCAGGGCGTGCTTGCCTCCGAAATTGAACGAGGGGCTCAGGCCTATGCGGAACTGGAATCCGCGCGGCAGCTGCAGGCGATAGCCCACATTGGCGTAGAGGAAGTATCCGAAGTTCTTGTGCGTGCCCTTCACGGTTCCGCCCTTGCGGATGTGGAGTCCGTCGTCCTCGTAGCTGGTGGTGATGTAGGCGTAGCTGTACCTTTCGTGGTAGTATCCCAGGTTGGCGCCCAGGCCTGCCTCGAAGCGGCTCTTGCGGCGCCCCGCCTGGAAGTTCAGCTCCAGCGGGATGCTTACGCCGTTTATCTTGTCGGAGAAGTCGGAGATGCCGAAGTGCCCCGAGTAGGTATATCCCAGGCCTGTGCGGTAGCCCCAGTGGGAGCCGGGGCGGAAGCGCGAGTCGTAGTTCACGCTGACCAGGGCGGGCCCGCCGGGCACCTCCAGATATACGCTGCGGTGGCGCTCAAGGCTGGCGTCCCAGGCCTTGGCGGGCAGGCAACCTGCCATCAGCAGGGCTGCCAGGAGTGCTTTCTTTGTTGTGTGCATTGGTTTGCTTTTTAGATTCCTCATCGTTTTGGCTTGCGGCCGCAAAGGTACGCCTTTTCCTGCATACCGGGGCCGGCCTTTATGCTTTGTTTGCAATAATTAAACTCCGTTAAGGCTTTTTTTCCCGCCTCCCCCGGAGAAAATTTCCCGCTCCCCCGGGCAATTTTCCGTTCAAAGACTTTGAACGTATGTTTCAGGTCTTTGAACGTATGTTTCAGGTCTTTGAACGTACGTTTCAGGTCTTTGAACGGAAAATATTGCCGGGTGAAGATAAAAAAGGCCTTGGGAAAAAAGGACTTTCTCCCCCGAAAGAAAGAAA
Organism: uncultured Prevotellaceae bacterium; assembly: GCA_946407895.1. Lineage (GTDB taxonomy): Bacteria > Bacteroidota > Bacteroidia > Bacteroidales > Bacteroidaceae > Physcousia. The sequence goes on from CAMJQA010000006.1 coordinate 5,848, forward strand.
AAAAACTCCCCCGAAGCAGGAAAATCTGGATTTATTTGGTTAACTTTGCAGCCCAAAGGGGACCGAAAGTCCCATGAAACCGCAGAAAACATGCTCAGAGGACACGGAGACGATGCCTACCGCTACAGCGGCATCCGACACAATTTCAGTAGTAACATCTACGCCCATGCCCGCCTGGACGGGCTGAAGCTATTCCTGGCTACGCGGCTGGATGGCATAGCTGCCTACCCCGAGCCAGAGCCCGAGGCCCTGGAGGCCCTGATAGCCGAGCGCGAGGGGGTGGGGCGGGAATGCCTGCTGGTGACCAGCGGCGCCACGGAGGCCATCTACCTCATCGCCCAGATGGCGCGGGCCGGGGGCCTGCAGCATTTCGTCTGCCAGCAACCGACATTCAGCGAGTATGCCGATGCCAGCAGGCTCAACGGCCTGCTGCCTGCCGGGGAGGGCGAGGCGGAGCAGGCTCTGCGCTGGCTCTGCAATCCGAACAACCCTACGGGCCACGTACTGCCGCCCCAGGAGGTGCTGCGCCTGGCTGCCCGGAGCCGGCTGACGGTACTCGACCAGTCGTATGAGGACTATACGGCCGAGCCGCTGCCCACAGCCGGCGACATATTGAGTGCAGGCAATATCCTGCGGCTACACTCGCTGACGAAGACCTACGCCGTGCCCGGCCTGCGCATCGGTTATGTGCTGGGCGCACCCAGCCTCATCAGCCGTCTGAGGCGCTTCCTGCGGCCCTGGTCGGTGAACGCCCTGGCCATCGAGGCTGCCCAATGGCTCATACGCCACGAAGCCCGGGCCGTGGGGGATATCGGGGCCTACCTGGCCGAGGCCCGGCGGCTACGTGAGCGGCTCTCTGAGATTCCGGGCCTCAGCGTAGCGCCTACGCAGACGAACTTCATGCTCGTACGCATCGAAACGCTTACCGCTGCCCGGCTGAAGGAACGCCTGGCCAAGGGCTACGGCATACTCATCCGCGACGCCTCTAACTTCGAGGGCCTCGGGCCCCATCACTTCCGCGTAGCGGCGCAGACGCCCCAGGAGGACGACCTGCTCGTAGCTGCCATAAGGGAGTGCCTGCAGGGCGAGGGACGGCCCTCCGCTCCTGCGGGGGATGAGCCTGCGCGGCAGGGCCTGCGCCCCGTCATGCTGGCGGGTACGGGCAGCGATGTGGGCAAGAGCGTGCTGGCTGCCGCCCTGTGCCGCATATTCCGCCAGGACGGCTATCATCCGGCGCCCTTCAAGGCGCAGAATATGGCCCTGAACTCCTACGCTACGCCCGAGGGGCTTGAGATCGGTCGCGCCCAGGCCATGCAGGCAGAGGCCGCGGGCATACCCTGCCACACAGACATGAACCCGCTGCTGCTGAAGCCGCAGGGCGATATGACGAGCCAGGTGGTCTTGAACGGCTGCCCGATAGGCAATCGCAGCGCCTACCAGTATTGGCGCAGGGCGGAAGGTGGAGGGGAAGCCAGCCCCAATGGGAAAAATGGGTCTTCTAGTTTATCTAGTCCTTCTAGTCTTTCTAGTCTTTCTAGTCTTTCTAGTCCTTCTAGTCAAATAGACTTTCGGGCGGAGGTATGCGCCGCCTACGACCGCCTGAGCGCCCGCTATAACCCCATTGTTATGGAGGGTGCGGGCAGCATAAGCGAGCTGAACCTGCGGGCCACCGACCTGGTGAACCTGCCTATGGCCCGCCACGCAGGCGCGGCCGTCTTGCTGGTAGCCGATATTGACCGCGGCGGAGTCTTTGCCTCGGCATACGGCAGTATCGCCCTGCAGACGCCCCAGGACCGCGCCCTCATCAAGGGCATTATCATCAATAAGTTCCGCGGCGACCTGCGCCTCTTCGAATCGGGGCGCCGCCTGCTCGAGGAACTGTGCGGCGTGCCTGTGCTGGGCGTCATTCCCTACTTCCACGACATCCGCATCGAGGAGGAGGACAGCGTGGCGCTGGACCGCCGCGTGCGGCAGTCGCATCCCTCGGCTCCTGGGGATGAGGCCGGGGGGAATACCGTATCGGTGGCTGTGGTAAAGCTGCGCCATCTATCGAACTATACCGACTTTGACGCCCTCGACGAAGACCCGCGCATCCGACTCTGCTATACCCAGGAGCCCGACCAGCTGCAAAGGGCCGACATCATAATCCTGCCCGGCTCGAAGTCAACACTCGACGACCTGCTGTGGCTGCGCCAAAGCGGCCTGGCTGAAGCCATACTGGAGGCCCGGCGCCAGGGGAAGACTGTCGTCGGCATCTGCGGCGGCTATCAGATGATGGGGGCAGAGGTATGCGACCCCCATCATGTGGAAGGTCCTACCGAGCGCCTGCCGGGATTGGGCCTGCTGCCCGTTACGACTACGATGAGCGGGCGCAAGGTAACGCGCCAGACGACATTCCAGACGCCCCTGGCGGCGAAAGGTACTCAGCCCCTTCGCGGATATGAAATTCACATGGGCCAGACAAGTCCGCTGGAGGGCACAGCGCCCTCGCCCTTTGCCCTGCTCGATGACGGACGGCAAGACGGATACCTCAGGGACGAACGTTGCTGGGGCAGCTACCTGCACGGCGTGCTGGACAACGGGCCGGTCATCGATGCCTTGCTCTCGCCTTTCGCCGCCCGCCTTGAGGCTACCTCGCGCCCCTTGGATTATGCCGCATTCAAGGAGGAGCAATACGACCGCCTGGCCCGGCACGTCAGGAAGTACCTCGATGTGGACCGCCTGTATGAAATACTCAAAATGCCTTGCCCGTGAAGACCCTGCTGCTCATCTCCCTGCTGTTGGGCTGGCTCCTCGACCTGACTTTTGGCGATCCGCCCCGCCTGCCGCATCCGATAGTGTGGTTCGGGCGCTGCATCGCCTGGTGCGAGAGGCGATGGAACCGCGGCACGCATCGCCGCCTGAGCGGAGGGCTGGTGGCTGTTGGCTTGGTAGCGGCGGTCTTCAGCCTGGCCTGGGGCATCTGTATGCTGTTGCGGCCCACAACAATTCTTACAAGCGCCGCCTTCCTGCTTTTCAACGTCCTCTCGGTCTTCTACTGCCTGGCGGGCACCACCCTTATCCGCGAGGTGAGGGCCGTCTTCCTGGCTGTTGACCGCTCAACGGAAGAGGGCAGGAGGCAGGTGGCCCGCATCGTGGGGCGCGATACGTCGCAGCTGACGCCGCAGGAGGTGCGTACAGCAGCCCTGGAAACCCTTGCCGAGAACCTGAGCGACGGCGTGGTGGCTCCGCTCTTCTGGCTGGCCTTGCTGGGCGTGCCTGGCATGCTGGCCTATAAGATGGTAAATACCCTGGACTCTATGATAGGCTACCGCACGAGCCGCTACCGCGAGTTCGGATGTGTAGCTGCCCGGCTGGATGACGCTGCCAACTATCTGCCTGCCCGGCTGACAGCCCTTCTGATGGCCTTGGCCAACGTACTCGTTTCGGGGCGCCGGCGCAGGAACGGCCTGTTGCGCTTCATCCGGCGATATGCCCGCTGCCACGCAAGTCCCAACAGCGGATGGCCCGAGGCCGCCCTGGCCGGCATACTGGACTGCCGGTTTGGCGGGCCACATACCTATTTTGGCGAACTGGTGGTGAAACCTTATATCGGGGAGAATGAGCGCCCCCTCGCGTCGGCAGACATGCAGAAGGCGGTGCGCATAAACCGCACAGCTGAACTACTGGCCCTGCTGCTGGCAGGACTACTCATTATTATATTAAGGTAGCGTGGCGAAAACAATAGGGTTGTCTTGCGGAAACAGTAGGGCTGTTTTGCGAAAACAATAGGGTTGTTTTCCTCTTACAATAGGGAGGGTATGCAGATATAATAGGGTGGAGCGGCGTTACAGGTTGCGCTGGGCAACGTAATCTACGTAGAGGTGCAGCGCCTCTACGACTTCGGGCTGAGCGCTCTCGTCCAAGAGCCCGGCAGCCATCATGCGGAACTCGTCCATAGCCCATTCGGCATAGTCGAGCCCGCCTTTCTCGCGGGTGAAGGCAACCAAAGCGTCTATCTCTTCCTGGCTGACCTCGCCGCGACGCACCCTCCGGGCTATGTCCGTCATCTCCTTGTCCTGCGTCTTGTTGATAACGTGAATGACGGGCAGGGTCAGCTTGCCCTCGTGCATATCATTGCCTGTGGGCTTGCCTACGTCATGAGGCGTACCGTAGTCGAAGATGTCGTCGCGCAACTGGAAGCAGGTGCCTACGAGCTGGCCAAACTGGCGCATCCTTTCGGCATCTCCCTCGGAGCCGCCTGCCAGCTGCGTTCCCAGTTGGGCACAGGCTGCAAAGAGCGAGGCCGTCTTCTTGCGCACGACTTCGTAGTAGGCCCTTTCTTCGAAGGTCTCGGCGTCCATGTTATGCAGTTGCAGCAGCTCGCCGTCTGCCAGGAGCTGTCCTATGGAAGCCACAGTATCCAGCACATCGGTGCTTTTGGTCAGCGAAGCATAGTGCAGGCCCTTGCTGAGGACGTAGTCGCCCACCAGCACGGCTGCCTTGTTGTCGAGCAATGAATTTATGGAAGCCTGTCCGCGGCGGCGGTCGCTCTCATCGACCACATCGTCGTGTATCAGGCTGGCTGTATGCAGCAGCTCCAGGGCCAGGGCAGCGTCCATTACCGTCTGGCTGATTTCGCCAACGGTGCGGGCTGCCAGGAAAGTCAAGGTGGGCCGCATCATCTTGCCCTTCTTCTGGAGCAGGTGATTCAGGGCAATCTGCAAAAGCGGATTGTCGTGATGCATAGCCTCTTGAAACTGCGACCAAAAATCAGCCAGTTCGGATGCAATTGGGGTCTGTATTTTCTCTAAAGTTTCCACTTTTCCGGTTTTCTCGGTGCAAAAGTACATAAAAAAGATGACCAATTCATAATTTTTGCTTATTTTTACAGACAAAATGAGAAGAATCTATGCAAAAACTGTATCTTTTGGACGCTTATGCGCTGATTTATCGTGCATATTATGCTTTTATCAAGAACCCGCGCTATAATTCCCGCGGTGACAACACCTCGGCTATCTTAGGCTTTGTCAATACGCTCGAGGATGTGCTTCAGAAAGAGCAGCCCACCCATCTGGGCGTTGCCTTCGACCCGTCGGGCGGAACCTTCCGCCACAAGGCCTATCCCGAGTATAAGGCGCAGCGCGAGGAAACGCCCGAGGGCATAAAGTTTGCCGTGCCTTATATCAAACGCATCCTGCAGGCTTACAACATCCCTATCCTGGAGGTGCCGGGCTTCGAGGCAGACGATGTAATCGGTACCCTGGCACGACAGGCTGACGAGCAGGGCATAGACACCTTTATGATGACACCCGACAAGGATTATGGCCAGCTCGTGACCGGGCGCGTCAGGATGTACCGCCCCGCTGTGGGCAAGAGCGAGGCTGAGATTCTGGGGCCCGAGGAGGTGAAACGCAAGTGGGGGCTGGAGAGCCCCCTGCAGGTCATCGATATGCTGGGCCTGATGGGCGATGCGGTGGATAATATTCCAGGTTGCCCGGGAGTGGGAGAGAAAACGGCCCAGAAGCTGATTGAGCAGTTCGGAAGCATAGAGGCCCTGCTGGAGCGAAGCAGCGAGCTGAAGGGCGCCCTGAAGCTGAAGGTGGAGGAGAATACCGAGAAGATAAAGCTCAGCAAATGGCTTGCAACCATCAAGACCGATGTGCCTATTCAGCTGGATATGGAGGCGCTGAAGGTTCAAGCCCCCGACACGGACACGTTGCAAGGACTCTTCGAGGAACTGGAGTTCCGCACGTTGTTGCGCCGCAAGGCGGGTTTTGCAAATGCTATACCCGCCTCAAATAAAAAACAAGACCCTGTGCAGGGCGATCTCTTCCAGGGTTTTGCACCGCAAAAGGAGACCGATGAAATCGTGCAGGGAGACCTTTTTTCCGCGATTTCATCGCAAAGCAGCCTGCAGACGATACGCGACCTGAAACCCGACTACCAGTTGGCCGACACGCCCGAAAAGCGGGCCGCACTCATCGCTGAGCTGTCAAAGGCCCAGGAGATAAGCCTGGATACGGAGACCACAAGTACTGACCCCATCAGTGCCCAGCTGGTCGGGCTGAGCTTCAGCATTCGCGAGGGACAGGCCTGGTACGTGCCCTGCCGTTCGCAGGAGGTAGTGGAGGAATTCCGCCCCATCTACGAGAACCCTGGGACGTTGAAGGTTGGGCAGAACCTGAAGTACGACCTGCAAGTGCTCCAGAACTACGGCATTACACTGCAAGGGCCTATGTTCGACACGATGATAGCCCATTACCTGCTGCACCCCGAGATGCGACACGGAATGGACTATCTGGCCGAGGCCTACCTGCACTATCAGACAATCCACATCGAGGAACTCATCGGCAAGGGCAAGGCACAGCTTTCGATGGCTGACCTGGATCCGGCGCAGATTTGCGACTATGCCAGCGAAGATGCCGACGTCACCCTGCGCCTCTATCATCGCTTCGCTCCGGAACTGGAGAAGGAGCAGTGCGATACGCTCTTCCGCGAGATTGAAATGCCGCTGATGCCCGTGCTGGCTTATATGGAACGTAACGGCGTATGCATCGATACGGAGAGTCTGCGGGAAACCTCCTTGCAATTCACAAACGAGATGGAACGCCTGGAACAGGAAATCCATGAACTGGCGGGCATGAACTTCAACATCGCCTCGCCAAAGCAAGTGGGCGAGATTCTCTTCGACCGACTGCACATCCTGGAGAAACCCAAAAAAACAAAGACCGGCCAATACGTAACCAGCGAGGAAATCCTGGAGAGCCTGAAGGGGCGCCACCCGATTGTGGAGAAAATCCTGGAACACCGCGGCCTGAAGAAGTTGTTGGGCACGTATATCGATGCCCTGCCGCAGCTCATTAATCCGCAAACAGGCCACATTCATACTTCGTTCAATCAGACGGTAGCCGCAACGGGGCGGCTCTCGAGCAGCAACCCCAACCTGCAGAACATACCGGTGCGCGATACGCAGGGCAAGGAGGTGCGCAAAGCCTTTATTCCCGAGCCGGGTGAAACCTTCTTCAGTGCCGACTACAGCCAGATTGAACTGCGCATCATGGCCCATCTGAGCCAGGACGAGAACCTCATCGATGCCTTCCTGCAAGGCCACGACATTCATGCCGCAACGGCTGCCAAGATTTTCAAGAAGTCTATTAGCGAGGTAACCAGCGACGAGCGGCGCAAGGCCAAGACGGCCAACTTCGGTATTATATATGGTATCAGCGCATTCGGACTGGCCGAGCGAATGGGCGTCTCCCGTTCAGAGGCCAAGCAACTCATCGACGAATACTTCGCCACCTATCCCGGCGTGAAGGCCTATATGACGCGCAGCATAGAAATGGCGCGCAACCAGGGATACACAGAAACTATCTTCAAGCGCCGTTGCTACCTGCCCGACATCAACAGCCACAATGCCGTAGTGCGCGGTTATGCCGAGCGGAATGCCATTAATGCGCCCATTCAGGGCTCAGCTGCCGACATTATCAAGATTGCTATGATCCGCGTCTATCAGCGCATGAAAGCCGAGGGGTTGCGCTCCAAAATGATTCTGCAGGTTCACGACGAACTCAACTTCAGTGTGCCCGCAGACGAGAAAGAGCGTCTGCAGACCCTTGTCTTGGAGGAAATGCAGGGTGCTTGCCAACTTCGGGTACCCCTTATTGCCGATTGCGGATGGGGTGCAAACTGGCTCGAAGCTCATTAGCATTTCTACCCAAAGAAATGGTAGGAATTTGAGGATAGCCCTGGATGTGCTGAAGACAGAAATCATCGGTTTCATCGGACTTTTTGTGCATTTTATGCCAATTTTCCGTAATCCCAGGTATTTTCTGGTTAAAAATCATTATTTACCTTATTTTATATAAAAAGTTACCGTATTCAGTAAAACATACCATAATTTTTTCAGACCTTTGCACCGAAATTGCGAAATAGTGTGAACAAAAATCAATTAAATTATAGTTTAAAACGTATGAAAACAAACAAAATTTATCTTGGCATTCTGATGTGTTCAGCCATAGGTCTGACCACATCGTGCTTGTCTGAGACAAAGGACCTGGAGCCCAGGTCTGTCCCAGAAGAGAAGGAGACGGGTAGGTTAGTGCTCGACCTCAACGCTGATGCAAACTTCACTTTTGAAACGCGTGCAGTGGACGAGAATACTTACAAGAACACTGATAACTACACCGTGAACATTACCGACAGCAAGGGCAACAGCAAGTTCTCCGGAACCTTTGCCACGCTGAAGACCCGACTGCCGCTGGAACTTGACCTCGGCTCCTACAGCATCAGTGCAGAGTATGGTACTGAGTATCCTGCCTCTCGCGATGGATTTAAAGCTGTAGGTAGCAGTACCTTCACCATCCAGGCTGCAAAGACTGTAGAATGTAACGTAGCTTGCACACCTACAGCAGGAAAGGTGCTTGTAGAGTTCGATCCCTTAATGGCAACCTACTGCGATACGTATAGTGTTGATTTCTCCGGCACCACTGCACTTGGAAATAACAAGGCACACTGGGGCAAGGACGATACTGCTCCCTTCTACCTTGCTATCAGCGAGGCTGGCGAAACGGTGAACTACACCATTCATATTACTGCTAAAACAGATTATGCTGGTCTTGATGGCGAGAATAAAGTAACTAATGCCACAGCTACAGGCAGTTTCCAACTGCAGCGTAACAAGGCAAAGAAACTGACCATCAGGCCTAACTACACGCCCACTACAGATGGTGGCCTGAAGATTGAAGTCACTATCGATGAGACAACCAACGACAAGCCTATCCGCATTGAGGTGCCTGTCACTTGGATATAATTAACACGAATCACAAATTTCCAAAAGTAACATACAATGAAACTAAATAAAATTTTTCTTGGATGTGCAGCCGCAATGGCATTGGCAAGCTGCGTGAACGAGGATTTCTCCAAGTCCGCAGGTAAGGATTCCGGTCGTCTTGAGGTCGGCGTGGAAACCCTGGAGCCTATGAAGACGCGTGCTGGCGAATATACCGTCACCAATTTCCCCGTGACTATTTATGAGGCAGACGGCACCACTAAGGTTCAAAGCTACGAAACTGTCAGTGCTATGCCCGCACAGATTCTGCTGCCCACTGGCAACTATGTGCTCGAGGCACACACACCCGGTGTCATGGAGCGCATTATGAATGCTCCTTATTACAAAGGCACAGAGACTTCGGAGATTAAGAAGGACGTAACTACGCAGAGCACCATCACCTGTAAGATGGCGAATACCAGTGTAACTGTTCACTATGATCAGGACTTCCTTGACCTCTTCACTTCATGGACCATCACCTTCGATGATGGTAAGGACAATGCAGTAAGTTTCACAAACGAAAACGGTAACTCTCCTGCTACCCTTTATTGGGACCTCGGCAATGGCGTAGAGAAACTGACTGTTAACTTCCGTGGCGTCAACAAAGATGGAACAGTCACAGCAAAGAACGAACTTACAAAGTCGCAGGCCACCGAAACCTATGATGGACAATCAATCAACTTTGCAGGTGGTGATGCAGTGGTTGTTAACTTCACTCCTGTAGAGGCAACTACGGGTTATGTCACAGTGGGTATCACTGCTAATATCTTTGGTACGAATGCTGAATCCGTTCCTGCTATTGTTGAGATTGTGGACAATGGTACATTCACGCCTGACGAGGGCGGTGAAGAACCCGGTCCTGGTCCTCAGCCCGGTGATGATGATGCTATTACGCTTACTTTGCCTGCTCCTATAACGTTTGCCAAGAACAATGCTCCAACAGATCTTTCTTTAGGCGATGTGCACATTGCAGCAGAAAAGGGTATTAAGAGCTTGATGGTTACGGCGGAATCAACTAGCCAAGATATGGTCACATCGCTTGAAGCAGTTGGTGCTGGCTATGGACTTGATTTTATTAATGCAGGTGTAGAAGTTGTCGGTAACACAAGTTTGGTAGAATTCTTCAAATCGTTAGGTAAGAATTTGAGCGTACCTACAGAAGGTGACACCTCCTATGATTTCCCTGTTGGTAATTTCTTCTCTCTCCTTCAAGTGATGTTAGGCACTCATAAATTCCACCTCATAGCAACTGATATGGAAGGTAACACGAAGAATGGAGAAGTGGTAATTACGGTTAATTAATAATTTTAAGATTGTACAGATATGAAAAAGATATTTTCCATTTTCTCCGTTTTCGCCCTTATGTTGGTAGCTGCTTCTTGCACCAGCAGTATGGACGAACTTGCCCAAGCAGAAGTGGGTTACCTCAAGTTGGGTATTGAAACCAACGGCACAACGATGACTCGTGCCAGTGCACCCACTGGCTATAATGCTAAGAAACTGCATGTAGAAGTGCAGAATGCAGAAGGTACGGTTGTTAAGTCAACAGACGATTTCGAGAATGACACCGAGCTCAACGGCCAGCAAATTACCTTGGCTCCTGGTCAGTACAAGGTCGTCGCCCATTCTGCTAATTGGGATGGTAGTGGTTCTGACTTCAATGCACCTTATTATTATGGTGAGACCACCGTCACGGTGAAGACCAAGACCCTCACAACCGCTAAAGTTACCTGTACATTGGCTAATGTGAAGGTCACTGTTAATTTCTCTGATGAGTTTAAAGAGAGTTTTGCCCGTGCTACATCGACAATTGAATCTGCCGTCAGCGGCGTCAGCTCCCAGAGCTTTACCATGGGTCAAGAGAAGGGTTCTGCCTACTTCCCCGTAGGAAACTTGACAGCCGTCCTCTCCGTCTTCAACAAGAGCGGGCAGGGCTATAGCAACATGAAGGAAATAACAGGCGTTCAGGCTCGCGACCATTACATCATCAACTATACTGTGGCAGAAAAGGGTTATCAGGGTGGTGTAACTGTCAAAGTGGACCCGAATACGAACACCTATACCTATACTTTCGAGGTACCTCGTAAGGGTGGTACAAGTCTGGCTGCCTATGAGGCTAATGCCTGGAGCACATTTGCTTACCTCACAGGTGAAATTACAGCAAAGAAGGGTGACTTTGACCAGTCGAAGCTTCAGCTGCAGTGGAAGGCAGATGGAACTGACGTTTGGAATAGTGTAGCTGCCAGCGACCTCACCATCAGCGGTGATGACCTCAGCTATAAGCTGACAGGTTTGACTCCTTCCACAAATTACAACTACCGCTTTGCCTATGTCACCGAAGAGGATGAGGTCTTCAGCACAGAAAAGGGCTTTAAGACCGAGGCACAGACACCGCTCTATAACGGTGGTTTCGAGGATTGGTATGACTTAGAAAATTACAGCAGCCCCAATATCAATGCCGACAAAAAGTATTGGGATACCTCCAACCCTGGTTCTGCAAGTTTCAACTTTGTCGTTACTTACCCTGAAAGCTCTTTTGTCCATGGCGGTTCCAAGTCTGTAAGACTTCATGCAGCCTATGCCGTTATCAAGTTGGCTGCCGGCAGTATCTACACTGGTCAGTTTGGTAGTGTAAATGGACTTTCTGCAGATCTTTATTGGGGTGTACCTTTTGCTGCACGTCCTACGGCTCTACATGGTTTCAAGAAATATACACCAGGTACGATTAATGATGGTAATCAACCTTCTGGCGTAGGAGCTCCGTCCAAAGGATCGAATGATGTTGGTATTATCCGTGTTGCTCTGCTAACTGAGAAATTACATGTTGACAATGGTAACATGTCGACTTTCCCGAACTGGGAGACAGATCCTCGCATCATTGCATACGGTGTCCTTGAGTTTAACACCAGTGATAATGGATGGATTGAGTTTAATATACCTCTGGAATACCATTCTCTCACTGTGAAGCCAACTCATATCCTTGTAATGGGTGCTACCTGTAAGTATGGTGATTATTTCTATGGAAGTAGAGATTCTGAGCTCTACCTTGACGATTTCGAACTCGTCTATGGTGATACACCGACAGTGAAGCAATAAATCTGTATAAGATGATGTTCCTTTGCCCGTTTTGCCGGGCAAGGGCATCATCTTGATCTGAAAACACGCTTTTGAGCGGTTTCATCGATGAAATGTGAGGTTGATTGAATAAAAAGTGCTAAATTTGCAGCCTATAAGTAAATGACGCAAATAATGAATAACGCATTTAGCAAACGTCTGCTGACGTTATGTCTGGTCGTTCTCCCGTGTCTGGCAATGGCACAGGAGAATGATACGCTTTATACCCGCCCCCAGGGTTTGCCAGAGGCGGGTTCCGGAGCTCCGGTAGGCGTGGACTTGAAAATCGAGGTTAAGGTGGACAGTGCCCGTCGGGGCCAGTTGACTGATGCTGAGATAGCCCGTGCCGTGCAGGAAGGTATTCGTCGTGCCTTCGGTCAGCCGGGCGGACCGGGCGGAACCCAGATCTACCAGGTGCCTGGCAACCAGCGCCCCATGATGGCCGAAACCCGTGTGTCGGCCATGTATGACCGCTATATGCAGCGGCAGCAGATGCGCGGACGTCATCTTCAGCGGGTTGACCGCGATGCCTTGAAAGCGGTATTCATTCCCAAGGGTCAGTGGATGATGGGCGGTACCATCAATTACCAGGAATGGGATACCGACAACATCAACCTGCTGGTGCTGAAGAATATGGATATTGAGGGCCACACCTTCTCGGCCAGCCCCTATTTCGGCTATTTCGTGGCCAACAATCTGGCCGTCGGAGCGCGTTACAATTATCTGCGTAACTATTTCTATCTGGGCGACTTCGACCTGAACCTGGGCGAGGACTTCAACATCAGCCTGGAGGACCTGTATTATCTGGAGCATAAGCATGAGGTAAGTGCCTTCCTTCGCACCTATATGCCGTTGGGGCGGAGCAATATCTTCGGTTTCTTTGGTGAGATACGCGGCACCTATGCCTATGCCAATGGCAAGAACAGTACGGGCCGCGATACCGAATTTGATGGCAGCTATGAGCATGTGCATTCTGTTCAGCTGGGCTTCTGCCCTGGCATGACCGCCTTTGTTACTGACTTCATGGCCGTGGAGGCCAGTATCGGGGTAATGGGACTGAAGTACCGCTGGAAAGACCAGAAGACCAATCAGGTGGAGAAAGGCAGCAGCAAGATGGGAGGCGCGAACTTCAAGTTCAACCTCTTTAGCGTAAACCTGGGCATGACGTTCTATTTATAAAATGCGCGCGCGTAAATATATATATTATGTTTTTTGTCTGTTAGTGGTATCTTTGATGGCATCCTGTGCCATCAAGGATGATATACCGTTCCCCATTGTTGAAGGTGCCATAACGGCTTTCGAGGTTGAAGGCCAGTGCGATGCCGAGGGTAATGAGGGCGGAACCGCAGTGATAGATAATAATACGCGCACGGTAAAGGTCTATGTAAACGACTTGGTGAATGTGGCTAACCTCAAGGTCAAGCGCTTGGAGGTTTCCAATGAGGCTCTTATCATAAAGGATAGTGTGGTCTATGGGACATCCGATAAATATTCTGCAAAGGGCTATTCCCAGAGTGCAAGTCTCAGTAATCTGCATGCCGACTTCACCTCCGATGCTATCTTTACGCTACGCACTTGGCAAGACTATGAATGGACGGTTAAGGTTGACCAGATTATAGACCGTGAGGTTGAAATAGAGGGCCAGGTGGGCAATGCTATAATCGATACATACACCCGGACGGTTATCGTCTATGTCAGTGAGCGGCAAGACCTTCATGCCCTGAAGGTTCATAAGTTCAACCTCTGCGGCAAGCATGGCAGTGTTTCCCCCAATCCTATGGCACAGGCCACATACGACTTTTCTGAAATGCGCAAGTTCTTTGTACGTGAGGCATGGAGCGGAAATGGACATGAGTGGATGGTCTTTGTTTATCCTACCACTGCCGAGGCTGAGACCACAGCCAGTGTCTTCCCTCGCAGCGTGTCGGCAACGGTTAATGGCGAATTGCCCAATGGGACGAGACCCAAGGTGGAATATCATCGCCAGGGGCAGTCCGACTGGATGACTGTTCCTGAAAGCCAGATAAAAACTACATCCACAACATACGAAGCTGAGATAGTGGGCCTTCAGCCCGGTGTCATTTATGAATATCGTGTTACGGCCGGCAGTTCTGCCACTTCAGTTCAATCCTTCACAACCGTAGCAGCCATTCCTTTGGAGAACGGGAGTTTCGACAACTGGAGCACTGCTAGCACGGGTTCTCAGACGGTTTATCAGCCCTGGGGCGATGGGCAGGAGGGATTCTGGGATACCGGAAACCGCGGAGCCACAACTGTAGGGGCAAGCAACAGTACGTATGTAGATGAGGGCGGACGCCGTTTTGCCAACCTGCAGTCGAAGTACATCGTCATAAAGTTTGCCGCAGGGAACATCTTCACGGGTAAGTATGTAGAGACGGATGGCACGAATGGCGTGCTCAGTTTCGGACGTCCGTTCAACGCCTTCCCCACCAAGTTGCGATTTGAATATAAGTACAAGACATCGCCTATCAATCGTATGGGCGGTGACTGGAAAGAACCGTGGGGCCGCTACATTTCACGCGACATGTATGAGAATATGAAGGGCAAGCCCGACTCCTGCAGCGTATATATTGCGCTGGGTGATTGGGAGCCAGTGATGTATAAGAATACTGAGTGCCCGTATCTGATACGGACAAGGCCCAGTGAACTGCATCTCTTTGATCTGAAAGATGAACACCTGATTGCCTACGCCCAGCTGACGAAGGGCGAGGATGTAAACGAGTGGACCACCGAGACGCTTACTTTGGATTACCGGGTGAAGAACCGTCAGCCCAAGTATATCATTGTAGTGGCTTCGTCAAGCAAGTACGGTGATTATTTCACAGGCGGAGACCAGTCTCTGCTTCAGGTGGACAATATGGAATTATTGTATGAATAGATTTAGGGATTTATATCTACTGTTATATATTGCTGCAGGCTTCCTCGTTTTGGGAGCATGCTCCAGCGACCCGCTTGTGGAAGCACCGCAGTATGGGGCTATCCAGCTTTCCATGCCCGGTATCTCCACCGAGGTCAGCGAGACGCGTAGCACACCTGCTGAACTGGGCATACCTGTACCTGCAGATTTCCATCTCAACGTTGTGCGCCAGAGCAATAACGTTGCTATCTACGATGGCGCTTTTACTTCCAATAAGATAAAGGCTGCGCCCGATGACTACAATATCAGTGTGACCTATGGCACCAATCCCCTCCTGGGACTGGATGCTCCTTATTATATAGGTAATGCTCAGGCCACTGTTGTCAGTACTACAGAGATTACAGAGGTCACTGTTCCTGTGACGATTGGTAATGCCCTCGTCAGTGTGGTTTTTGGCGATACGGAAGAAAACGCTGAGCGCTTCAGCCGCTTCTACGACAGCTATTCCGTGGATGTCCGTATCGGCACTACCAGTGCCAGCATCACCAATGAACTCCCCAATAAGAGTGTTTATGTGCGTGCCGGTAGCACTGTGGAGCTTTATTTTACGGGCTATCTGAAGGCGCTTGAAAAACAAGTGTCGATGCCCATCGTCTTGCCCGATAATGTACCTTATACCCTTACCCTGAATGCTGCCGACCACCTCATCATCACGCTAAGTCTGGAACCCGATGCAGAGAGTGCTGTGGTTAATGTAGTGAAGGCAGAACTCGAGAAGGCTGACGTTGAAGAGAAGATCAGCTACAACTGGCTGCCAGCGCCCAAAGTAACGACGGAACACAAATATGACCGCCAGAATAATCTTTTAGGTACCGACCTCAATATCGGTGCCTCCTTCCCCGATGCCACTTGGGAAGCCCGCATACACCAGGGTTCAGCCACCGGAAATGTTGTGCGCGTTCTCTCTGGTAAGGGCGCCCTCACCTCTACCTATCAGAACAATCCTGCCTGGCCCTACCTGCCACCTGGGAACTATGTAGCTACCTACCGCTATTACAGCAAGCAGGGCAAAGCCTTCAATTTCAGTAAGACCACGGAGTTTACGGTGCCTAATGCTAGCCTTACGCTTACGGCCGACGCCTATACATCCTATTCCTACTACGAGGCTGGCGAGGTTGATATGGCCAACGCCTGCGAGCGACTGACGGTTTATGAACCACGGGCAGAATTGAATGTTGCTGCCAGTTTGTTTGCCAACGAAAACTACACGAAGACCTACACCACTAGCATTGCTGGTAAAACAAAAACAATACCAGCTACTAGCTACAGTATGACCTTGGACAATATCACAGAGGTGCCAGTCAGTGCTAATTCCTACACGCTTACTATTACGGCTAACTTCTGCGGACAGGAGGTGGCAGCATCGAAGCAAGTGCGCATCACAGGATTGCCCTATTCCCTGAATTTGGAATCACACGGTGAATGGTCTGCCAGTGGTAGTGTGGATTGGTTTAAAAACGATGTACGTTTGGGAAATATGTCCACGGGCGGGCAAACAATCACGACCAATAGTTCTGTGATTATTCCACAAGGGACTAAATATTGTGCCGATTACGACGTCAATGTCCATTCAGCTACTGTAGGTACGACTTTCAGCATCACCGCGGGCACACAGGAGATTCTATCCATTACGGAAGATGGAGGATTATTTAATAACAAAGACAATCTTCATAACGGTACCACCAACACTTTCACGGCAAACAATGAAATTACTTCAATCAAGTGTAACAATAGCTATGGTGCCGGTCAAACTTGTACGCACATTTATGCCCTCACCTTCAAATACGGTCAATAAGTCATGAAGCGCATATATTACATATTTATGTTATTTCCTTTCCTCATCGCTTGTTCAAATGGTGAGCAGGAAATTTTGGGCCAAGGCGAGGGTGTTCTCATGATTAGCGACCTCAGCCGTCAGCAAGTTGCCAAGGCTACGGTCAAGACCCGCAATACCGTTGATGCCGACCTTGCCGTAGAGATTCTGGCTTCCGACGGAAACGTCTATCGCGGCTACGAATATTCCGCAGGAGCCACACTCCCTGATAAATTCTCGCTCATACCCGGCAACTACACCATCCACGCCTATACAGAGAATGACACCACCTGGACCACAGAGAACGACGGACGCGGAAGCGCCGTCTATGAGATCCGTCAGGACTTCAATATACAGAAGGACTGGGTCACCTACCTCGACGTAAAGGTACCTATGACCAACTACGGCGTCACCTACTCTGTGCCCAAGGGGTTCTCCAATTGGTTCCCCACCTGTGAGTTTTCCGTCTCTGGCGATGGCCGCACCTGCCCCCTAACCTCAGGACAAGCGGCATTCTTCGACCCCGCCAACACCGATGGCTTCCGTTTTACGCTCCATCTTGTGAACAAGGATGGTGAAGTTTATAATCTCGAGCCGCAGACCTACAAGAATCCAAAAGCAGGACTAATATATAACGTAACTTATACCTTTGCCAGTGACGACGATCCCACTAAGCTAAAGATAGGTATCAGCTACGATGATACGTACGAGGAGATTGTCAGCGAGATAACACTTTATTAAATTAAGTTGAACATTGAAAGTTGAAGCATTGAAACGAATACTGACCATACTTAGCTGCACTGCCCTGCTGTTCACTGCCTGCCAGCAGACCGATGAGCCAATACTCACAGATGGCAAGGGCCATATCCAGCTCCGCCTGTCTGCCGACAATGGAGTCAGCACCCGCGCCATGCAGGACGTAGAGGACGTTTCTACCTGGTACGCCGTTGTCTCCAATGGCAGTAAGACGCTCTACAACGAGAAAATCGGCGAAGGACTCAGCGCCCAAACCTTCGAACCCGGCACATACGCCATCAGGGTGCGTAACTACAATGATGTCGATGCGGCCAATGCTGCAAAAAGCGGTTGGGGCGATGCCTACTATACTGGTTCTGCCTCGGATATCGAAGTATCTGCCGGCGGAACAGCTTACGTTCACATTGCCTGTGGACGCGCGCTGAACGCCAAGTTCCGTCTGGATTACAGCGAGTTCTCGGGCGTCATCAATGCCCTAACCATTACCTCGCCAAAAGCACTCACCTTTGCTTATTCCGATGGAACTCTGGCGAATGAAGCTTTCTTCCCGCCAAAGAGTGCCCTTACCTACACTATCAACTACACCATTGGCGACGAGACCAAGACAACAGAGCCGCAGACGCTTACACTGGGCGATGCAGCCACCGTTTCTATACTCAAAATCAAGTCGGATATCTATGGCACCCTCTCCATCAGCCTCACCTGCGACAATGAGTTCGAGCGCGATGCCGTGTCCGACATCACTATAGATGCTGCCAGCGGAAAGAAAACTGAAACATAGAACTACTGAAACATTGAAAAAGATACTGACCATACTCCTTTGCTCCACAGCATTCCTCCAGAGTGCCTGCCAGCAAGATAGCGACGACCAGCCGAAAGCCGATGGTCAAGCCACCATCGTCCTCTCCCTCGGTGATGCCCAACTTTTCACGGAACTTGAAACCCGTGCTGACGTGACTGTAACTGACCTTTCAAAGTATGTTTTCACTTTAAACGGTACTACCAAAAGTGGTGCAGAAGTTACCGATCTCCCTCTTGACGTGAATTATGACGGAACAGCCGAGGTAAATGCCGGTACCTATACCATTACTGCCGACAATATGGATGAGGCTAATAAGGACTATGGCCGTCCTTGGTACAATGGCGTGTCGGAGTCCTTCATCATCAATGTCAACGAGACCAAACCCGTAAGCATTGCCCTCGGCAAGCCCAAGAATGCACGCATCATGATGGCCATCGACCCATCCTTCAGCAACCTCTACGAGAACCCTGTGCTCACGCTTTCCGACGGCACGCGCTCCATTATCCTTAATTCCACCGATGTGGAATGCTACTTCATCATACCGGCCTCCGGAGCACTGGCCTACACCATCACCGCCAACGCACTCGCCGGCAGCCATGCCACCGATATGCCACAAACCAAAGGCTATGTAGATATTCTGGCAGGCTACAATACCACTATAACCCTCAAAGCCAGTGGTCCGGAGGGCATCATTATTCCTGTGGTAAACGGTGAGCACACCGGGACATTTGACGTAAAAACAATGAGAGCTTATAAATAGAAAGATTAGAAAGAGAGAATAGAAAAACTAGATAAACTAGAAATACTAGATAGACTAGATAATCTAGATAAACTAGAAAATCTAGAAATGCTAGAAAATCTAGAAAAACTAGATTAAACTAAAGAAAAGAACTATGGCCGAGGATGAGTTCCATTTTCTAAGAAAGAAAGCCAACTGGCGGGCACTTCACTTCTATCAGAAAGCAGAGGCGCTTTACCAGCTGACTTATGCCTTTCAGAGGCGCTTCCTGAAGAAAGGGGATCGCACCATAGACCAGATGGTGCAGGCGGCTCGTTCTTGTACGCAGAATATTATTGAAGGCTCGGAGGATGGGTTGACCTCCACCGAAACGGAAGTGAAACTGATGAATGTGGCGCGTAGCAGTATGCAGGAGTTGCAGAACGACTATGAGCAGTATCTGGTAACACGCCAGCTCACGAAGTGGGAGCCCGGTCATCCCCGCTATCAGGCGATGGTAGATTATTGTCGCAATCGTAATGCAGTGGGGTGCTACGAGCCTTATTTTAATACGATGAGTGACGAGGAATTGGCAAACACAGCGCTCACGCTTTGCCATTTCATCGACAAGATGATGACGAATCACATTAACCGCCTCGAACACAATTTTGTGGAGGAGGGCGGCATAAAGGAGCGGATGACTGCTGCCCGCCTGGGCCGCCGACAGACGCAAAACGAAGAGATAGCCTCTCTGAAAAAGGAGATACAGCAACTTAGGGCAGAGAACGCCCAACAGCAAGAAGAACTCCTTAAATGGCATGAATGGTATGCCAGGCAAAAAAAGAACTAGATAAACTAAAACAACTAGATAGACTAGACCAACCAGATAAACTAGATCAACTAGAATAAACTAGACCAACTATAGCAAAGCAGAAAATGAAGCAAAAGCTATTATATATATTCCTTGTTATAATCTGCGCGCTCGCGTGGAGTACCGGGGCGTGGGCCTGGGGAGAGACTACCAGCTATGTGTTAGATTACAACACAGAGCAAAGTATGTCAACAAACAGCAGTGGTGAATCATTACAATTAAATGGCCCTGGTGCACAACTAACCTTTCAAGCTAATAAGAGCGCGGCTACAGCAATTGGAGGGTTATATGTCTATATTTCAACTAACGGCGGAAGTTCATGGACTGAATTCAAAGACATCGGTGTTGGTTCTCTTGATAAGAATAGTTATAAAGACTTCAGTTATTCCATCGACGCTAATGTTACGCATATTAGATTTCAAGCTCATGGCTCATATACTAAGAGAGTTCGTAACGTCAAAGTCACCCGTGCCACTCTTTTACAAAACTTTCCTTATTCCAATGACTTCCCTTTTGATTTGGGAAGTTTAAAATACGGTAAGACTACCACAGTTGATATTAACAGTATTACCTATCATAATACTACTTTTCCACAGAACCTAACGGGAACTTGTTCTATGGCTTCTGGTACAGAAGCTGGAACTTTTTCAGTTGGAACAGTCACAGCTTCTTTAGAAAAAGGAACCATTAATATCCCTATTACTTTCAGCCCAAAGTCAGTCGGTGAAAAGTCTGCTACTGTAACCCTGAAACTAGGCTCAACAACTGTGACAACTTTTAAAGTTACAGGAACTGGTGCTGATAAGGGCACCCCTGCATTTACTTGGAATGTCTCCACTGCTTATAAGAATCATTCCTATAGTGATTTCTTTACGAGTACCAATACAGACACGAATTACACCATAACTAGCAGTAATACTTCTTTAGGTAATGTGGTAGGTGGAAAACTGGTGTTTTATGATGGAGAGGGGACGATCGTCTTTACTGTCTCACAGGATGGTAATGAAGATTGGAATGCCCATTCAGAATCGTTTACGGTTAATGTGATAGAAGCTCAAAACCATTTGCCGCTGACGATAACTGGAGAAAATCAAGGCATATTGGTCCGTAAAATTTCTGGGTCTTACGACTACAATGATAGCGGGATGCGTTTGGGCGATGGTGGCGGAGGCTTGAACTGGGATGATAAGATGGCAGAGATTAACTTTGAAGGTATTCCGGATAAGATATCTTTTGACTTCGAGAAACAAGCCGCTGGCGCAACAGGTTTGGACTGGAGTGTCTTAGTCAGTGCAGATGGCAATAGCTGGAGTAAAATTTGGAATAGTGATTCAGGAAGCGGACATGCCGATATTACAATAGAGAACGCAAATGTACGTTATGTCCGATTATGTTATAGCGGTAACTTTGGCGGATATTTCAGGAACATCACCATCACAGAGCGGCGCTATCTGACAGCTGATAAGGCAAATATTGAATTTGGCACGGATAATATCAAGGGCAATAGTGTCGCTCAGACGTTTACACTTTCGCATTGCAATGCGGGTTACGGTGTAACCATTACCAGCAGCGACCGGAACTTCATTGCCACACCCAACCCTGTCACAACCACAGGAGGTGATATTATGGGAACGGAAACCATTACGGTACAGTATCTGAATAACGCACTTGGCGCGCATTCTGGAACGATAACTATAAGTGACCCAAATGGTTCGAATGAAGACGTTACCATTACTGTCAGTGGCACAACAAAGACTTACTATTACGCTCACGCAGAGGCAGAATGCACGGAAGGAGGTTCTGCTACTGTCTCTTTTGAATCATCTGATGCAGCGACAACTTCTTCTACTGATAAGCGTTGGGGACCTACAACCAGTTCAGCACCTAAGACGAATATCTATTTCAAAGCAGTAGCCTCTAATGAAGACTTTGACTTTGTAGGGTGGAAACTTCAACTGAGTGATGCTGAATATGTCTCTAGGAATGCGGTATATACGATTGAAAATTTTGCCTGTACTTCAGAAGATCAGAACGTACCATCAGCAAAGAAGCTAATAGCCGTCTTCCGCAAAGTTGCATTAGTCTTAGATCCAGAAAATCCTGACTATCTACCTGAGACATATAGAAGCGTCACCCTGCACCGCACTTTCCTGAAAGGCTACAACACCATTGCCTTGCCCTTCGATACCAATGTGCAAGCCTTGACGGGGCGCAATAGTGAAAACGACTGGGTGGCACAGCTCAGCGCGGTGACCTACAACCAGCACGACGGCTATACACTTTTCTTCGAGAAGGTGGAAACAGGGTCCATTGGGGCTTTTCAACCCTATATCCTTCATCTTGGCGAGCAAGTGGTTGATCCTTCGTGGACTAATATTGACTTACCCGCAGCATCACCAGAGACGATTACGCCCTCGAAAGGCTATCCCTCCACAGTCTCGCCTGATGGCAGCAGTTATACAGATTGGAAAATGACCTCCAACTTCACGGCAGGCTTCCCTATGAGCGGCAAGTACGGTATCGTGAATGCAGAAGGTGGTCTGAAGATGGGCGGCGCAGGCTCTACGCTGAATGCATTTACGGCTTATATTACGCCGCCGTCTGGCAGCTCGGGTGTAAAGGCCCGCACCTCGTTCCTCTACTTCGGAGACGAGGGTACCGCCCTGGAGAAGGTACAGCTTGTGGACGAAAACGAGGTGGAGGGTTACTACTCGGTTGACGGACGACGATTGGAGAGGCCCGGGCGCGGCATTGTGGTAGTGAAGTACCGCGACGGACGGCGCCAGAAGGTGAAGCTCTGAGTAAAAGCACCGCGGCAAAGCGCGGATAGTAATTATAGCCTGAATACATAAGAACAGCTGCTACGGCCATATCCTGGTCGTAGCAGCTGTCTTAGTTATTGTCAGTGCATCCTTTCTGCTTTGCATCCTTCCAATAAACCACGTTGAATTTGTCTTTTCACTTCACTGTCAGACGTGTTATAGCGTTTGCCGTGTGGGGTATAATTGCATTTAAAACCGACAATATGGGTATCGTTGCGAAACTCTGACGGGTGATCCACACATACGCTCTTTACTGTGATTGAGAACTTGCCCATCTCGCGAAGGTCAACTGTATATCCACTTTGCATAAGGAATTTAATGGTGTCGAACAGTTCACGTAGAACCAACCTGACATCTGCAGCTGTAGCCGAACAGTTCTGTTCAATCATTGACTCGACTTCTTCCATCGAAATGACACCACGCTTCACCGTGTGGGCATAGTATTTGCCGTAGTTTTTGCTGCTCTTAATCTTATTCTTCAGCAGTCTGTATTGTATTGCCATAGCCGTATATCTTAATGTTTTGCTGCAAAGGTAGCTTATTTTTTTGAAATGACCAAGACAAATATAGGTAAATTCACTGAAATTGTTTATTAAATACAGTGAATTAACTTACCAAATACAGTGAATTTGTATATAGGTTAGTAAAGCCATTCTCCAAAGTGAGTGGCTACATTCTCTGTAAGGTCGGCTTAAAACCACAACCTGTAGTCACGGAGGCTTTTTTGCAATTGGTGAGAGCACATTAGCCTGTATTGGCTGCCTTATGCTCTCTATTTGTCTGTGGTGGTATTAAGGTCTATGACGTTGGTTGTAGCGCGGCGGTCGCTTTCTATGAGGCGGCCCATTTGGCGGCGGTCTGTCTTGACGGGGCGTATGGTGAAGTCGGGCGTATTGAAGGAGAAGAGTGACTGGCGATAGTATTGCTTGGGATTGCGCTGGGGAAGCAGGAAGGGCTTGGTGGCCTTTCCGTCGGGGCCTATTGATGAGAAATAGAGGCGGGTGTAGAGCCCGTCTTCGCGCCGGCTTGTGAAGAGGAACCACCGGCTGTCTGTGCTCCAGCTGTGCAGGCTCTCTGCCCGCGGGCTATTCACTTCGTCCATCTTGCGTCGCTGGCCCGTCTCGAGGTCCATCAGCCAGAGGTCTGCCTCGGGATGCCAGACGGTGAAGTAGCCGTAGTCGGCCTGTGTGTACATCAGGTAGCGGCCGTCGTAGGAGAGGCGGGGCCAGGAAACGCTCTGCCCCGTCTGGGCGGCGTTGATGAGCGTATCGACCTGTTGCCCCAGCCGGCCGGTCTGGGCATCGAAGGCTACGCGGCATAGGCTGTATTTCTCCTGGTCATAACCCTCGGGATAGGTCTGGCAGGGCGAACTGACGTAGTAGAGCCATTTGCCGTCGGGCGAGAAGGCGGGGCAGTTCTCCGCCCAGCCGCCCCTCATCGTCAGGCTGTCCCTCAGCATGGTCCGCGATTCAGCATCATAGATGAAGACGTCCGACGAGCGGTCGAACACCTCAATGCGCTTGTTTTGTGCCAGGTGGAACATCTGCGACGTGACGTTGGTGGAGTATGCACAATAGCGTCCGCCGGGATGCCAGCAGGGATAGACCATCGAGCCACCCAGGCTGTCGTTGCGGGCTGAAAGTATGTCGATTTGCCCGTCGCGGCAGATGACGGTTGCGCCGTGCCTGCCGCGAACGTGGAACGTGTACTGGTCCGGATTGGCCCGGTTGGGTGTATGGCAGTTGACGCACATGCCCGAGACCTGCGTGCTGGGCAGCAGGGCCTTCTCGCTGAAGGTAGACAGCTGGCGCTGGTAGAGCCCCATTTGGCTGTACATGCCGTAGCCGGGTACGACGCGCCGGTAGGTGACGCCCCAGTCGGTAAGCGCATCGTTGCTGACGTATATCTTGAAGGTGCGGTAGCGGCTCCATTGTCCGTGCTTCAGGGCCTGCACCGTAACGAGCAGGTGGCTGCCCTTATTGTCGGCCAGCAGACGATGCCACTGGCTGATGCTGAATTGCGCAAGGCGGCCCTTTTCCTTGATAAACCCGCCTCTGGCACCCTTGACCTCCACCTCCATCCTTGTTACGCTGTCGTCAGTCATGGCGAAGTTCAGCGGAGCTATTTCGGCCGGAACGGTGACATCTACATAGTCGGGATAGATGTCGGGCAGGGTGTCCACCTCCACCACGTTGCGGGGTTGCGGCCGACAGGCCGTCAGGGCCACCAGTCCCAGCACGATTATATATCCCAGTTGCTTCATTTCCGATACCACTTCATTATTCAATAGAAAAACACATCGTCGGCCTTTTTGTAGATTTCCCTGTATTTCTGGAACAGCGGTTCGCTCTCCATCAGCTCGGGATGCTCGGCAAAGCGGCGCATCGATGAGGCCCATTTGCGATAGAAGAGCGTCTGCTCCAACAGCCGGATGTACTTGAGTGCCAGCTCGGGCTGCCCCGTATAGAGAGCCGTCTCTGCCAGCCGCTTCATGGCCCGTCCGCTCTTGTTGCCGTTGGGTATGGACTCCATCAGGTCGAAGGCAGCCCGCTGGGCCATGTTCAGCATCCCCAGCTCCAGATAGACATTGCTCATGATACTGGTGGTAACGGCGCTGGCCATCACCCGCCGCGAGTGCTGCAGGCATTCGCGCAAGGCCTCGTCGCCTACCCGCTTTGTGTGCCAGAGGGCCAGGCGTGCTGCATTCTGACTGGCCAGAGACTGAGGCGGATGGCTTATGGACAGCCTGACCAGGCCCTCCCATTGCCTGCGGCGCAGCAGGGTGGAGTAGGTCATGTCTTGGTAGGTGCCGATGATGTCCTCCTCCCATCGGTAGTCGATGCCCCTTGCCAGCTCGCCCAGTGGATAGGGGACGAGGCGGGTACTGCCCGTCAGGCACAGAAGCAGCAAGTAACCAGCAGCACATGCTTCACCTATCGAAGTATTAGGGTGGCTCCAGAACCAACGCAGATGGTAGAGGGGTATCAGCACGGCAACCGGCCCTGCCAGCCAATAGACAACGGGCACCAGCAGGGCGGAGACCAGCAGGGCAGGCCCCTCCTTGTTCGGAATAACCGTCATGGCAGCCAGGGTGAGCACAAGGGCCACATGAGGCGTCATGGGGATGTCCGTGTGAAGCGACAGCCACCACATCAGTACAGGCAGGACGAGCGAGAGCAGATAGTTGCGGGTAAGCCTCCAGCAGAGCAGCTGGACCAAGGCGAACAGCAGGGCATAGATGACCGCACCATACTTAATATACACGAAAAACTGCACGAGCCATTCGCCGATGTATCGGGCCATTCCGCCCGGCACGACGATGCGTTCCATGAAGTAGTCGGCGTTCCAGAGAAACATCTGCGTCAGCTCACGCTCCGTGATGAGGTAGGGGCGCACGTAGCCCCAGAAACAGAATACGGCAACGGAGAGCAAAGCCGTCGTCAGCAACCGTATGCCGGGTTTTTATGGAAAGGTCCGCCTTCATCGCATTTTTGTAATTGCGGTGCAAAAATACGAAAAAATCGATTAAGTGCGGGCAAAGGACCTGAAATCTTTTGTAGAATGTGTGAAAGAACGAATATTAGCGTGGGCAGGTGATTGTAATACTGACGTTTTCGGACGTATAAAGGAATAAATTCGGCAATTTTCTTTGTGAATATCTTCTTTATTACTACTTTTGCCCCTTGAAAAGATAAAACCAGACGCTGCCGATGGGTGCAAATACCATACTTCTGACGTTAGCCTGCAGTGCCATGGCCCACCTGGTCATGACCTGTGTGATGGCCCTCTATGCACGCCATCGTGTGCAGTATCTCAGCCTGGCCTGGATTAACGGCATCTTCTCGGCTATCCTGATAGGCGCGGCTGTCATCAGCGGTATGATTCCCAGCGGCCAGCCGGGCATACTGAATCCGCTGATGATGATTATGCTGGTGGTGGGCTGCTTCCTGCAGAGTATCTATCCGCTGAGCATTCCCATGCCGGGCTATCTGCAATGGGGCCGTATGTGGAAGTATGCCTCTCCGGCTATTGTGCTCATCATCATCTACCTGCTGGCCTTCCTGGTGGGGGAGAACATGGAGGAGTTCTACACGTTTGCCGAGGTGCGCGAGCATCTGTTCAGCCTGAGCATGCTGCTGCGGCTGGCCGCTTTCCTGCTGGCGCTGTTCTACGTGTTCAATATCTTCATGCTGCCTCGGCTATTGGTGAGGCATCCCAGCGTGCCGCGCTATCTGAAGGGCTACTGCATAGTGCTGAGCTTCTCGGCCGTGTTCTACCTGGTGGTATGCATCGTCTATGACCCCACGCTGCTCATGGTGTATGTGGTCATCTTCACGTTGCTTAACATGTACCTGGCGCTGCGTGCCCTGGAGACGATGGCCATGACCCTGCCGCACCCCGTTATAGAGGCTGTGGAGGATATAGCCGAGGAAACACCGATGGCGGAGGCAGAGGAGGCAGCCGATGAGGGCGACAAGAGTGAGCGCGAGGACTTCAACGAGGCCAACCTGCAGCGCTATCATCGCCTGGAGGCCTGGATGCAGAAGAACCGGGCTGCCTGGACGGAGAGCACCTTCGGTCGCGACCAGCTGTGCAGGGAGGTGGGGCTGAACCGTCATCTGGTGCTTCAGAGTGTGCGTAGCCAGGGGCATAACAACGTGCATGAATACATTAACCGTTACCGCATTGAGGAGCTGAAACGCCTGATTCTGCGTGGCGAGGTTGCCACGGTGGGCGAATCGGTTGATGCCGGTTTCGGAACAGTGGCTACTGCACGTTCCTGTTTCAAAAAAATGGAGGGCATCCGACTGGACGATTATATGGCGCTTCGCGGAGCGAAGGCACGGGTTAAGTCCTAAAACAGACGGAAAATACGGGAAAGGCCAACTTTTTCGGCGAATTTCTTGTCAGATTCCCTTAATTAGCGTAATTTTGCGGAGTAAAATAAATTGGGATAATATATGTTGTTCAGACGTAAGGGCTGTTGGTTTGCTTTGTGGCTGGCGGGATTGCTTCTCGTCAGTGGGGTTGGCCGTGCAGCTTCTGCGTCGGCGGATATTGAACGAAGAGATGACGACCGCAAGCTGCAACCCGACTCGCTGACTGTTGTCCGCAACGTGATGAGCGACATGGAGCGACCGCGCAAGATGAGCACCTCGCTATATCCCGTACAGTTACAGGTACACGGGCGTCTGGTGCGCATACAGAGCGACTACAACCAGATACTGCCCATCTACACCCACAGCGGTGCCTTTTATATGGCCATGCGCCTGAGCAAGGGCACCAACTGGCTGAACGGCTTGCCCCGCGGCCGCTATTTCATCAATAACCGACCGGTGACGATAAAGTGAAGGTTCAAAAGGTTCAAAACGTTCATTACGTTCATAACGTCCATAACGTTCAAAGCGCAAAAGCGCAAAAGGTTCAAAAGGTTCAAGGTCGAAAAGGCAAATATGGAAGAAGATAAGAAGGCCATTACGGAGATAGACATGGATGCCATCGTGCGAAGTCGCGCAGGCAGCAAGGCCCGTTTCATTCCTCAGTGGGCAATCAACCTGCTGAAGCGGCTGGTTCACCAGGACTTTATCAACGGCTACCTGCGCCAGGGGCTTGAGGGCGTGCCTTTCTGCAAGGGCGTGCTGGATTACCTGGGCGTCACGGTGAATGTGGAGGGACGCGAGAACCTGCCCTCCGACGGACGTTGGTGTACCTTCGTGAGCAACCATCCGCTGGGTGCCATCGACGGCGTTACGCTGGGTTGGGTGCTGGGCGAACAGTATGACAGTAAGATAAAATATCTGGTAAACGACCTGCTTATGAACCTGAAGGGGCTGGCTCCCCTGTGCGTGCCTGTGAACATCATTGGCGGGCACCAGTCGCGCAACCTTTCGGAGAACGTGGAGGCCATCTTCTCGGGCCAGAACCACGTCATCATGTTTCCCGGTCGTCTCTGCAGCCGCAAGCAGGACGACGGCAGCATTCGCGACCTGCCCTGGGGCAAGGCCTTCGTACAGAAAAGCGTGAAGCATCAGCATGACGTAGTACCCATCCACTTCATTGGGCATAACAGTCCGCGCTTCTACAGCGTGGCCCGTTGGTGCAAGCGGCTCCACCTGCCAAACTTTGCAATGGCCCTTCTGCCCGATGAGATGTATCGCAGTAGGGGAGGCAGCTATACCGTCAGGATAGGGCAGCCCATTCCCTGGCAGACCTTCGACCAGAGCCGCACTCCGACGCAGTGGGCCCAGTGGGTAAAGGACAAGGTGTATGAGATATAGAAAATAGGAAATAGAAAGGCCTGGGAAGGCTAGAACCTCCTAGGAACTCCTAGAACCCATAGAACTCCTAGCCCCCCCGGAAAGGCCTGCAAAACAACCATAGCTTAAATGGAAGATATTATACCAAAAGTTCCAAGAGAACTGCTGCTGAAGGAGCTGACTCCCGACAAGCGGCTCAGAATGACCAACAAGAGTGGAAATGAGGTTTATGTAGTGACATGGCAAGACTCGCCTAACGTGGTGCGGGAACTGGGACGCCTGCGTGAAGAGGCTTTCCGGGCAGCCGGCGGCGGCACGGGCAAGAGCCTCGACCTGGATGAGTTCGATACGATGGAGAACCCCTACAAGCAGCTCTTTGTGTGGGATCCCGAGGCTCAGGAAATCCTGGGCGGCTATCGTTACCTGCTGGGCAACGAGGCTCGCTACGACGAGAATGGCCAGCCCATCCTGGCCACCAGTCATATGTTCCGCTTCTCGGAGAAATTCCTGCGCGAATACATGCCCTATACCATCGAGCTGGGACGCAGCTTCGTAACGCTGGCTTACCAGAGTACCCGTATGGGGACCAAGGGACTCTTTGCCCTCGACAACCTGTGGGACGGCCTGGGTGCCTTGTTCGTCATCAAGCCCAATGCCCGCTACTTCTTCGGCAAGGTTACGATGTACCCCAGCTACGACCGCACAGCCCGCGACATGATACTCTTTTTCCTGAACAAGCACTTTGCCGACCCCGAGCATCTCATCGAGCCCATGAAGCCCCTGCACATCGAGAGCGATCCGAAGGCCCTGGCCGAGCTGTTCTGCGAGGAGGATTTCCATCGTGACTATCGCATCCTGAACCGCGAGGTACGCAAGCTGGGTTACAACATCCCGCCTCTGGTGAATGCCTATATGGGCCTGAGTCCCACCATGAAGCTGTTCGGCACGGCCATCAACTACGGCTTTGGCGATGTCGAGGAGACGGGCATCCTGATTTCCGTTGATGAGGTGTACCAGGAGAAGCGCATGCGCCACATAGATACCTTTGCTGCCGAGCATCCCGAGCTGGTGAACATCACCAGCGGTGCCAACCGCATCTTCTATAAACCCAAGGCATGAGGATGAACTGGTCGCAACTGCTATCCAACAAGAGGTTAGGTCAGGAGAACCAACCGCAGCGCAAGGATGACCGCACCGAATTCCAGCGCGACTATGACCGCCTGATCTTCTCGGCACCGTTCCGTCGCCTGCAAAACAAGACGCAGGTATTTCCCCTGCCCAGAACAATCTTCGTGCATAACCGCCTGACGCACAGCCTGGAGGTGAGCAGCGTGGGGCGTAGCCTGGGCAACGACGTGAGCCGCCTCTTGCTGGAGCGTCATCCCGAACTGCGCGATACGCATTTTACCGAGTTGGGCAGCATTGTCAGTGCTGCCTGTCTGGCCCACGACCTGGGCAACCCCCCCTTCGGACATAGCGGCGAGCGTGCTATCGGCACGTACTTCAGCGAGGGAGAGGGACAGTTCCTGCAGAGCTATGTCTGCCGCGAGACGCACGACTGCCTGACCCCCGACCAGTGGAACGACCTTATCCACTTCGAGGGCAATGCCAATGCCTTCCGCCTGCTGACGCATCATTTCCGCGGACGCAGGAAGGGTGGCTTCGTGATGACCTACAGCACCCTGGCCAGCATCGTTAAGTATCCCTTCTCCTCCGACTTGGCAGGCGAAAAGCGTAAGTTCGGTTTCTTCCGCAGCGAGGTGGAGGATTACCGTCGCATTGCTTCGGAACTGGGCATACCGCAGCTTGACAGCCCCGAGGGCAGCTTCCGTTATGCACGCTATCCGCTGGTTTACCTGGTGGAGGCTGCCGATGACATCTGCTATCAGATTATGGACATCGAGGATGCCCACAAGCTGAAGCTCCTCACCACTGACGAAACCAAAGGCTTGTTGCTGGGCTTCTTTGAAGGTGCCCAGCGCAACCGTATCATAGAGCGTATGCAGAGCCTGGAGGATATAAACGAGCAGGTGGTATATCTGCGCTCCTGCGTCATCAACTGTCTGGAGCAGGAATGCGTGCGCGTATTTGTGGAGCACGAGGGCGAGATACTCGACGGCACATTCCAAGGTGCGCTCATCCGGCAGATGAGCGACGTACCGCGCACAGCCTATGAGGCCTGTTCGCGCACAGCTGTGGGCAAGATATATCACTGCAAGGAAGTGGTTGATATAGAGATAGCCGGTTACCGCGTAATAACAGCCCTGACGGATATGATGGTGAAGGCCGTTACCAGTACGGACAAGGCCTTCTCTCAGCTGCTCATCAACCAAGTCAGTTCGCAGTATGACATTAAGGCCCCCACGCTTTATGGCCGCATGATGGCCGTCTTGGATTACATCAGCGGTATGACCGATGTCTTTGCCCTTGACCTCTACAGGAAAATCAATGGTATGAGCCTGCCGAATATTTAACTAGATAAACTAGATCAACTAGACAAAACCAGATAGAAATGAAGATAAAGATTATCAACAAGAGCCATAACCCCCTGCCGCAATATGCAACTCCCCTGTCGGCAGGTGTTGACCTGCGGGCTAATCTGGAGAGCCCGGTCATCCTGGAACCGATGCAGAGGCGTCTTGTTCCAACAGGCCTTTACATGGCCTTGCCCCCAGGCTTCGAGGCGCAGGTAAGGCCGCGTAGCGGACTGGCATTGAAGCACGGCATTACTATACTGAACTCCCCTGGCACGATAGATGCCGACTATCGTGGGGAGGTGTGTGTAATCTTGGCAAATCTCTCAGAAGAGCCCTTCGTTATCAACGATGGTGAACGTATAGCCCAGATGGTTATTGCACGCCATGAACAGGCTGAGTGGGAGTTGGTGGACACACTTGACGAAACAGAGCGTGGTGCCGGCGGATTCGGCCATACGGGGAAGAAATAGGAGGGGCTAGGATAACTAATTGATCTAGTTGATTTAGTTAATCTAGTCGATCTAGTTGAACTAGTTAATATAGTCCTTCTAGAATTCCTTCAAGGAAGAGAAGATGATGAAAAGGCTGATATACATATTGCTGTGGTGGATGCCGGCCCTGGCAGGGCTGGCCCAGACGAACTTTGACTATTTCTATATGGAAGCCGAGAAGTGTCGTCTGGCGGGTGATTATTCATCTGCCGCCGAGCTATACAGTCATTGCCTGGACATCAACCCGCAGGCTCCAGAGGCGCTCTACAATCTCAGTCTTATCCAGTTTTATCTGCGTCAGGACAGTCTTGGCACGTCTATGCTGCGCCGTGCAACCGAACTGGATCCTGGCAATCCCTGGTATCTGGAGTCGCTGGCCAGCATCTATATGAACCGTCGCGACATCGGGCAGGCCGTGCCCGTGCTGGAGAAGATGGCTGCCATACAGACGCGCCGTTCGGATATCTTGTCCCAGCTGGCACAAATATATAAGTCTGAGGGCGAGACGCAAAAGGCCATAGATGCCTTGCAACGCATAGAGCTGCTCGAAGGAAAGTCGGCCCAGCTCAGCGTAGAGAAATTTGCGCTCTATATGGACTTGGAGGAGCGGGAGAAGGCTTTTCAGGAACTGCAGTCGCTCTGCGATGAGTTTCCCCACGATATGAACTATCGCGTCATCATGGGCCGTCAGTATCAGCAGGCCGGAGATATGGAACGGGCCTGGGATGCCTATCAGGCCGTGAAGCAGAAGGAACCTGATAACCCCAACTTGCAACTGGCCCTGATGGATTATTACGAGGAGGCGGGCGATACGGCAAGTTATGCCCGTATGCGCGACTCCTTACTCTTCTCTCCCTCCACGCCGTCCGATTTGCGTGTGGCCCTGATGAAGATATATATTGACCGTTCGCGTCGCGATACGTCCCTGGTGAAGCCTATGCGCGAGGCCTTTGATGCCGTACTGGCCATGCCTCAGGAGGATGCCCAGCTGTTGTCGTTGAAGGCCGCCTACCAAATGTACATGAAGGAGGGCGACGATGCCGTGGCACAGACGATGCAGCAGATATTGGAGGTGGATGCGGCCAATCAGGTTGCCATGTCGCACCTGCTGCAGTACTATGCTGCCAAGAACGACATCCCCGCCATTGAGGACCTGTGCCGGCGTGGCGTAAATGCCTTCCCCGAGGAATTGGCCTTCCACTATTACCTGGGTGTCTCGCTCTATCAGCAGGAGAAACTTCAGGAGGCTGCCGAGGTCTTCCGGCAGGGGCTGCGTACGCGCGATGAGTCGGCATCGCCCGACCTCGTCTCCGACATGTTTGCCATCCTGGGCGACCTCTACCACCAGCAGGGCGTGGAGCAGGAGGCGCAGGCCTTTGAGGCATACGACTCGGCGCTCGTCTATAAGGACGACAATATATCGTGCCTGAACAACTATGCCTACTACCTGAGCCTGCGGGGCGAGCGGCTGGACCAGGCTGAGGAGATGAGCTACCGGACCATCAAGGCAGAGCCAAACAACATAACCTATCTGGATACCTATGCCTGGATTCTCTTTATGAAGAAGAACTATACGGAGGCCCGTATATATATAGATAAGGTGGTGGATCCTGAAGAACCCGAGGACAGCATCCTCGCCAATCCCCGCTTGCAGGGCAACGTCATCGAGCATGCAGGCGACATATACAGCCAGTTGGGCGATGCAGAACAGGCCTTGCGCCTGTGGCAGCTGGCGGTCAGGAAAAAAGATGACACCTGTACGCCCGTAATAGGTAAAAAGATAAAGAAGAAGCATTATATAAATCCAGAACAATGAAAAGACTATTTCCCATACTCCTGTGCTTGCTGCTGGCTTCCTGCCACAGCCATAAGTCTGCCATGAAAGGCGGCGGGGCGGCGCTGCCCGATGCGGTGAACAATGCCGAGGCAGCCCTGTCGCGTATTGTTGAGAACGTAAACCAGAACCGCCAGACGGAGGAATATGTGACGTCTAAGATGAACCTTAACCTCTCGTCGGGCACTAAAAGCGTGTCGGTAGGAGGTGCTTTGCGCATGAAGCGTAATGATGTTATCCAGCTGTCTCTGGTGGCCTTGGGTATTATGGAAGTGGGGCGCCTGGAGATGACGCCCGACTATATAATGGTCATGGACCGTATGGGGCGCCAGTATGTGAAGGCGAATTATAAGGACATTGAGTTTATGAAGGAGGCGGGTATAGATTTCTACACCTTCCAGTCCCTCTTCTGGGACGAGCTGTTCCTGTTTGGCGACAAAGGCTCCCAGCCCAACGAGAAGCGCTTCCAGAAGAGCCTGGCCGACGGCATCGTGAAGCTGGTCAATACCGACTCACGTCAGATGGTGCTTACCTTCCTGGCCGATGCGGCCAGCGCCCTGGTGAAGCAGACCTCGGTGGCCAGCAGCAAGAAGGCGGCCGATGCCGTGCTCGACTGGCAGTATCAGGCCCATACCCAGCTGGGGAAAAAGAAATTCCCCTCGCAGATGGAGGTGCAGGTGAACCTCCCCAAGAAGCCCGTGAAGGCTATAATAAGCCTGAGCAACGTAAAGGCCAACGATGACTGGGAGACCCGTACCGAGGTGAATACCAAGCGGTATAAGGAGGTTACGCTGGATGAGGTGATGGAGCGTATAATGAAGCTGGCGCAATAGGAAACCTAACCCCACGGGACCCACCCCCAGCCCCTCCCTTGTAGGGCGGGGAGAAGTTACATTTAGAAAGATGAGTATAATGCAGATAAGAGAGAAGCTACTCAACCATAAAGGCATTCTGCTCCCCTCCCTACAAGGGAGGGGCTGGGGGTGGGTCTTCAGGGGGTGGGTCTTCCTCTTACTCATCCTTCTTCCCCTCTCTCTCCATTCCCAGAACAGCAAGAAGGTGCGGGCCCTGAAGGCGCAAAAGACGGAACTGCAGAAAATCCTGGATAAGTCGAAGGCTAAGCTGAATGTAACGCGCCAAAAGGTGCAGACGGGCCAGCGCGACCTTCACTTCATCGGTGTTCAGATGGATAACCGCCTTGACTACATACGGCGTTTGGAGGGGGAGATGAACCTGCTGGACGACCAGATTGTGCAGCTGCAAAATGAAATAACCACCGTTGACGGCGAGCTTCAGGCAAAGCGCGAGAAGCTGCGCCAGGCCTTGCGCTATGCCCGGCATCAGAAAGGCCAGCAGAGCGCTCTGCTCTTTGTGCTGTCGGCCAAGACGCTTACCCAGATGTATCGCAGGGCCCGTCTTGCTCACCAATATGCCGCCTACCAGCAGCAGCTGGGTAAGCAGATCATGCAAAAGCAGGCTGATTTGTTGGATGCGCAAAACCGGCTCTTGGAAGCAAAGAGCCAACAGACCGGGCTGCTGCGCGAAGTTATAGGGCAGAGGCGTCAGCTGAGTGCCCAGCAAGTGGAACAGCGCAAGAAGGTTGACGGACTGAAGAAGGAGGAGACGGGATTGCAGGGCCAGGTGGCTCAGCAGCAGAAGCAGTTGGCTGCCTTGGACAAGAAGATAGACGAACTGATTGCCTATGAGATAGAGCAGGCTCGGAAGCGGGCTGAGGAGGCTGCGCGCAAGAAGGCAGCTGCCGAGGCAGCGAAGAAGGCGCAGGCGGCAAAGAGGGCCAAAGGTTCAAAAGGTTCAAACGTTCAAGGTTCTTCGACAAGCGAAGCGGCAAAGCCGAGCGCAAAGGGTTCAAAAGTTCAAAGTTCAAAAGGTTCAACAGACTCAAAGGTTCAAGAACCTAAGAGCGCGGGCAATACAGGCGGTGGCAACTGGCTCACAGCCGAGGACCGCCAGCTGAGCGGGTCCTTCGAGAAGAACAAGGGGCGGCTGCCCGTGCCCATTACGGGCGCCTACATGGTGGGCAACCGGTTTGGCCTCTATACTGTGCCGGGCCTGAAGAATGTGCAGCTGGATAACAAGGGCACGAACTATATCGGACGCTCGGGCGCCAGAGCCCGCTCCGTCTTCGACGGCGAGGTAACAGCCGTCTTCCAGTTCAGCGGCACGCGCAATGTGCTGGTCCGCCACGGCAGCTACATCTCCGTGTATTGCAACCTGTCGTCTGTCATCGTCAAGAAGGGCCAGAAGGTAAAGGCACGCGACGTGCTGGGCACCGTGGCGCAGGACGAGAAGGGCAATTGCGTGCTGCACTTCCAGCTGCGCAAGGAGACGGCCAAGCTGAACCCCGAAGCCTGGATAGGGAGGTGATTGCCCTTTCGTGCAGTTTAGGGCGGCAAAAACAACGGCGTTAAAACGGCAAGACAACGGCGTTGTTTGGGCAAAACACCGGTGTTGTTTTTCCAGCATGCTTTTGGACGAATAGAGGGGGGGGAACCATGCTCTCTGAGTACACAAAAACAGAAAGAAGAGAACAAAACCTAAAAGAAAAG
The DNA here is from genome assembly GCA_946407895.1 of uncultured Prevotellaceae bacterium. Lineage (GTDB taxonomy): Bacteria > Bacteroidota > Bacteroidia > Bacteroidales > Bacteroidaceae > Physcousia. Next base: position 42,117 of record CAMJQA010000006.1, read on the forward strand.
CAGAAAAGAAAATGTTCTCCATACCTCTTTAAAAGAAAAGAAGTAAAAGAAAACTTTTTTGTTAAACGCGTTATTTGTTTCTTCATTGCATTATTTTCGTTGAACTTTATAGAGGATATACAATCACTCGATTAATGCTAAGGAGAAGAAGACGCATTTACGCGCGTAAAACTTCACCCCAAAAAACTTTAGGCATTCAAAAAAAGCCTTAAGGGTATTTCAAAAAATCAGTAAGGGCGTTTAAAAGAACCTTTTTGCCCTTTTTCCCCTTTTGCCTCTTCGCCATCCCTCGCCTTTAAGAAAAAAAACGGAAAAATATTTGGCGTTTTGGGAAGTAAATCGTATTTTTGCCAGACGATTGCGTAAAAAAACCTGTATAACTAACATAAATTACTAACTTTAAAATCAACATTCGATGAAGAAAAGACTACTGAATGTATGCTTGTCGGCACTAGTGTGCATGATTAGCATGTCTGCGTGGGCATTGGAGAAATCCGGTGATGTCTACCAGATTGGTTCTGCCGAGGACCTGCGTGCCTTCGCCGAACTCGTGAATGGTGGTGAGAATCTGGCATGTGCTGTGCTGACAGCAGACATCAAGTGTGCCCCAGATCAGCCGATGATCGGTACTGACGCCAAGCGTTATGCCGGTGTCTTCGACGGTGACGGCCACACGATCACTCTTGATGCCTATCCCACAGAGGATGCATGTGCAGTATTCCGCTATGTGGACTACAAGGGTACGGTTAAGAACCTGGTTGTTGACGGCCAGATCACTACTGCGGCCAAGTACGCCGCTGCTGTGGCTGCCTACAACAGAGGTACCGTGACGCGTTGTGTGTCCAAGGTGACCATTAACAGCGCCATTGCCGGCGACGGCACTCATGGCGGTCTGGTTGGTATCCAGTACATGGGCGGTATCCTGAAGGACTGCCTCTCACTAGCCACAATTACTGGTGATGCCACCACCAACTGCGGTGGCCTTATCGGTTGGATGGATGGCCGCAGCATTGTAATGGACAACATCTCCATTACCGAGATATCCATTGCTGCCGATCCTGACAACACCCGCAGCGTTGCCCGCAACGGCGACAATATCCGTGTGGGTAAGAACTTCTATGTGACCCGCGAGAAGGATACTTCTGACAGTGAGGGTATCCAGGTGTCATGGGATGAGCTGAAGAGCGGTGCTGTCTGCTTCGCCCTGAACAGCGACCAGAGCAACATCGTCTGGACTCAGAACCTGGGCGAGGACGACTATCCCGTCCCCTTCAAGACCCGCAAGCAGGTCTATGCCTCTCAGGCCGGTACCTGCCAGGGTGAGGTGCCCGAGGGTACGACGTTCAACAACGAAAGCGGTGCCGAGTGTCAGAAGCACACTCTGGTGGCAGGTAAGTGTACCAACACCTTCTTCGACGAGGAGGAAGGCGAGGATATAAATTGCTACTACTGGGATCCCTTCTTTGTGAAGCGTGATGCCGAGGGCTACCTGATGCTGAAGACCGTTACCGACATGGAGTGGTATGCCAAGTATCATGAACTGGGTGGTGAATATGCCTCTTCACGCCTGATGGCCGATATCGACTACTCTGGTCACGACATGTGGATCAACTCCAGCTGGTTCTCCGGCGAGTTCGACGGTCAGGGCCATACCATCAATATCGCTTTCCCCGACAGGCATATTGAGGGCGATGCAGTTGATGCCTCCGGTACCAACAACGCCCTGTTCCCACAGGTCGGTGGCGGTACCATCAAGAACCTGAAGGTTACAGGTACTATTGCTACCAGCGCCAAGTATGCTTCCGGTCTGGTTGGCCATACGATGAACGGCACCAGCTATACGTCGTACATTCAGAACTGCGTGACCGACGTCACCATCACCAGCACCCTTAGCGGTGACGGTACTCACGGCGGCCTCATTGCCGTAACCGACGGTCTGGCTTATGTGGACAACTGTATTGCCATGGGTACCATCACCTCGCCCGACCAACTCACCACCTGCTGCGGCGGTCTGATTGGCTGGACAAGTACGACCAGTTACCTTACCAATTGTGCCTTCCTGGGCGTGCTGGATGTGAACCCCGAGGGCAGCGACGTGCTTACACGTAACAATGGCAGCTCAAGCATCACCAATACATATTTTCTTAATGATGCCGTTGAGCCTATGACCATTCCCGGACCTGCCATCCAGACAACGGCAAATGCCGTGGCAAGCGGTGAGCTGACTTATCTGCTCAATAGCAACAATCCCGACGGTGCCTTCCGCCAGACAATCGGTACTGATGCCATACCCATGCCTTTCGGCGCCAGTCAGAAGGTTTATGCATCACCCAGCGGCGGCTTCCGTTGCGACGGCGTGCCTCAGGGTAACGTGACCTATACAAATACCCAGGGCTCAGCCACTATACCTCCCCACACCTTCAACGGTGCATTCTGCGAGGTCTGCGGCTACTTCAATGCTGACTACAAGCAGCCCAATGCCGACGGCATATATGAAATAGCAAACGCTAAGGACCTCGTATGGTTTGCCAAGAAGGTGAACAGCGAGAACGCAGGCAGCCTTAAGGCCAAGCTGACAGGCGATATTCAGATGGAGGAAGAGGACAATGCACTCTTTGAGCCCATCGGTTCTACGAGCAACCTCTATACGGGTGAGTTCGATGGTCAGTTCCATACCATCAGCAACCTGGTTATCGAAACGAACGGTGCTCAGTACACCGGTATGTTCGGTTGCGTAGGCGGCGGCGTAGTCATCAAGAACTTCACGCTGGATGCCACCTGCTCCATCAGCGGCGGTGCCTTCACCGGTGTAATCGGTGGCTCCAACGGCAGCGGCGAGGTACGCTTCCTGCAGATCGGTAACGAAGGTACGGTTACCAGCACGGCCCAGAATGCCGGCGGTATCTACGGCTGTAACATGAGCTCTGCTGCTACGCCCATCATTGAGAACTGCTACGTGACAGGTAAGGTGAAGGGTGCCAACGAGAGCGGACAGATCTCCGGATGGGCAGCCAGCGGCCAGGTACGCAACTGCTGGTCTATAGCCGAGCTGGAAGGCGTAGATGGCGAGAACTGGATGTTCCGCGGCAGCCCAACCCAGGAGAACAACTATTCTACACTGGGTCAGGTGAACGGTATCGGCGAGGAAGACCTGCAGAGCGGTGCCCTCGCATGGAAGCTCAACAAGGAGAAGTTTGCCAACGTGGTTTGGTACCAGAATGTAGGCGAGGACGAGCATCCCGTGCTGAATCCCACCCACGGTGTGGTTTACAGCTTCGGCGGCGAGCTGGGTTGCGTTCTTGGCGGTGATATTACTGCCCTGCGCAGCGCTATGGTAAATGCCGAGACCGAGTGGATCCAGAACCCCGACATGCATGCCCAGAAGACCCTGAAGGAATCCTACGAGGAGCAGGTTCAGGGACTGATGGAAGCAAACAGCCTGGAGAGCCTGATGACCCTCTACGAGGACTTGCTGAAGTCGAAGGAGACCGTTCAGACCTGCATCAATGCCTACGCCAAGTATCAGGCCAAGGTCGAGGAGACCCTGCGCTACCTGGCTGAGCACGACGACTTCTCGGGTCCCGACCGCGAGTTCCTGCAGGATTACCTGGAGAGCGGCGACGAGCCCAACGAGGAGAATCCCAACGGCGGTGCCGAGTACATCCTGGAGTATGAGCTCCTGACTACCGAGGAGATTACGGCCGAGACAGCCCGCATCGACGAGCTGCTGCGCGTAGCCGTGGCTAACGGTTACGAGCCGGGTACCGAGGTAACCAGCTACATACTGAACGCCGACTTCCGCGACGGCATGAACAACTGGGAGGCCACTTCGAATACCGGCATCAGCCACGTAGTGCTGGGCGATGGCCTGACCTACCATGGCGGCGAGAGCTGGTCCAACGTTCCAATGGAATTCCACCAGACGGTTACCATGGGCAAGCCGGGCTACTATCTGTTCGTCATGAACGGTGCCTATCGTCCTGCCAACGACCGCTACAGCTACAGCCACGGTGCCAAGATCTATGCTAACGGCACGGGCGTATTCGTGCCCACCGTAATGGAGAGCTACATGCCCGCAGCCGATGCTGTTGACCAGGAGAACTGCAACCTGCACAGCGGCGACGTTGAGGACCTGGCTATCCTGGCAGATCCCACCGACGAGACTTCCGAGGTACTGGGCTATGCCCTGCACGGACAGCGCAGTATGGCCATTGCCGTATATAGCCAGCGCGTGCTGAACTATACCGTGGCCGAGGTAGGCGAAGATTGCCAGCTCACCGTGGGTATGAGCAATCCTCATGGATACTTCACAGGCAACGAGTGGACCGGCTTTGCCAATGCCCGCCTGATCTTCCTGGGCGAAGACCTGGATGCAGCCGAGGCTCAGAGCGGTCTGGATGCTTCCCTGCAGGGTGCTGTGGATCGTGCCACCACTATCCTCACACTCTATACCTTCAGCGACGGTACCGACTTTGCCCAGGCTCCCAATTTCAGCCAAGCGCTGAAGGACGAGCTGCAGGGTCTTGTGAACGAGAGCCAGAGCGCACAGAGCGGTACCCAGAAGTACGAGCTCATCAAGAAGTTCTCCGATATCTTCGACCGCATCTACGACTGCCGCATGGCTTACTCTTCTATGTTCGCCAAGGCTGAGGCCCTGGCCGGCGTATCTGCCGACATGGTTTCCATGCTGGGTGAGGAACTGGCTACGGCTATGTCAAATGCTGCCTTCGAAGGATTCGAGGCATACAATGCTGGTATATACTCTGCCGAGCAGGCTCGCAACGCCATGAACGACTTCGACGTAATGCCCGAGAAGATTGACGGTGTATATCAGATTGCCAACGGCATACACCTGGCTATCTTTGCTGCCAACGTAAATGGTGGTGAGAATACGGCCAGTGCCGTGCTGGTGGACGATATCGACATGGGTGGTAAGCTGCTCGATGACGGTACGCCCGATCCCGAGGGCGCTTTGTTCACGCCTATCGGCTCTACCTCTAACCTCTACAAGGGTACCTTCGACGGTCAGGGCCACACCATCAAGAACCTGGTTATCAGCACTGGCGCTGACTACACGGGTCTCTTCGGTTGTGTTGGTGAAGGCTTCGTTGCCAAGAACTTCATCGTCGATAAGAACAGCTACATCAGCGGTAACGCCTTCGTAGCCGTAGTCGGTGGTTCCAATGGCGCAGGTGATGTACGCATGGAGCAGATTGGTATGGAAGGCCGCGTAGTGGGTACTGCCCAGAACGCCGGTGGTATCTATGGCTGTAACATGAGCTCTACGGCTCATCCTATCATCCTGAACTGCTATGTAACCGGTGATGTAAGCGGTGCCAACGAGAGCGGTCAGCTCTCCGGCTGGGCAGCAAGCGGCGAGGTTCGCAACTGCTGGGCTATCGGCGAGATTTCCGGTGTTGACGGCAGCAACTACTTCTTCCGCGGCAGCCCCACTGAGAGCAACAACTACTCCAGCAAGGGTCAGGTGAACACCTATAGTGCAAACGATGCCAAGAGCGGTAAGATGACCTATCAGCTGAACGAGGGTGAGACCGAGACTCCCGTATGGTTCCAGAACCTGAGCGAGGGTGGCGACGAGCGTCCTCGTCTGTTCGGCAGCGACATCGTTTACTTCTTCAACAATAAGTACACGAACGAGAAGCCAACCATCGAGCTGAACTCTTATGCTTATGGCATCGAGACTGCTTCCAGCGCCGACAACGTAACCGTGACCTACGCCCTGAACTCAAATGCTAAGGCTGCGAAGATCAACTTCAAGAAGGGTGACGAGGTAGTTTATACTCAGGAACTGGCTGGCGACGAGCTGACCCTTGGTAAGCACAGCGTGACCGTAGCTAACAGCAACCTGCCCGAGGCAGGCACAGAGCTGACCTACGACATCGAGGTAACCAGCTTCGGCGTAGCCAATGCAGCACGCATAAAGGCTCCCTCTGCAAGCGGTACCTACAGCTTCTGGCGTCCTTACAGCATGGCTATAAATACGAATCCCAACAGCACTCACTTCGGTGACCTGTATGTGGCTGAATCAAGTTACGACAACACGAGCAGCAATTATATCTCTGCCGATAAGCGCAATGCTATCTTTGCCTTCGATGCCGAATTCAAGCCTATTGCTGCAGCCGACGGTAAGTACGGCTTCACCGGCGGCATTGACTTCTCGAAGGAAGGTATTCGTGTACTCGACGGCACAGAGGCATTCGAGCCTAAGTCTGTAGCCTTCTCTCAGGACGGTCGTTTGTTCGTAGGCCTGATGGGCGGTAAGAACAACAGCCCTGTCTTCGAGGCTAACCCCGATAATCTGGACGAGGATTGGACTCCCGTCTTCACTGGTGGTGAAGTGGATGCCGAGACCGGTATTACTTGGATTGGCGATGAGATTCAGGCAGGTATGAATGTGGATATTACCACCAGCGGCAAGGGCGATGCCCTGAAACTGTGGACTCTGGCCTGCGGCCGTTCGGATGGCAAGGCCAACGTGACCGACTACTTTGCCTATACCTACGACCTGGGTACCAAGAAGCAGTGGGATACCACGCCCAGCGGTCAGGTTGACGTGCTGATGAACCAGTGGACAATTGCTCCTGGTCCTGTACACATTGCAGCTGACAACAACGGTGGTCTGTGGTACGTGCAGTATCGTTCCGCTCCTACAGAGGAGGTTCCTGCCCTGAAGCACATCAATGCCGAGGGTAAGGTGGACTACAGCAAGCCTACCGACGTACTGCCTGGTGGCGGTATTGCAGTAAGTCCCGACGGTTCATGGGTGGCTATCGTGTCCGGCAACAAGAGTGTGACGGTTTACAACGTAAGCTACGTGCCCAACCCCAACGGTCTGATTATGCCCGCACCTAAGTTCAACGTATCCACTGTTGATGGCGACCGCATATCGGCTCTGGCATTCGACTATGCCGGCAACCTGTATGTATCATCGTCCAGCAGTGAGACCGTGAACCGCTACGTACTGCCCAGCTGGAGCAACAACGTAACTGTTACGCCTGCTCCTGCAGCAGCTGCCTTCAAGGTTGGTGCTACTGGCATCCAGAGCATTGCCGAGGGCAATGAGAACGGTGAGATCTACACCATCGGTGGCGTTCGCGTTCAGAAGGCCCAGAAGGGTGTGAACATCATCAATGGCAAGAAGGTTCTGGTTAAGTGAGAGTAGAACACTGAGCTTGCCCGAGTGTTCTGCCGAACGGAAAGAAGCTCGAGCGAAGCTCAAGGTTCTGACTAAGTAAAGACCTTTCCTAACCTCCCCATGAGGGAAGGAACTATAGGCGCCCGTCATGCAGAATGGCGGGCGCTTTGTTTATATCTTAAATGTAAGACTAACCCTTTATGCCGAATAAAACACATCTTTTTTGTAAAATTTGTTGACCAAATATTTGTATGTAATAGTGAAAAGAGGTATATTTGCAATGCATAAGGCATGAAAAGGCCTTTGAAAAAACAATAGAGTAATCAATTTAACACCTTTTTTATTAACTAACTTAATTAACATCCTATGAGTAAAAGACTACTTAACGTGTGCTTGATGGCAGCCCTTTGCCTGATGAGCACGACTGTGTGGGCACTCGACAAGGTCGGTGATGCCTACCAGATTGGTTCGGCAGCTGACCTTCGTGCCTATGCCGAACTGGTAAACGGTGGTGAGACTCTGGCGAATGCTGTCCTGACAGCAGACGTGGTTTGCGATGCAGAAATGCCTATGATCGGCACGGATGCAAACCAGTTCAATGGTGTCTTCGACGGACAGGGTCATACCGTAACTCTTGATGCCTATCCTACGGTGAACGGCAGCGGTCTGTTCCAGTACATAGGCTGGAAGGGCGTAGTGAAGAACCTGGTTGTTGACGGCCAGATTACCACTGGAAACTCCTTTGCCGGTGGTATAGCCGGTTATAACCGCGGTGTCATTACCTCTTGTATTTCAAAGGTGACCATCAACAGCTCTAAGTCTGGTGATGCCACTCACGGTGGTATTGTAGGTATCCAGTACATCGGCGGCAAACTGACCAACTGCCTGGCAGTAGGTGAGATTAAGGGCGAGGCCACTACGAACTGCGGCGGCCTTGTTGGTTGGCTGGATGCACGTTGCGTGGTGATGAACAACCTGTCGCTGACCAAGATGTCGCTTGCTGCCAATCCCGACAATACGCGCAGCATTGCCCGTAACGGCGGCAACATCCGCGTGGGCATGAACCTCTATCTGACTCGCGAAAAGGACACTTCCGACGACGAGGGTATCCAGATTACCGAGGAAGAGCTGAAGAACGGTAATGCCTGCTTCGTGCTGAACAGCGACCAGAGCAAAATCGTATGGACGCAGACGCTGGGCGAGGACGAGTATCCCGTGCCCTTCAAGACCCGCAAGCAGGTGTTTGCCAGCTCAGTGGCAGACTGCGCCGGTAACGTGGGCGATGGTGCTACGTTCAGCAACGAGAGTGGTGCCACGGCTCCGAAGCATGTGCTGGTGGGCGGTAAGTGCCAGAACTGCTACTACTGGGATCCCTTATACGCAGAGCGTGATGCCGAAGGCTTCTATCTTCTGAAGGACAAGGATGCTGTGGACTGGTTCGTGAAGGATCATGAGTATGGTGGTGAATATCACAGTGCCCGCCTGATGGCCGACGTGGATTACAAGGACCGTACGGCATTCCTGAGCCCCAGCTACTGGTTCTCGGGCGAGTTCGACGGTAATGGGCATACCCTGGAGATTGCCTTCCCCGACAATGAGTATGAGAACAATGCTCCGTTCCCCAATATCTCTGGTGCAACAATCAGCAACCTGGCTGTGAAGGGTACCATCGAGACCAGTAAGAAGTTTGCAGCCGGACTGGTGGGTCATGCCAATAGCACTCCGGTGAACCATCTGACCAACATCCTGGTCGATGTGCAGATTAGCAGTACCTTGGATGGTGACGGCACACACGGCACTATCATTGGCGTGCCCAATGCCGAGACCTACTTGACCAACTGTATCTCTGTAGGCGGCATCTCTACGCCTACTGGCACCACCGACATGTGCGGCGGTCTGGTTGGCTATGCCGGTGCGGCTACCCACCTGCGTAACTGCGCATTCCTGGGTAACATGGATGTTGCATTCAACATTACATACGACTCCGACATCATTTCACGCAATAGCGGTAACTGTACTTTCGAGAATGTATATTACCTGCAGGATCTGATGCCTGGTGTAAGTGCTCCCAAGGCCGTCACACAGACTACTGAAGATGCTGTGAAGAACGGTGTGCTGGCTTATCAGCTGAACGGCAACCAGGAGAATATCGGCATCTGGCAGACTATTGGCACGGATCCCTATCCCACTCCTATTAAGGGCCAGAGCCAGCAGGTATATGCCAGCGCCAGCGGCGGCTACCGTTGCGACGGCAAGCCCTTGGGCTCTGTGACCTACTCAAATGACTTCAGCGAGCGTGTTATTCCCGATCATACCTGGGAAGGTGTTTTCTGCCAGGTTTGCGGTGTGTTCAATACAGACTACAAGCAGCTTAATGCCGACGGTTTCTATGAACTGGCTTCTGGTAAGGATCTGGTTTGGTTCGCAATGAAGGTGAACCGCGAGGGCAAGGCTGACGCCAAGGCTGTGCTGACTGAAGATATCACTATGGAGGATGAGGACAATGCACAGTTTGAACCCATCGGTAACGCCACTGTGAAGTATATCGGTACCTTCGACGGTCAGTTCCACAGGATTCACAACCTGCAGATTAACCGTCCCGAGGAGCAATATACAGGTATGTTCGGTATGGTTACCGGCGGCGTGGTAATCAAGAACCTGGTTCTGGCTGAGGACTGCTCTATCAGCGGTGCTGCCTTCACCGGCTTGATCGGTGGTTCGAACGGCAGTGGTGAAGTGCTTATGGAATGCCTGGGCAACGAGGGCGAGGTAACCAGCTCGGCCCAGAATGCCGGCGGTATCTATGGCTGTAACATGGGTGCTGCTGCAACGCCCATATTCCGCAACTGCTACGTAACCGGTCCTGTGAAGGGTGCTCGCGAGAGCGGCCAGATTACTGGTTATGCCGGTAACGGCCAGGCCTACAACTGCTATGCCTCCGGTACCATCGAGGGTGTTTACTATACGAATATGGCCGACTGTATGCTGCGCGGCGGTCCAGCATCCCAGAACTGCTACTCAACGGCCGGTAAGGACAACAAGGCTGAGCTCATCAGTCAGGAAGCCGTTGAGGACGGCACCCTGGCATGGCTGCTGAACGGCGAGCGGTTCGACGTAGTAACCTTCCACCAGACGCTGGGCGAGGACAGCCATCCCGTATTCGATGCCGATCATGGCGTGGTCTATAAGTTCGGTGAGGAACTCGGCTATGTGCTGGGTGATGACATCAGCGGCATTCGCGACGCACTCATCGCCGGTGAGCTGAGCTACATCCAGAGCGAGGAACTGTATGCCGAGGTTGCCTTGAAGGAAGCCTACGAGGCTAAGGTGAATGCCCTGGAGAACGTGAGCACCATGGAAGATCTGGTTGCTGCCTACGAGGAGCTGAAGGCAGACAAGGCCGTTATCAACGATTGTGCCGCTTCCTACCAGGCTTATATAAAGAAGGTAAACGAGACCATCAACTACCTGGCTACCCACAATGACTTCGAGGGCGCCGACCGCGACTTCCTGGCAGACTACCTGGAGAGCGATGCTGAGCCCAGCGAGGAGAATCCCAATGGCGGAGCCGTATATATTATGGAGAACCAGCTCCTCAGCAAGGAACAGGTTGAGGCTGAGACCAAGCGTATCGATGCACTGCTGACCACCGCTATCGAAAACGGCTTCGTACCCGGTACCGAGGTGACTCAGTTCATGACGAACGCCGACTTCCACGACGGCTTCAACGGCTGGGAAGGCCAGTTGGGTACTGGTGTGGGCGGTCCGTTCGAACTGGGCGAGGAAGGCAGTACGAAGACCTACTACGGTGCTGAGCACATTACCAGGACGCCTCTGGATATGTACCAGACCATCAAGATGCCTAAGAAGGGTTACTACCTCTTCACTATGGATGCAGCCTATCGTCCGGCCAACAGCTTCTACAGCTACAGCCATGGCGCCTATATCTATGCCAACGGCACGAACATGCTCATTCCCACCGTGCACGAGGCTATGATGCCCGTTGACGAGGCTATCGACCAGGTGAACTGCAACCTGAGCGGCGGCACCAACGACCAGCCCATCTATCTGGATCCTGCCGATCCCGTGGAGGAGGGTCTTGTGGGTTATGGCCTGCACGGACAGCTCAGTGTGGCTATCGCCATCATGGCCGGCCGCATCCCGAACGCTATCATTGGCGAGGTGGGCGACGACTGCATGCTCACCGTGGGTATCAGCAATCCTCATGGCTATGCCTCTACCAATGAGTGGGTAGGCTTCGGTAATGCCAAGCTGATCTTCCTGGGTGAGACGCTTGACGAACCGGCTGCTGCCAATGCACTGACTCAGACGCTGGAGGGTGACCTGGCACGTGCCAACACCATCCTGACGCTCTATACCTTCAGCGATGATACCGACTATGCTCAGGCTCCCAACTACACCGTGGCTCTGAAGGACGAGCTGCAGGCTCTGGTTAACGAGGCCGGCAGTGTCAGCGAACCTGCTGCAAAGTATGAGCTGATTAAGAAGTTCTCCGACCTCTTTGGCCGCATCTACGAGAGCCGTATGGCATACGCCGGCATGTTCGGCAGGGCCGAGGCTCTGGCTATTGCTGCCGATGAGATGAGAGGCTTGCTGGGCGAAGAAGAGGCTACTACCCTCTCTGCTGCTGCCCAGAAGGCGCTGACTGACTACTCGGCCGGTATGCTGACTACCGAGGAGGCTGCGGCTGCCCTGACCGACATCGACCTGCTGCCTCAGAAGGTTGACGGTGTATATCAGATTAAGACTGCCGTTCACATGGCTCTCTTCGCAGCCAATGTTAATGCAGGTGAGACGAGCGCCAGCGCTGTGCTGCTGAACGATATCGACATGGGTGGTAAGCTCCTGGAGGACGGCACGCCCGACCCGGAGGGTTACTTCTTCACGCCTATCGGCACTATCAACAACAAGCCCTTCGCCGGCACGTTCGACGGACAGGGCCACACCATCAAGAACCTGGTTATCGACACGGGTGCTGAGTACACTGGCCTCTTTGGTGGTGTAACGGGCGGCGCTGTCATCAAGAACTTCATTGTTGACAAGAACTCCTATATCGGCGGTGCAGCCTTCACGGCTCTGATTGGCGGTAACAACACGGCCGGTAATATCTATGTAGAGAAGATCGGTATGGAGGGCCGCGTGGTATCCTCCGCTCAGAATGCTGCCGGTATCTATGGCTGTAACAACGGTAATGCCGGTACGCCTCATATCCTGAACTGCTACGTGACGGGTCATGTGACCGGCGTGCGCGAGAGTGCTCAGGTCTGCGGCTGGATGGGTGCCAACGGCAGCGAGATTATCGGTTGCTGGGCCATCGGCGAGATTGACGGCGTATATAACACGGCTGCCGGTGCTGGCGATGCCTTCTACCGCGGTACTGCCGGAACGGCTGCCAACTGCTTCTCCAATGCCTCTGCCAGGAACAATACGGTTGACACCTTCCGCGAGGAAGATGCCAAGAGCGGTAAGATGACCTTCCAGCTGAACCAGGGCGAGACTCAGGATCCTGCATGGTACCAGACGCTGGGCGAGGATCCTCTGCCCGTATTCGACAGTACGCACGGCATTGTATATATTAACGAGGACGGCACGTACTCCAACGCTCCCAGCGGACTGGCTATGTACGACGGTACGGAGGAGAACCCCTTCCGCATCCAGAGCGTTGAGCAGTTCTGCCAGCTCATTGACTACTTGAAGCCCAGCCAGATGAACTATGTTGTGCTGGAGAACGACCTCGACATGGAGGCTGTCACCGACTGGAAGCCCCTCTTCAACTATCCCGCGGCTACCGATGAGCAACCCTATCCCTTCATCGACTTCGACGGACAGAATCACGTTATCCGCAACTTGACCTGCAAGACCGAAGGCTCCTATGACTATCCCGGTATCTTCGGCGTGCTCTGTGGTAATGTGCGCAATCTCGGTGTAGAGAATGCCGATATCGTCAGCACTGGCGGCACGGGCATCCTGGCTGGATATCTGGGTCACTCCAAGTATGGCAAGCCTTGCTATGTGGAGAACGTCTGGGTAACCGGTAAGGTCTCTGCTGCTGGCTATTGCGGCGGTATGTTCGGCAACATCGGTGGCGAGAGCCACATCACCAACAGCTATGCCAACGTGGAAGTGACGGGCGAAAGCGACCTCACTGGCGGCATCATCGGCCGTGTACGCGCCCTTGTGGACATGAAGAATGTCTATGCAGCCGGCACCACCAACCGCGGTGGCGGTATCATTGGCGGCGGACAGCAGGATGCCACGCCGGCCGGGACCTACACGAACGTGGCCGTATGGAACAATACGCAGCAGAACTTCGGTCCCGCACGCGAGAGCGAGACCCTCAGTGGAATCCTCTACTACGACGGCACGAACTTCGCCGCCCTGCAGGGTCAGGTGGTGGCATGGGATCCCGCCGTATGGTCGTGCGATATGGCCGAGGGCAGCTATCCCGTTTTGAAGGCCTTCACCACAGGCATCGGCAGCATATCCGCTCCCACGCTCAGCGGTGACATCTACACCCTCACCGGCGTTAAGGTTGCAGGCGAACGCAGCAAGCTACAGAAGGGCATCTACATCATCAATGGCAAGAAGACGTTGGTTAAGTAGGTATCCCCGCCTGACCCTGCCCTCCAGGCTGAGGCGCTTCCAATCGCCGGAGTGCCCGTGAGGGGAGGTACTGAAAAAGGCGCCCGCCACGTTTGATGGCGGGCGCCTTCTGTATATATATAATAATGTATATAGGGGGCCGGAGGGGGGCAACCGTTCCTATTAGAAGGGGGGCTGTGGCTTTCTTATAGGAAAGGTGGTGGCTTTCTTATAGGAACGAGGGTGGCTCTTCTCCAAAGGGGGAGGCAACGCTTTTGGAAAAGAGGAGGGGCCTTTCTTATTAGGAAAGGGCCCCCCCTTTTTTATAGGAAAGTTTGGGGTGTGTTTGCGGCGGGTCAGATTTCGAGCCCGTCGAGCAGGCTCACGTACTGGCCGATGGCCCCTTCAATCTCGCTCTCGGCGATGAATTCGCCGGCCGTATGGCTGCGGCTGCTCTGGCCGGGGCCCATCTTCATGCTGGGGAAGGGCATGAGGGCCTGGTCGCTCAGGGTGGGCGAGCCGAAGGGCTCTCCGCCCAGCGCCACGGCGCGGCGCACGAGGGGATGGGCGGGGTCGATGCGCGATGAGTTGAGGCGGAAGCTGCGGGCCACGACCTCGCTCCTCACCTGCTGGCAGATGAGGTCGTAGAGGGCCTCGTTCCGGTAGTGCTCGTTGGTGCGCACATCCACGGTGAAGCGGCAGCAGTCGGGGATGACGTTGTGCTGCGTGCCGGCCTGTACTACGGTCACCGTCATCTTCACCGGCCCCAGCAGCGGTGATACGAGGGGCCACTGGTGGGTGCGGAACCACTGCATGTCGTCCATGGCCCGGTATATGGCATTGTCCCCCTCCTCGCGTGCCGCATGCCCGGCCCGTCCGTGTGCCGTAACGTCCAGCACCATCAGTCCGCGCTCCGCAATGGCGGGCTGCATGCCCGTAGGCTCGCCCACCAGGGCCACCGCCGGAGCTGGCAGCAGGGGCAGTACGCTGGTAATGCCTCCCGAGCCGCTCACCTCCTCCTCGGCACTGGCCAGGAAGACGAGGTTGTAGGGCTGCTCGCGCCGGCTCAGCACGCGGAATGCCTGCAGCAGCGCAACCAGGCTGGCGCCGTCGTCGTTGCTGCCCAGCCCGTAGATGAGCCCGCCCTCACGCCTGGGTTCGAAGGGGTTGCGCTCCCATCCGCTCACGGGGCGCACCGTATCGATATGCGCGTTGAGCAGCAGCGTAGGCCGCCCCTCGAGGAAGCCCGGAGCGGTGGTCCACAGGTTGTTGCCCTGCCGGCTGACCTGCAGCCCGCAGTCGCGGGTCATGACCTTCTCGAGCAGGTTGGCAGCCTCTGCCTCCTCGCGACTGATGCGCGGCGTGCCGATGAGCTGGCATAGCCACCCCACGGCCTGGTTCTTGAGCTGTTCTTTATCCATGTTTTTGGCCTTTATGGAGAGCAAAGTTACACCTTCTTCCTCAAAAAGCCAAATATATTTGCGAATTATCCCAACATTTAGTATTTTTGCGCATTCAGAACAGTGAATCGCTATGCAGAACAGCAGTCCTTTTTCCAAATTGATTCATAGTCAGGCTCGTCATTATGGCGGGCGAACGGCTCTTATGTATCGCGACGACGATGCCTCCCGCTGGCTCGATATATCGTGGAACGAGTTCTCCCGCAGGGTCAGCCTCGTCAGCAATGCCCTGCTCAGCCTCGGCGTGGGCGTGCAGGAGAACGTGGCCGTCTTCTCGCAGAACATGCCCGAGTGCCTCTTCGTCGACTTCGGCGCCTACGGCATACGGGCTGTTACGATTCCATTCTATGCCACCAGCAGCGAGGCGCAGGTGAAGTACATGGTCAGCGACGCCAAGATACGCTACATCTTCGTGGGCGAGCAGTACCAGTATGACACGGCCTACCGCGTGCTGAAGATAGACCCCTCGGTGAGCCGCCTCATCATCTTCGACCCGAAGGTAAGGAAGGATGCCCAGGACCAGGTGAGCCTCTATTTCAACGAGTTCCTGCAGCTGGGCGACGGCCTGCCTCATCAGGCCGAGGTGGATGAGCGTACCGAGGAGCAGGACCAGGACGACCTGGCCAACATCCTGTACACCAGCGGAACGACAGGGTTGAGCAAGGGCGTGATGATGACCCATCGCATGTACAACGCCGCCACGGCCAACCATAGGGGCGTGCTCAACCTCTCCGAGGAGGACCTGGTGCTGAACTTCCTGCCCTTCACCCATGTCTTCGAGCGCGGATGGACCTACCTCTGCCTGCGCACCGGATGCACCCTGGCCGTGAACCGCAATCCAGCCGACGTCTTGCGCAGCATGCAGGAGGTACACCCCACGTGCATGTGTGCCGTGCCCCGCTTCTGGGAGAAAGTCTATGCCGGCGTGCAGGAGAAGATAAACACGGCCAGCGCCGTGCAGCGCCGCATGCTTCAGGATGCACTCCGCGTGGGAAAGGCCTACAACGTGGACTATAAGATGAAGGGCCTCACTCCGCCTGTGAGCCTGAAGATGCAGTACCTCTTCTACGAGAAGACCGTCATAGCCCTCATGCTCAAGACGCTTGGCCTGGAGCGCCACAACTTCTTCCCCACAGCCGGTTCGGCCATCCCCAAGGTGGTAGAGGAGTTTGTGCATTCGGCCGGCATCATGATGATAGCCGGCTACGGACTGACCGAGAGCACCGCCACCGTGACGTGCGACCGCTGGAACGAACATATCACCCTGGGCTCCATAGGCCGCCTGCTGCCCGGCGTGCAGCTGAAGTTCGGAGCAAATAATGAGATACTCCTGAAGGGCGACTCCATCACCAAGGGCTACTACCGCAAGGCCGAGGTCACTGCCCTCTCCATCGACAGCGAGGGCTGGTTCCATACCGGCGATGCCGGCTTTATGAAGGATGGCGAGCTATACCTGACCGACCGCATCAAAGACCTCTTCAAGACCAGCAACGGCAAGTACATCGCACCGCAGATGCTCGAAAGCAAGCTGGTGGTGGACCGCTACGTCGATCAGATCGTCATCATTGCCGACCGGCGTAAGTTCGTATCGGCCCTCATCATCCCCGAGTACGAGTTGCTCGAGGAGTGGGCACGCCGCAGGCACATAGAGTTTGCCGACCGTCGCGAGCTGTGCAGCAACCCCGAGGTAGTGGAGTTCGTCATGGACCGCATCGACACCATGCAGCAAGACCTGGCCCACTACGAGCAGGTGAAGCGCATCACCCTCCTGCCCGAACCCTTCTCAATGGAAAAGGGCGAGCTGACCAATACACTGAAGGTAAAACGCTCGGCACTGAACGAGAACTACCGGGCCGAGATAGATAAAATGTACGAATAAGCATTGAACTTTGAACGTTGAACCTTGAACGTTGAACTTTAAATTTTGAACATTGAACATTAAATGATAACCGCAGAACAACTGAAGGAAGTCAAGGAACGGACCGAACAGCTGAACCGCTACCTGAACATAGACGCCAAGAAGATACAGCTCGAGGAGGAGCAGCTACGCACCCAGGCTCCCGAGTTCTGGGACGACCAGAAGCGTGCCGAGGCACAGATGAAGCTGGTGAAGGGGCTCGAGAAGTGGATAAACGGATATGCCGAGGTGAAGAGCCTCTCCGACGAGCTGACCCTTGCCATGGAATATTATCGCGAGGAACTCGTTACGGAGGAGGAGATAGACGAGCTGTATGGGCGTGCCGTCTCGGCCATCGAGGCACTGGAGCTGAAAAACATGCTGCGTCGGGAGGAGGATGTCATGGACGCCGTGCTGAAGATAAACTCCGGCGCAGGCGGCACCGAGGCACAGGACTGGGCCCAGATGCTCATGCGTATGTATATGAGGTGGGCCGAGGAGAACGGCTACAAGTGCGTGGTCAGCAATATCCTGGACGGCGACGATGCAGGCATCAAGTCCTGCACCCTGGAGATTCAGGGCGAGTATGCCTACGGTTACCTCAAGAGCGAGAACGGCGTGCATCGCCTGGTGCGCGTCAGTCCCTATAATGCACAGGGCAAGCGTATGACCTCCTTTGCCTCGGTCTTCGTAACCCCGCTCGTCGACGACTCCATCGAGGTGAACATCGAACCGGCACGCATCTCGTGGGATACCTTCCGCAGCAGTGGCGCAGGCGGGCAGAACGTCAACAAGGTGGAGTCCGGCGTACGCTTGCGCTATCAGTACAAGGATCCCTATACGGGCGAGGAGGAGGAAATCCTCATCGAGAATACCGAGACGCGCGACCAGCCCAAGAACAAGGAGAACGCTCTGCGCCTGCTGCGCTCAATGCTCTACGACAAAGAGCTGCAGCACCGCATGGCCGAGCAGGCCAAGGTAGAGGCCGGCAAGCGCAAGATAGAGTGGGGCAGCCAGATACGCAGCTACGTTTTCGATGACCGTCGCGTCAAGGACCACCGCACCGGTTACCAGACCAGCGACGTTGGCGGCGTCATGGATGGCAAGATAGATGCCTTCATCAAGGCCTACCTCATGGAGTTCGGTGGAGAATGAACCTTACTTTAAACTTTAAACATTAAACTTTAAACTATTATATTACAACAATGAGTAAAGAAAAGAAAGCCAAAAGAGCCGCTGCCAAGGCAGCACGTGAGGCTCGCGAGGGAAAGAAAGCCGTTTATTACGTGGTGTGTGCACTCATCATTCTGGTGGTCATCTGCCTTGTAGGCTATTCCCTGATGTAATCAGACATGGCACTGGAGATAGAGCGTAAGTTCCTGGTCGTGGGCGAGTTTCGCGACCAGGCCTACAGCCACAGCCGCATCCGGCAGGGCTATATAAGCTCCGGGAACGGCAAGACGGTGCGTGTGCGTATCCGCGACGACCGCGGCTATCTGACCATAAAGGGGCCTTCCGACCAGGCAGGCCTGGCCCGCTATGAGTTCGAGACCGAGATACCGCTGACCGATGCCGAGGACCTGATGAAGCTGTGCGAGCCTGGCATCATCGACAAGACACGCTATCTGGTGCGTAGCGGCGACCATGTTTTCGAGGTAGATGAATTCTATGGCGACAACGAGGGCCTGGTGATGGCCGAGGTGGAGCTGCACAGCGAGGATGAAACGTTCCGGAAGCCTGCCTTCATCGGGCCAGAGGTGACGGGCGACCGCCGCTATTATAATGCCCATTTGCGAAGGAATCCTTACAAGCTGTGGGGGAGATGAATATCCCCCCCTCTCTCTCTGGACATATTATAATGCAGATTCAGAACGTTAACATATTTGTAGCACGAAAACCATTCAAGGCATAAAAAAAGGACGGTAGTACATTATGAATAGTCAGCATACCATCTCTCGGCGTCAGTTCCTGCTGTCATCGGCTGCTGCTTCTGCAGGTCTCGTCCTGTCGGGGACTGCCTGGGCCGGGCATGGGAAGGACGTAGCCTCTGGCATAGAGCCTCCCGCGCTGAAGGACAAGAGCGCATTCACCATGTGGCAGATACCCTCGCACAACAATACAATAGGCAACTCATACGTCTTCCGTACGCAGACGGGCAAGGTCATCGTTATGGACGGCGGCTTCCGCGAGGAGGGCTTCACCCTGCGCGGTTTCCTGGGAGCCCTGGGCAATGAGGTGGAGGCCTGGTTCACCTCTCATCCCCACGGCGACCATGTAGGTGCCCTTACCACCCTGCTGGAACAGCCTCAGGACCTCCGTATCAAGCGGGTCTATTACTCGCGGGTGGGCGAGGATGTCATTCATGCCGAGGATGAGGGTTCGCAGAAATCGTGCCGCAACTTCTATGCCGCAATAGACAAGACAACGCAGACCGAGGTCATCGACCTGCAGCAGGCTGGGCAGGTCTTTGAGTACGATGGCATGTATGTGAAGATTCTTTCCGTGGCCACCCAGCTCACACGCAACCCCTTCAATAACAACTCCATGATTATGCGCGTCTGGGACAAGCGTAAGTCGCTCGTCTTCCTGGGCGATGCGGGCGTGGAGTGCGGCGACCTGGCCCTGAAGGGCCCTTACGCCAAGGACCTCAACTGCGACTATCTGCAGATGGCCCATCATGGACAGGCCGGATGCTCGGAGGATTTCTACCGCACGGTGCAGTTCCGTGCCTGCCTGTGGCCTACGCCCATCTGGGTATGGAACAACGATACGGGCGGCGGCTTCGACACGGCCCAGCTGCAAACCGTCAGGACGCGTTCCTGGATGGACAGCATCGGCATACGCGAGCACCATGCCAGCTGCCTGGAGGGCCTGTGGCGCCTGGATTAGGACAAAGAGCCGTTATCCGAAGAAAAGAAGAAGTATAAAACCATCTATAAATAAATCCAATACAAGATTATTTCATGAAGAAACAGCTAAGCATCAGCCGCCGCCAGTTCCTGAAGTCGTCGGCAGTGGCATCAGCCGGACTCATACTGCCCGAGATGGCTTTGGCCGGCAAGGAGAAGAAGACAACCTCGGGCATAGAGCCGCCCGCGCTGAAAGGCAAGAGTGCATTCACCATGTGGCAGATACCCTCGCACAGCAATACGATAGGCAACTCGTACGTCTTCCAGACGCGGACGGGCAAGGTCGTCGTCATGGACGGCGGATTCCCCGAGGAGGCCTTCACCATGCGAGGCTTCCTGGGAGCCCTGGGAAACGAGGTGGAGGCATGGTTCATCTCTCATCCTCACGACGACCACATGGGCGCCCTCTACGAGATACTGAAGAAGGGGCTCCAGGACCTGAAGATAAAGGCTATCTATCACTCCAAGATAAACGACAAGGTAATCGATGCCGAACCTACCGAGGCGCAGAAGACACGCGACTTCTACTCGCTGATGGAAAAATGCGGAGCCCGGGTGGAAGATTTGCAAGACCCGGGTCGCGTATTCGATTTCGACGGCATGAAGCTGAAAATCCTGAGCGTGGCTACCCAGCTCACCACGAATCCCTACAACAACAATTCCATGATCATGCGCGTATGGGACAAGCGTAAGTCGCTGGTCTTCCTGGGCGATGCCGGCGTGGAGTGTGGCGACCTGGCCCTGAAGGGTCCCTACGGCAAGGACCTCGACTGTGACTATATGCAGATGGCCCATCATGGCCAGGGCGGCTGTTCGGAGGAGTTCTATCGTGCCGTTAATTTCCGTGCCTGCCTGTGGCCAACGCCTATGTGGGTATGGGACAACGATACGGGCGGCGGCTTCAATACGGCTCATCTGCAAACCGTAAAGACCCGCACCTGGATGGAGAACAAAGGCATCCAGGAGCATCATGTCTCCGTGCGCGACGGATTGTGGCGATTAGATTAGTCCTTAAACTTTGAACTCTTGGAGCAGCGAGCGCAGAATGAAGTTTACTTCAATTCTGCCGAGTCGCGAAGAGAGTCGAGCGCAGCTCAACTTTGAACCTTGAACTTTTGAACCTTTTGAACCTTTTGAACTCTTGGAGCAGCGAGAGCCATCGGAAGCTTGCTTACGAATGGCCGAGTCGTGACAAGAGTCGAGCGAAGCTCAACCTTTTGAACCTTTATATATGAAATTGCGTTTTTTCCCCGTTTTGGCCGCAGCCGCGCTGTGCTGCTTAGCCACCGCCTCATGCAAGCAGGCTGAGGCTCAAGTGAATGACAAAAACAAGTTGTATTACCCCCTGGCCTTTGGCAGCGACACGCTGAATATCCGCCAGGACAAGATGACACGAGCCTACATCACGCCCAAGAAAGTGCTCTGGCAGCAGGGCAACGTAAACGGTGCCGAGCATCTGCTGGAGCCCAATACGGGGCAGTCCGACCTGAGCGGCTCGAACATGTGCTACATGAAGACTACGCCCGAGGGACAGGCCTCCCTGATTCTGGATTTCGGACGCGAGTTGCACGGAGGCCTCAAGCTGGTCATCAGTGCCGGTTCTGCTGCCAACTACAATATGCGCCTGCGTTTTGGCGAGTCGGTGAGCGAGACGTGCAGCGAACTAACCACCAGCAAACCTGCCAATATGGAGGGCAACGAGTATGGGCAGAATGCCAAGTACACGGCCACCAACGACCATGCCACCAGGGACCTCACCCTCACCGTGCCCCGATACGGACAGATAGAGCTGGGCAGCTCGGGCTTCCGCTTTGTGCGCATCGACCTGCTTTCCGAGGGCTCCCTTTTCCTCAAGGAGGCTACTGCCGTGTTCCGCTATCGCAACATCCCCTACCTGGGCACCTTCCGCTGCTCTGACGACCGTCTGAACGAGATATGGACCACCGGCGCCTATACCGTGCACCTGAATATGCAGGAGTATATCTGGGACGGCATAAAGCGCGACCGCCTTATCTGGCTGGGCGACATGCACCCCGAGACGAGTACCATCAGCGCCGTCTTTGGTGACGAGGAGAGCTTCTATGCCAGCCTCGACCTGGCCACCGAGCAGTACCCCTTGCCCAACTGGCTCAACGGTATGAGTGCCTATTCCATGTGGTACCTCATCATGCAGTACGACTGGTATCGCCACTTCGGCAACATCGATTTCCTGCGTAAGCACCAAGACTACATAACAGGGCTTGTGGACCTGATAGACACCAAGGTGGCCGACGACGGAACGGAAACGCTGGCCAACAGCCGCTTCCTCGACTGGCCTTCCAGCCCCAATGGTCCTGGCGTAGAGGCCGGCTACCGCGCCCTGCTCTGCTGGGCCATGCAGGATGCCAGCCAGCTGTGCACCATCCTGGGCGATGAGGCTCGGGCACAGAAATGCCAGGATATAGAGGCACGCCTGAAGAAGAAGGTCCTGCCCCCGAACAACCTGAAGCAGGCTGCAGCCCTGATGGCTATTGCTGGACTGATGGAACCCGAGCAGGCCTGCAAGGAAGTCATCTCCGTTGGTGGTCCCAAGGGCTTCTCCACCTTCTATGGCTACTATATGCTCGAGGCTCTGGCACGTGCCGGACGCTACGAGGAGGCAATGGACATCATCAGCCAGTTCTGGGGCGGTATGCTCGATGTGGGTGCCACCACCTTCTGGGAAGACTTCGACCTCGACTGGACAAAGAATGCCGGGCGCATAGACGAGTTCGTGCCCGAGGGCAAGAAGGATATCCACGGCGATTTCGGAGGCTATTGCTACGTCGGTTTCCGCCACAGCTTCTGCCACGGATGGGCCAGTGGTCCCACCGCATGGCTCAGCGAGCACGTCCTGGGCGTGGAGATTCTGGAACCCGGATGCAAGAAGGTACGCATCACCCCCCATCTGGGCAAGCTCCAGTGGGCAGAGGGTACCTATCCCACTCCCTTCGGTCAGATTCAGATCCGGCACGAGAAGCAGGCAGACGGCACGGTGAAGTCCAGCATTAAGGCTCCCCGCGGCGTGAAGATTGTGAAATAATTTCTTTTTAACCTACAATAAAGCGTATGATTACAAGACATTTGATTGCATGGGTCGCAGCCGTGGCTTTGGCTGCCCCTGCCAGCGCTCAGAAGAGCCTGGAGTTGGCATCGCCAGATGGCAAAGTGAAAACGAACATCACGGTCGGTCAGACCCTCACCTACGACTTGCAGGTAGATGGGCGCCAGGTCATTGCCCCCTCGGCTCTGACCATGAAGACATCCACCGGAGTGGAGTGGGGCGTATCGCCCAAGCTAAAAGGGCAGAAGCGTTCCAGCCTGAACGAGACTGTGCCCTCCCCCCTGACGCGCCAGAGCGAGATGAAGAACGAGTGCAATGTGCTCCTGCTCACCTTTGCCGGAAACTACCAGGTGGAGTTCCGCGCCTATAACGAAGGCGTGGCCTACCGCTATATCTATACCGGCAAGAAGCCCTTCGAGGTCGTTTCCGAGGGTGTAGAGTATCGCCTTCCGGCAGATAACACCTGCATAGTGCCCTACGTGCGCGATTTCGACGAGAATAATCCCACCCGTCAGTTCCAGAACTCGTTCGAGAACACCTATACCATAGATGCTATCTCCAAGCTCGATGGGCGCCGCTACAGCTTCCTGCCCCTCATTGTAGATGCTGGCAGCGGGCTGAAGCTCTGCATCACGGAGACACACCTCGAGAACTACCCCGGCCTCTATCTGCAGGCAGACGGGCAGCGTTTCCGCGGCGTGAATGCACCCTATCCCCGCGATGTGAAGCAGGGCGGGCACAACAACCTGCAGATGCAGGTGCAGAGTGTGGAGAACTTCATTGCCAAGGTCGGGGGCGCCCGTTCCTTCCCCTGGCGCATCACTATGGTGGCGCGCCGCGACATCGACCTGGCGCAGAACAACCTCAGCTACCTGCTGGCTGCACCCAACCGCCTTTCCGACTACTCGTGGGTGAAGCCCGGCAAGGTGGCCTGGGACTGGTGGAACGACTGGAATATCTCGGGCGTGCCCTTCAAGTCGGGTGTCAACAACGAGACGTATAAGTACTATATCGACTTCGCTTCCCAAAAGGGGATTGAGTATGTCATCCTCGACGAGGGTTGGGCTGTGAATGGTAAGGCCGACCTCTTCCAAGTGATACCCGAGATAGACCTGAAGGGGCTTGTCGATTATGCCCGCCAGAAGAACGTGGGCATCATCCTGTGGGCCGGCTACTGGGCCTTCGACCGCGATATGGAGAGGGTGTGCAAGCACTTCTCCGAGATGGGCGTCAAGGGCTTCAAGGTCGATTTCATGGACCGCGACGACCAGATTATTACAGATTTCTACTACCGTGCCGCAGCTATGGGGGCCAAGTACCACCTGATGATGGACTTCCACGGAGCCTTCAAGCCTGCAGGTCTGAACCGTACCTATCCCAATGTGGTTAACTTCGAGGGCGTGAACGGTCTGGAACAGCTGAAGTGGTCTCCCGCCACCCTCGACCAGCCGCAGTATGACTGCCAGATACCCTTCATCCGCCAGGCTGCAGGACCCATGGACTACACCCAGGGTGCTATGCTGAATGCAGCCAAGGGTCATTATCAGCCCTGCAACAGCGAACCGATGAGTATGGGTACCCGCTGCCATCAGTTGGGCCTTTACATGATACTGGAATCACCCCTGTCCATGCTGTGCGACTCGCCAACCCACTATATGGAGCTGGGCGGACCGTGCACCGACTTCATAGCACAGGTGCCCACCGTGTGGGACGAGACCATCGTCCTGGCCGGCGAGATAGGTAAGTATATCGTTACGGCCCGTCGCCGGGGTACTACCTGGTACGTGGGCGGCATCACCAACTGGGATGCGCGCGACGTAGAGGTACCTACCTCCTTCCTGGGCACAGGCAGCTACCGCATCGAAGCCTTCACCGACGGTGCCAATGCACACCGCAAGGGCGACGACTACCTCTTCCGCCAGGGCAATGTCAAATGCGATGGCAAGCCCGTGCGCGTGCACATGGCTCCCGGCGGCGGTTTCGCAGCCAAGATTACCAAGTAAATCCTGAATTACCCCAAAAACCGAAGAGGGTGCAGACCGTTCTGCGCCCTCTTTTCGTCTATGTTAATTCAGTCCACAGAGGCCAAAGTGTCTCGGGTCGTTCCCTTCCAGATATATGCAAAAATATACATCATCCGTCATATAGAGAATAGAGACGCCGTTTATTATGGTTAAAACGGGGAAATATGAATATTCCGCTCTGTCAGGCACGGCGTACAAAGGCAAAAACAACGCTGTTGTTTCGGCAAAACAACGGCGTGGAATCGGCAAAACAACGGCGTTGTTTTTGGTGCACGGCGGAATGGCGTCATTCGCCCGTGGCATCATCCGCCGCATTCCTACAGGTCTTCTGCCAGCAGGATCATCTCTCCGGGGGCCAAGGTGAGCGTAACGTTACGCCCTTTCACCTTGAACTCCTTGAACTCCTTTCTGCCCTGTGCGTCGATGACCCATCCCTTGGTGCGCCGCGACAGTTTCGTGCCGGCCGGCAGGGTCCATGTGCGTTCGCTGTAGCCCTCCTCTGAGAATGCCACAATAGCCCGGTTGCCCAGCCAGACGGCGGGTATGAAGATGTCGCCGCCCTCGGCCAGCACATAGCCGTCCTGGGCCACATACATCTTGTCGTCCCGTATCATGGTGCGCAGTCCCTTCTCGAAGATGCCTATGGCACTACCCTTCTCGTCGGTGACGAGTGCCTGACGCCCGAAGGTGTTCAGATATTGCGCGATGAGGGTGGTCTTGCAGAACTCCTTCTTGAATACCGTAAGGGCTTCGCCGAGGTCGGGATGGCTGCGGAACAGCTGTTCGCCGTTTACATTGTTGCCGAACACACGCTCTGCACCATAGACGTTGCCGCCGCAGGCCTGCGACGCCTTCAGGGAAAGGCTGTGCTGGCGGGAATTGAAGTGCCAGTACATGGGGAAATAGCCGTCGGTGATGTTGCCGATGGACATGTTCCATAAGCCCTCGGTGGTGACGTCGATGCCCTTCGAGTCCAGGTACTTCACTATGTTTGCCTTCGCCTCCATGTCTTGCTCGGCCGTATGTCCGTGCCAGGGGCTGATGGGCGAATCGAAGCTTACCTTAGGCTCGCCATCGACCATGTAGGGCCGGGGCACGGTGTTGTGGAAGGCATCAACATGTATGGTACCTGCCTCCGCGATGGGGAGCAGGCGGCACAGGCTGTCTATCCGCTCCTGCAGGAGGCCTTTTTCCCACTCGGCTGCATAGCTCACCTTGTAGCCCCATTCGCTCTGTATCAGCTTCCCCCCCTTGTCTCTGGCCAGTACGTCTGCCTCCACGTATTTCTGGTAGAGGGGACTGTCCTCGAAGGCATCGAACAGGTTGATGTGCAGGCTCACCGTCGTGTGGTACTTCCTGGCTTCCTCCATCAGCCACCTGATGCTCTCCAGCGGGTCTTCCCCGGGGCGGGCTATGGCCTTGTTCCCTTCGAAGAAGGCAGGGTATTTGGAGTCATGGCCGTTGTACTGCCATCCCACAAGATAGACAATCTTGGGCAGGCCCAGGGTCAGGGCGTCCATTCCCTTTATGATTTCCAGGGCTTGCTCGCAGTTCAGGTAGTTGGTCTGCTGCCCGTTGTCGTGCATCTTGTACTTCCCCAAATAGTCTCCGTCGTACTCAGCCTGCGACATGAAGAGCTTGGCCACATAGGTTTTCGAGTAGTCGTGGCGCGGATGTACGTGCCACTGGAAGGGCGCCTGCTCATATCGTACCGTGTCGGCATGTCCTTCGGGCCTGAAGACTTCCGGATCGAGGGCTTTCTGCCGTGGGGTGCAGGCAGATAGCAGCAGGGCCAGCAGAAAAAGATTCTTGTGTTTCATATTATAAAGGTTCAAAAGGTTGAGCTTCGCTCGACTCTTGTCGCGACTCGGCCATTTTCAAGTAAACTTGAATGGCACTCGCTGCTCCAAGAGCTCAAAAATTCAAAAGGTTGTTCGTTTTGCTCCTATTGCATGGCAAAGGTAAGCAAAAAAAACGGAAAAACGACTCCTTTGGGAGGATTTTTTTTACGTAAGAGCACTTTTTTCCATCCCCGCAAAATGCACTTTTCCATGACCCTGCGTATGCAAAAAATGCGTAAGGTGTTAAACTGCAATCATTTAAACTACCTTGCATTCCATGAACTTTTCCATGACCCAGCTATGGTGGGAATGGGGAAAAGTCGTATCTTTGCGGCAGAAATCCATTAAAAAGCGATGAAAACGATTCGATTCATACATTTTCTGCTCGTTGGGTTGCTGTTTGCAGCCTGCCGCCCGGGCTCTGCATCCCAGGATGCTCAGTCTACGGCCCGCGCCTGCTACGACCAGGCCCTTGCCGCATTTGGCACGGACAGTACGCAGCTGGGCGAACTCCTCCTGCAGCAGGCCATGCAGCTGGCCGGGAAGGAGCAGGACCTGCACACGCTCTACCTGTCTCAGATAGAACTGGCCAAGTCGCTTTCGTGGAGCAATACAGAGGCAGCCCTGGACATGGCCCGACGGGCATTGCAGACCTACGAGCGCAGGCCGGACAGTGAGCGCAATCATATTATCATTCTGGACTACATAGGCACGTATGCCAGTCAGCAGGCCTACGACGCGGATTCGTCCTTCGACGAGGCGCTGCGCTATACGCGCCAGGCCCATGAGCTGGCCGTGGCCTCGGCCGACTCGCTGGGCAGCGAGCTTGTCAGTCAGACCCTCACCAGCCTGGCCAATATACACTGGGCGATGGATGATAATGACGAGGCACTGCGCCTTGCCCGCGAAGCTACCGCCTGTGCGCCAGAGAATATGCTGCTCGGTGCCCAGCAGGTACTGGCACGCTGCCTGGTCAGCTGCGATTCGCTGGAGGCTGCCGAAGCCGTCTATCGCCGGATGCAGCCGGGCAAGGACCTGCAGGCTGCCTATATCGTAGAGAGTAACCTGGCCAAGCTGGCCCTTCGTCGCAGCGACACGGAGGCGGCCGAGGCGGCTATCGACGAGGCATTCAGTCATGCCGAGGACCTCTACTTCGATGCCCTGCACCAGAAGGATGCCTACTACCAGGCCACCCTGCGCCAGCAGCAGGAGAACGAGCGCCTGCGCTATGATACGCGGCTTCATCGGCGCACCCTCTGGGGGCTGTTCGTCATCCTCCTGCTTGCGGGCATAGCCGCCGCGCTGGTGATGCGCTATCGCATCAGGCTGATGGCCCAGCGGCGACTGGCAGATGCGTGGAGCCGCAAGCACGAAATAGACGAACGCCTGCACGAGACACGTCGCTTCCGGCACGAAAAGCAGCTTCGCCTGCAGGCAGAGCAACTGCGGCAGCAGGCAGAACGCCTCAGGGAGCAGGCGGAACACCTGCGGCAGCAGGAGATACAGCATCGGGAACAGGAGGCCGAGTCGAACAGGCAGTTGCTGCAGCAGCGCGACGGTACCATCTCCTTCCTGCGCGACTTCATCTTCCAGCGTTCCGAAATTATCAAGAAGTTGGATGCCAACGGGGACCGTCACGTGCACATCAGTGCCGGAGACTGGTGGGAGGTGGAGCGCACGCTGAACGCCATAGACCATGACCGCTTTGCGCGTCTGCGTCAGAGCTACCCCGCCCTGCGCGAGGAGGATGTGCAGATGTGCATACTCACCTGCCTGCACGTCCGCAACCGTACCATCGGCAATATCTACGGCCTCACCATCTCGGCCGTACAGCATCGCAAGCTGAAGCTGAAGAAGGAGATTTTCGGCGAGGAAGACCCAGACATGACGCTGGAGCAGGTGCTGGAGAATGTGTAAAAGAAGTTTATAACCACAAAAACTATGAGAGATATGAAAAAGATTGCTTTATCATTGATGCTCAGCATCTTTATGATTAACGGCCAAGCCCAGACCTTTCACTACCCTGTAGGAACGAAGTGGACGGAGATTCGGCTGGACACTCTGAAGTATGACAGTTGGTATTCGAGGGTTGGCGATGAATGGGTGCCCAACTTTGAGACTGTGGAGTATTATGTAAAAGGATATTATAGATCAGATCCTTTACAGGACGAGCCCTTTATGTCTGTCTTCACAGATGGGCCGGAGTGGACAGACTCCCTTACTCTTCTTTTGGATGAACATGGTAACGGTGTCTTGGCCTCGGTGTTAAATAATCATCCCATGGCGTTTACTTTAGCATATGAGTTTGACTGGCAGGTGGGTGATGAACCATACTATCAAGAATTATTAGGTGCGAACTTAACGGCTTTTCCTCCGGTCGGCCTCCACAAGTTTGGAACGATTGAAGAAATAAAGGAGGGCAATTTTGGAGGGGAAAAGCCCTTGAAATATGTTGATTTGGATGGAGTTCGCATTATTCAAGGCATAGGAGTGACAACGTGGAATGACGGGGAATGCCTTTTCGGTCCCGTTAAGCCGTATGAAGCATTATCATTCTTTAAGCAAAACACAGGTCTGGAATCACAATCCGCTACCCGACACTACCGTTCCATGCTCGTACATTTCGAGCGTAACGGCGAAGTCCTCTATGATGTATGGCCTGAAAAGAAAGGCTCAGAGACTCCCCAAACAGACATCTCCATCAACGAGGAGAACTTTCCAGACGAGTATTTCAGGCAATATCTGCTTAGTAAGGATTATGGTCAGGACGGTATTCTTACAGCTGAGGAACTGAAAGGAATAAAGACACTTATACTCAATTTTGATAAAGCAGAAAAAGCAGCGGCAGATCTGGTGCCTAAAATTCCATTGAGAAGTTTAAAGGGACTTGAGTTCTTTACCGAATTGGAGGTGCTTAATTGTAATGACTGTCTACTGACTGAACTTAATCTCACCTGCAATAACAAGCTGAAAGAGTTGGAATGCGCAGGTAACAAACTGACTGAATTAGACCTCTCGCAGAATAGGGAATTGAGGTCGATTAACTGTTCGCTAAATAATCTCGAGGACCTTGATATTACAAACAATGAAGCATTAACCAGTTTTGTCGGGATGCACAATCCATTCCATAGTGCTTTGGACTTTTCTCATCAGCATAATCTGAAGACACTTTATGTAGCTATTTGTAATTTAAACAGCTTGGATTTGTCGCAGAATCCGGAACTGACTACTTTAAGTTGCATCGGCAATGATTTGACGTATCTTGACCTCTCGCACAATCCTAAGCTAATTGATCTCTATTGCGGTGATAATCATGGGTTGACAGAAATCAACCTGAAAAACTGTCCCAAACTTCAACTTGTTTTGTGCGATGAATGTCAGCTGAAGGCTCTTGACCTGTCTCAATGCCTTGATTTGAAAAGAGTGTCATGCATCAACAACCAGTTGGAGAGTCTTATCCTCAACCCTGATGCAGAAGTACAGAATAGCCTGTACATACTTGGAAACCGTCTCAGCGAGCAGGCTATGTTAGACTTTATCAATAGCTTGCACCCGAATACCACATCAGATCCCAGCAGGTATAGACTATATGCTATGGGGCCCGCTGACAAGGAGAAGAACGAATGTACGGAGAAGGTGATAAAAGCCGCCTATGAACGGGGTTGGACAATCTTCGATTCAACCGGGAAGGTATACGTTGCCCCCGAGGTCCCAAATATATGCGATTTCGAACCCATACTGAAGGAGGGGAGGACCTGGAACTACATAGTCCATGATACATATACCATGACCGATGATTACTATTCCCTGCAGGTTGGCGGAGATACTATCGTCTCGGACATCCCGTGTAAGAAAATACTTTATATACAGGGCGAGAAAGTGCGGTTGCATAGCTTGATGTATGAAAAAGACGGGCGTGTCTATGGTCGGTCTGATGCACTTGGCGCAAAAGACGGTGAATGGCTGCTATACTTCGACTTCAACATGAAAGAGGGGGAGACCTTCGAGTGGCATGGTGAGACTTATCGTGTTGTAGAGAAAGATACCCTGGACATATACGGCCATAAGCGTCGCCGCATCCATTTCTGCGTGGATTGGAGTGATTACAATAAAGGTGCTTTTACCTGGATTGAAGGAATCGGTGGGAAAGAAGGACTCGAAATACCTTTTATGCTTCCGTTCAGTCGCTATACCTTCCATCTGAAGTCATGTTATGATGGTAAGGACATAATCTATTCCGCTGAAGGAGAAGGAATTGTTAATGCCTACCGCCCGTTTGTAGAGGAAGGAAAAGTATGGAAATTAGGATGGTATAGGAATGGTGCAGACCCTACAACGACGGAGCCTGAACGGATTGAATACCAGTATCTGCAGGGCGATACCGTCATAAACGGTCAGGATTGCCTGAGTTGTATGATTCGCGAGGAACGGCGGGGCGGAGCACAACAAACCAGATGTATAGGAGGGGCATACGAGGAGAACGGAGTTGTTTACATATCCGTGAAAGATTCGTATTATCCATACAAGGATAAATTTTATCCATTTTACAACTTCCTTGAACAGGCAGAAAAGAGCTTTGTACTATACGATGCAACCTTACCAAATGAGGGATATGTAAACCGCTTCATTTTTGATAAGATATATTATCAGGATATGGATACCTACAAAGGCGTATGTATAGATGTCTCTCCTTATAATCAATTCAAGCAAGATACCACGACCTGGTACCAAGGCGTGGGCTACATGGGCTTTTATAATTTAGTTGAGAAAACGTACCCAGGCCATTGGCTCCTTATGGCCTGCGCCGTGGATGATGAAGTGCTGTACTATGATGCCTCGCTGATGGATTGGGATAATTCAGCTGAAGCTAAGAAAAAGAAACTGGACTTCACGCATGTCATCAAGGCACAGCCCCGGGCACCTCGCCGCCGTGCAGCTTCTGCCGACCAGGAAGGACTCAGTGGCGAGTACTCAGACGCCGAGGTGTTTGTCCGCCTGAATGCCTTGACTGGCAATTACACCGCTACGCTTACCGATGCCTCGGGGCAGGTGGTCTATCGGAAGACGTTGCTGACAGATAACGTGCTGGCGCTGAATACCGAACTCACGGGCTACGCCCCCGGCGACTATGTGATCACCCTGGAGAACCATGAGGAGGTATATACGGCCACGCTCAGTATCGAACCCAATGGAATAAGACCCACCCCCAGCCCCTCCCTAAGTAGGGGAGCTATCTACGACTTACAGGGCCGCCGCCTAATGAAGGCTCCCGAGAAGGGCATATATATTGAGAATGGCAAGAAGATTATTAACTAAGCAACATCCTTAGTGGGAGATGATTATGGAAAACAAAAACAATATTAATCAAATAAACAATACAAAAATGAAAAAGGTATTATTTCTTCTTTTCTTTGCAGCAACATTCATGGAAATGAGAGCGCAATTAGTAGTATCAAGCAACGGGAAAGTCGGTATTGGCACGAGCAATAATACAGAAGATATGTTGCGAATTGTCAAGCCAAATCATGCTAATATGGCTAACTATCGTGGGCTTAAAGTCTCTTCATATAATACGTTTGGTAGAAATATCGGCATAGAGTCAAGAGCTGTAGGTGGTAGCTCATTTACCTGTGCAATCCAAGCCGGAGTGGATTCTACTTATTATTATCCCGCTGCTGGCATTTTAGGATATGCCACATGGGGCAGAAGTGTTGCAATATTTGGTACGACATATATGAATACATACACAAACATGAATGATACTACTATATGTCCTATCCCACTTTATGGCAGATATGCAGGTCTTTTTCATGGAACAGTACGTGTGAAAGGTCCCTTGTATTCCGATTCTTATATGACACCAATGGGTAATGCCAATAGTTTGAACAGTTCTATGACTCCAATTTCTGATTCCTCTTCTCAACTTACCAATGGAATTCGTGAACGTGTAACCGATAAACTGGATCGTGTTCAGCCCGTGCAATTCCTGCGTTATAATCCAACTATTAGGCAGGATAATGCAAAGCTGTCTCAAAGCGAAGATCAGATAGGAGGAGAACAAATAGATAAATTTTCAGATGAGGAGATGCTTTCACCTATTCAATATGGTATTGATCCCATTCAGCTAAAAGAGGTATATCCCGAACTGGTTTTTGAGGATAAAGGTGGAAATATCAGTGTCAATTATGTTGAAATGATTCCCCTATTGATACAGAGCATAAAAGAATTATCTCATGAACTTGCTGAACTGAAAGGAACTTCGGTGAAGAAGGCTAAGGCGAAGACTGAGACAACTTCCATAGACGAATCAGCCTCTGAGGTGGATATGGTGCGGATGGACCAGAACAAGCCAAATCCCTTCAGCGAGAGCACGGTGATAACCTTGAATATTCCCGAGAAGACGCAGAAGGCCAATATCTTCATTTATGACATGAGCGGCAAGCAGGTTCAGGCCATTCCCGTCAATGAACGGGGAGAAACGAACATCACCGTTCATTTATGACATGAGCGGCAAGCAGGTTCAGGCCATTCCCGTCAATGAACGGG